>JANNJZ010000178.1:0-22650 GCA_031396065.1 Pyrinomonadaceae bacterium | reverse complement strand
CCTCCTTCGCCGGTTCGGTTCTTCACCTCGCGAGAGATCGCGAGCGCCTGCTCGTAGTACTCAATCGCCTTGTCGTGGCGGCTCAGGCCGGCATAGGCAAGGCCCAGATTGTTGAGCGTGACTCCTTCGCTGCTTCGGTTCTTCACTTCACGATGGATCACGAGCGCCTGCTCGTTGTATTCAATCGCTTTCTCGTAACGCCTCAGGTTGGAATTGGCGCTGCCTAGACTGCCGAGCGTGAGCCCTTCGCCGGTTCGATTCTTTACTTCCCGATGGATCCTGAGCGCCTGCTCGTAGTATTCAATCGCTTCGTCGTTGCGGCTCAGATTGTAATAGGCATTGGCCAAACTATTGAGCGTGCTTCCTTCGCCGGTTCGGTTCTTCACTTCGCGATGGATCGCGAGCGCCTGCTCGTAGTACTCAATCGCTTTGTCGTAGCGGCTTAGGCCGGAATAGGCAAGACCCAGATTGTTGAGCGTGGCTCCTTCGCCACTTCGGTTCTTCGCTTCACGATGGATCCTGAGCGCCTGATCGTTGTATTCAATCGCTTTCTCGTAACGCCTCAGATTGGAATAGGCACTGCCCAGACTGCCGAGCGTGGTTCCTTCGCCGGCGCGGTTCTTCACCTCGCGATAGATCCCGAGCGCCTGCTCGTAATATTCAATCGCTTTCTCGTTGCGGCTCAGGTTGTAATTGGCAACTCCGATGCTCCAAAGCGACCAGGCGGCCGAGTATTGATCGCCCAGTTCGCGCCACACGGAAAGGGCCTGCTGCAGCTTGTCAATCGCCTGATCGGCCGTCTTCGCGCCCTGCCTTCGCAACTCGTTGGCTTCGAGCATCCATTGCTCGGCGGCGATGCGCTGCCGGTCCTCGGCCGTGGCCGCCGCCCTCACTTCCAGTCGCAGCTGGTAGGACCCGGCGAGCGAGGCTCCACCGGCGGCACGTACCGTGAGCCGATAATCCCCGCTCGCCGCTGCCTCCGCAGAGAGCGACTCCAGCCCGCCGGCCGTGGTGAGGTTCACCTCGAGCACCTTCTTACCGTCCGGGGCCGCCAGCACCAGCGCCACGTCAATGGCTTTCTGCTCAACCACGACGCGCACGAAATCGGCCGCCTGAAGCGTAATCTGATAATCATGCAACTGGCCGCCCACGATCTCACGCTCAACCGATTGACCAGATGTAAGTGGATGAAGCTCCTGCGCCTGCAGGGAAACGGTGGCCAAACTGAGAAGCAGCAGCAAAGAGAATTTCTTGACCAACATACCTGTCCTTCCCATCAAAACTACCTGAGTCTCAACCGTAATTCCCTCAAAGGTGCGAGAATTATTCCAATGAATGAGGACTGTATGTCTGGAGGACACGGGCTTGGAGAGGCGGCGCCAGTAGCCACGGAGCGGCTGCGGTTGCTTTGTAGGTGGCACTCCGAGGCCACCCCTCGGTAGCGGTCGCGAATGTTTCCGAGAGTTAAGTGGTACCCGGCCGGGTTGTGTTTCCCGGCCTGATTCTTATACCGAAATTAAGAACCAGATTCCCTCATGAAAATGAGGGATCCAGAAATGCGTACGCGGATTCTACCCTGCAATGCTCGCGGAGGGAATCCTAACGGGGCTGGAGAATGTCCGAAGTGTTTGTTGCGGCGGAAAGCCACATAGGATTGCGCTCGTTTAGAGGTGGGCACCGCCCACCGGTGCGACGTGGAGGAAACAATTCGGATCGAGTAATTTGCGTTTGAATGTTTAGTTGAATGGTCTTATCCCCGCCGCGCCGGTGGGCGGTGCCCACCTCTAAACGAACGTATGATTAATACGCCTGGTTGTCGAGTGGGCGGGGCTCTGGGTTAATGGTGTTCCAGCTGTATTACGTGGACCAGTATCTCGCCAGTTCCTCTGACCAGGGTCTCTTTCTTGTCCTGGTCGCGTTCTATAGAGAGACCTGACGACGAATGCGCTTTCAGAAACTGGTTCACCGCCATCCTCTGCTCTGGACTGGCGATGACCCCGCGGTCTTTTGGATTCGCAAAACCCTTGACCGCCTCCAACTCGGGTACGTCCTTCGCGGCCCAGACGAGCCAGATTTTTTCGGTGCCCTGCTGCCCATCGAAGCTAAACCAGGTTTGCTCAGGAATCTGAATCTGCTGGTTCTCCGTTAGTAGAGCCGAGCCTTGGTTGGTGGTGGTCGAAGGAAACATTACGTTGAACGTTGGAGTTTGGTCAGCTCCCACGGGACCCTCGTTCAACAGGTAGAGGCGCCCACTCTGTGAGCTGGTGAGGCTCAATCGAAGCCGATAGTCCTTCTCGAAATTAATGTCGTCCCTGAGCCGAAAGGGATCCTGATACGGTTTACCATCACGATACTTCTGCACCGTTATCCAATAACTTAATGTCCGTTGCGCCGCGGGGACTGCGGCTGGAGGGGAGATGACGGGCGTTGATCCGTTCCGCCGCCAAAACATCACGCCGCCAATCACCAAACCTGCGAGTAGGACCACCGCCAAAACAATAGGGGCAGTGCGTCGGCGAGGCGTCGGCTGGGTCGAATTGATTGCGGACGACAACGCGGCCGCATTTTTATCTGTTGCCGCTTCCCTTTCCGTTGTTTTCGGCGATTCTGTCGCGGTGGCAGCAGTTGAGACTCGGGTCTTCGAGTGCGGCGGCCTTGACCGCTCGAGTTTCTGGGCGAATGACAGGTCTTCCTTGAGGCTCTTAAGGTCGATCAGTAAATCCTTAATCGTCTGATAACGTTCCTCTCGATCCTTGCGCAACGCTTTGCTAATTATTCTCTGAAACTCCGCGGGAACGTCAGGCGCACACTCGTCCAGGGACACGGGCTCTTTCTCGAGAATTGATACGAGCGTGTCAATGTCCGTCGGACCGGCAAATGCCCTCCTGCCTGCAGCCATTTCGTAAATTACAACGCCCAGACTGAACACATCAGTTCTGGCGTCCAGGACCTGGCAGCGGGCCTGCTCCGGCGACATGTAATGGACTGTTCCCATCAATGTTCCCGGCCTGGTGGCGACGTTAATCATCGTGTCAATAGCTGAATCGCCTGACGTCGCAGTCTGCGAGCTGGGCTTCTCAGTTAGCTTGGCCAGCCCGAAATCGAGAACTTTCACATATCCGTCCGGCCGCAGCATGATGTTGTCAGGCTTGATGTCCCGATGGATTATCCCCGCGGAGTGCGCAGCCTGCAGCGCGCCGGCCGCCTGAATTGACACGTCGAGAATATCCCGTAACTCCATCCTCGTAGGCGTCATGTGCAGCTTGAGTGTTTGCCCGTCGATGAATTCGGTGGCAATGAAGTGGGCGCCTGCTGCCTCGCCAATCTCATGGATCGTAATGATGTTGGGATGATTGAGTGAGGAGACGGCCTTCGCTTCCTGGATGAACCGCCTGAGTCGCTCTTTGTGATTAGTAAACTCCGCTGGCAGCAACTTCAGTGCGACTTTGCGATCAAGTTTCGCATCATTGGCGAGATAGACCTCGCCCATTCCGCCTTTTCCAATGGGTGCAATGATTTGATAGTGTCCCACGACTTGCCCAGCCACCAGCGCCGGTTGGGTTTGCGCGATCATTTCCGCAGCGGCCTGGTAAGCGGGTACATCGATGGGACTGTCCGGCTGCTCATGCGCCGCGATGAGAGACTCTACCGCGGCTCCCAGTTCGGGATTTGAACCATGAATCCGGGCCATGAAATCAGCGCGCTCCTGCGGTTCGAGGCCTACGGCTTCGTGAAAGAGCTCCTCAAGTTGCTGCATGCTCTCAGGGGTTTTCATATTGCTATGCAGCCAGCTCGCGTCGCAACCAGGCCCGCCCGAAGCTCCAATAACGTTCCGTCGTGGCATGTGACAAACTCATTACCTGCGAAGTCTCCTCGATCGTCAAGCCTCCGAAAAAGCGCAGTTCGATCACCCGGCTGTGTTTAGGATTGGTCGTGGCAAGTTCCTTCAACGCATCATCGAGAGCTACCAGTTCTACTTCAGGCTTATGGCCCACCCGGTCAGCCTGGCTTAGTGACAGATGCAATTGGTGCCCGCCGCGTTTTTCTGCTAGCCGTTTGCGCGCGTGATCCACCAGAATGTCGCGCATCACTTTCGCGGCCAGGCCAAAGAACTGCGCGCGGTGTTCCATTGAAATACTCGACTGGTCGGCCAGGCGGACATAAGCTTCGTGCACCAAAGCGGTGGCCTGCAACGTATGAGAACCCGGCTGACGGCGAAGATAACTGGCAGCCAGTTTGCGCAGCTCGCCATAGACGAGCGGAATTAACTCATCGAGCGCGGCCTTGTCGCCACTGCCCCACTTCACCAGGAGTTCGGTAATGTTCTGATCGGGACGCGTCACTGACTCTTTCGTCCTGGGCCCCGGATGGGCGACGAAGGTACGCCACTCCCACAAGCCTTAAACAAGCTCGGTGCGAGTGATACGAAGTGTACGCATTATTGCACGAAAGACGAGAATTTAGCTGGTAATGACGACCGGCGGTAGCGGGTTTGGAATTCAGACGCGAGGAGTTACCCACTTTTACTGTGACCGCGGACGCCCGCGCCTGAAAAGGTTGGGAAACAACGAACAGTTTTCTAACAAATGACTTCAGCGCAACATGTGGGCGAGGGCACCCGCGATCCCAATAAGAGGTCGACTCCACAAGCCACCGAACCTATGACGCCCCTTTTCAACTGCTACCCAACCTCCTGCGGATCAAACAGCAGCGGAAAGAACTGCCCACCGAGCCTCTCGCCCGCAGCAATTCGCGGAACACCTTCCAGCAACGGCTCATCCGAAACAGAACGGACGCCGTCGTGCACAACATTTATTACAGCCGCTCGGCGTGGTCGGTCAGTTCGATTCTCAAATGAACCATGGACCATCAACGGGTGATGAAAGGAGCACTCGCCTTTCTTCAGCTCTATGGCCGTAGGGCAAAACTCTTTCTTCTGCGCATCGCTAAGCACGCCCTGAATCGTGTCCATATCGCTCCTGAAATCTTCTCGCGGCAGTAGATTCCAGCGGTGGCTGCCAGGCACATAATGCACACAGCCATTCTCGCGCGTTGAATCATCCAAACCGACCCAACACGAAAGGTGGGCCATCGGCTGCGTCCTGGTCCAGTATGAATAGTCCTGATGCCAGATCACCACTCCCCCATGATGTGCCGGCTTGTAAAAAAGCTGATCATGCCAAAAGCGGACCGGGCCCTCCAGCAGTTGCGACGCCGGAATACAAAAAGCGGGATTCCACAGCAGATCGTGAAAGCCGGACGTGACGCGCCACGCCCCCAACGCATGAAACAGAATCTTTTCAGGATCGGCTGACTCATTGGAGTTAAACTCATAGAACAAGTGATTGCCCGGATGACTCGGATTGACCAACTCGGCCAACTCCTGCCGCAGCACCTCTACCTGTTCATCATTCAACAACCTGACTCCGGCGAGGTATCCATTCTTCCGATAAAATTCCACTTGCTCGTCGGTCAGGCGGTATTCGGCCCACCTTTCAGAAAAACCTCCGTCCTTGAAAAGATTGCTGATTGGGTTGTGATGTAAGGACAGGTCTTCAACCATAGGATCCGCTCCGTTGCGATCTTTTACGGGTGGGTGATTCCTTTTCGGTCTTGCCTAATTTGAGACTTCTCTTGTGCGTCCTCTGGGTTCTCTGTGTCTCTGTGGTGGTTTTTTTTCCGCCGTTCTCCACCACAAAGTCACAGAGAACACTCAGGGACGCACAGAGACCCCTCTAAAACGAACGCGGAAAGGTAAGGATTTCCCAGGCGAGATTTCCCAAAATCTCGCAATGTTTTGGGCACCCGTTGCCGCCGGCTGGACCTCGGAATCTGCCCGGTTCAATCTTCGACTTTTAATCGGAGGATGAAGCGCGCCTTGGTGACGGGTGCCGGCGTAGCAAGCAAGAGCTTCTGGCCGCGCGCTTGACGCTCACCCTTATCCACCGAGCCAGGAGGGCCAGGGGCGGTCAGGTTGTTTGTTTCGATGGTAGCCTGAAGTTGCCCCGTCGCCGGCGATTCATTCGACTGTTCGATGGCTTGATCGATCAGCAGTTTCACTCCGCCCATTTTGATGCTAAACCGGTTGCCGCTCTCCTTCTCAATGCGGTTGTCAGCGTGCAACACCAGCGTCAGGACTGCTGGCTTTGTCGTTTCTACCTGGTCAGAAACGGTGAAGCCGGTGCCGGGTTTATAGACGAACTCCCGCACAAACTTCTTCACCCCGAGCTCCGGTCCGTAAGCCGCGGTCGTGTCGCCGCGCACCATGACCTCGTTCTGGTTGACCTTTACTTCGCTGATGCGGATCCGATCAAGGAGTTCGTAGGGTACGTCGGCAAACACGTCGTGACCCACCCCCTCTTTTGCCTGGCCCTTGCCATTGACCAGCAATGTGTTGTGATGCTCAGTCATGGGCAGACCGGCGTAGCCTGTGTCTCCAGTCAAGTATTGCCCTCCCGCAAAGATGATAAAGCTGTTGGCATCCGGATGCGCGTGACCAGAGGACAAGCGCCAGTCGGGAAACTGTTCCAGTGCAGCTTTGGTGTGATGGCCTTCCGGCGGCCCAGACTTGAAAGCAAAGGCGGTCGCCTTCGTAGTCCAATCGCTGCGCCAGTAGAAAACATCGTGGTCGGGAAAATAGTGCCAGGCAGTTTGGCGCTCCATGGGCACCGGTTTGAGGTTCGCGTCGTACCAAACCAGCGACCAAAAGTCTTCCGCGTTGACTTGTCCAAATCGCTTCAGCCACTCAGCCACTCCTTGAGCTTCGCCACTTTGGAAACGTTGGGCGAAGCGGTAGAGCAGGTTGTAGTTGGTGGCAAAGTGACCTTGCGGATGCGTCCGCTTATAGTCCTCGCCCTGTCCCGCGCGCGTTAAGGGGCCCTCATAAATGTCGCCGAAATCAAAGACGTAATTTCCAGTCGGAAGGGTTGAGTGAGCGACGTATTCGTGCGTCAAACGAAAACCCGGGCGGTCGTAAAGATCCTCGCCGGTGGCGTGGGCGTGTGCGTCGAGATAATGGACCAGCCAGGGCGTTGAGAAGATCCAGTATTCAAAGCCCTCGTAGAAGTAACCATCCTGAGAATATGTAGCCAACACCCGATCGTAGACCGCCCGCGTGAGACTGGCCCAGCCCGGGGCCTCGAGCGTCTCGTCGTAGAGCGCGTAGGCAGCCACCCCGAGTCCGGCCAGGGGAATAAACGTGTGGTTCTGACTGTAGGCGAAAGTGCGGCCTGGCTTTGGCCTGAAATATTCAGCCAGTAGTCGCGCTTGTTTGATCAGTTTATCGCGATACCGCGTCCGCTCTTGTTCAGTCAGGTCGTGATAGAGCAGGTCGTAGCCCCAGCCCAACCCGTAGAGCAGATGACCCGCAGCCAGATCCACGTTAGGCTTGTTGTTCGCATAACCCCAAATATCGTAACTGACGGCCGCATCCATGTATTTGCGGGCAGCGTCAAGGTACTTTTTATCGCCGTCGATCTTGTAAGCGAAAGCCGCTTCCGCGATGGCGAGGCCGACCTCATTCTGCTGGCGCCTGGCTCCGGCAGGCGGCGGCGGTGGGTCACCTCTGAGCGCGCGTATGTTCTTGATCGCCTGTTGCCACAGATCTCGGTGCGTGGTACGGGCCCGCTCGCGCAAAGTCGCCAGCTCGGGTTCCGTAACGTAAACGCGTGGGTGAACGCCGACCAGCTCGGGGCGCAATGCCGACTTGCGCGTCCGCATCAGTTCAACCAGCGGATGCTCACCTTTGAGTTTCTTGCTGGCCGCACGTTCCTGGTCCAACTCCCGCGCATCCTGGGCGAACACGTCCGCGATCGGCAGGAGACTGGAAGCGAGAGCCAGGGTGATGAGTAATAAGTGTCGGAGATACTTGTTGGTTTGTATGCGAATGATCATGGTCTCAGCCCACCGGCGGTACACGTGCGGGGCTTTGCCCCCTGATGTGAGGAAGGTCTATGACCTTCCGACTAGCTCTCAATCTGTTTGGGGCTGCGCCCCAGTTAAGGGGCGTAGCCGATTTGGATGGTCGGGCCTCCTCGAAAGGTCATAAACCTTCGGCACATCAGAGGCACAGCCCTAAAACACCGTCTACTCGGCCTGTCCCTCATTGCGAGGGCAAAAGAGTTTTGCCACACGAACCGCGGGGCGATAGCTGTTTGCTCCATGAATTATGTCTTGCGTTTTGCCAGCGACTTATCGACTCGCGAAGGGGGGCACAAGTGCCCTCTCTAAACGAATCGAATAAACGGAACTAAAAGCCAGCCGCCCCAACTCATCACTACCACTCATCATGAGTAATGAGTACACACATCCTCTTACTCAGCACTCAGCACTCAGCACTCAGCACTCAGCACTCAGGACTCAGTACTCAGTACCTTTTTTACTCATCACTCATCACTCATCACTCATCACTCATCACTCATCACTCATCAGGTACATCAGGTACCCGTAATTCAGTCCATGAACATGCCGCCATTGATCTCGATCGTTTCACCGGCCAGATAGCTGGCAGCGTCAGATGCCAGGAAGCAAATCACTTTACCAACTTCCGCCGGCGTGCCGACCCTGCCTAACGGGATCATACCGGCATATGTTTTCATCATCTCCGGCGACGAGAACTGCTCATGGAATGGAGTATCAATAACTCCCGGCGAGACCGCGTTAACGCGCACACCGAAGGGTGCCAGCTCTTTAGCCAGCCCCTTGGTAAACGTGATCAGACCACCCTTCGCCGCCGAGTAATGGATCGAGCCGAGTGCCCCGCCATTGCGCCCGGCGATTGATGAAACGTTGATGATGGCTCCCGTCTTGCGCTCCATCATTGCAGCAGCCACTGCCTGGCAACAGAGAAAGGCGGTTTTGAGATTCAGATCAATCACTTCGTCCCAACGCTCTTCCGTCAACTCGAGGATTCTCAAACGCTCCACTAACGATCCGGCATTGTTTACCAGGATATCGATCGGCCCTAATTCAGTGACTGTTTGTTTGACCAGCGACTCAACATCGGACGCCTTGGTAACGTCCGCCTGGACGGCGATGGCGCTGCCCCCTCCGTCAACTATTTGCGCGCGCGCGGCCTCGGCTCCCACCTCGTTGCGATGAAAATTGATGGCCACTCGTGCGCCATTTGATGCCAGGGCCTCAGCGGTGGCGCGGCCTATTCCCGATGACCCACCGGTCACCAACGCCACTTTCCCGCTTAAGGCCAGTCCATTATTCATAACTAAGTCCCCTCCTGATTGATGGTGCCTGGGATTTGAGTTAACTCTCTGTGCCCTCCTCGGAAGAAAAATCCGACCGGGGCAATGAAATACTTAACTCATATAACTAGGCTGCATGAACTACTGTTTCCCTTGCCCCAAAGGGGCTCCGGCTCAAAGCCCAGTATTGCCGCTTCGGCTACCCTGGGGAAAGGTGGCAACGACAACATTACAACCGCAACGCGGTTGCGACTGAAGGCTGGCGGCACTGACGCAACCGCCTTGCGGTTGAGAAACTATCTTGCTTGAGTTCCCAGGGTAGCCGAAGCGGCAACCCTGGGCTTTGAGCCGCAGCCCCCTTGGGGCAAAAGCAAAGTTAATTGGGTCAGGATGGCATTGCCCAAACTGGGTCACTAAGTCTTGAATATTCTCACCTGGTCTTCAATACTGGCTGCTTCAGCGCGACCCGCTTGATAGGACCTGCCAGCACAAACAAGACCGCAGTTCCAATCGGCGCCAAAAGCCCGGCCGTCACTAAGACAGGCACGTAAGAAAAGTGGTCCACCACCCAGCCAGTACCGAAAATAAAAATCATTGAACCAATCCCCGCACCGGTTCCGCCGAGCCCGGCAACTGAGGCAACAGCTTTGTCAGAGAAGAAGTCACTGGGCAAGGTCTGCACATTGTTAATCCAAACCTGAAAGCCAAAGAGCACAACTCCAATTAAAACCAGGGCGACCATTGCATCCTCCGCAAACGCCGCAAAAATTCCGGCCGGCATCAACAGCGCGGCTGCCAGAATGACGGCCTTCCGCGCGCGATCGACACTCCAGCCGCGGCCGATCAGATATCCGGATAACCAACCTCCCGAAAGACTGCCGGCGTCGGCGGCGACATAGGGAACCCAGGCGAAGAGTCCTATCTTGGCCAGCGAGAAGCCCCGTGCATCCGCGAGGTACTTTGGTAACCAGCTGATGTAGAGCCACCAGATTGGGTCAGTCAAAAACCTCGCTAACACGATCGCCCAAACTTGCTTGTAGCGAAGCAGGTCTCGCCAGCGCACACTTTCGGCGCCTGTATCCGTCGCTTCCGTTGCATCATCGACTCGCTGCCCCTCGAGGATCAGCGTGCGTTCGTCGGTGCGCAACCATGGGTGACGCTCAGGTGTCTGGTAAAAGAAAAGCCATAGTACCAACCAGAAAAAACCGAGTGATCCGGTAACAATAAACGTCGTCTGCCAGCCATAGGTCAGACTGAGCCAAACTATCAGCGGTGGCGCCACGATGGAACCGATGGCGGCGCCGCTGTTAAAGATCGCCATGCCAAAGGCCCGCTCGCGAATGGGAAACCACTCAGCTACCGTCTTGGCGGCGCCGGGCCAGTTGCCGGCCTCGCCAAGTCCGAGAATAAAACGAAAAACACTGAGGCTGGTCAGGCCCCGGGCAAATGCGTGGGCCATCGCGGCGAGTGACCAGACAATGATCGAAAACACGAACCCGAGCCTGGTGCCGACTCGATCGTAGAGTTTTCCCGAGAGTCCCTGGCTGATGGTATAGGCCAGGAGGAACCAGGTAATAATCCCGCCAAATTCAGTATTGGTCAGACCGAGATCGCGGGTGATGACCGGAGCCAGCACCGAGATCGTCAGTCTATCGATGTAGTTGATTAGAGTGGCGAGAAAGACGAGGCCCACGATCCACCATCGGAGGCCGCGGAGCTTGAATCCGGTGCTGGTTGGCGTTGTGTTTGGTTTTTCGTCAGCCATTTATCTCTAAGCTTGGTTCTGCGGCTGTGCCGCCTTCCGTGCGGTGAGGCTCCGGCTCACCGGTAACTTCTATTTATTTTGAGGCTATGCCTCTGCGCTAGATCAGAGGCGCAGCCTCAAAAAATGAAATCGCTATCGGAAAGGCCGAGCCTTTCCGCACGGAAGGCGGCACAGCCGCAAAGGCTATCACCGCACCTCGGCTAACTCTCTGTTTTTACTGCACACCATTCGTTCGCCAGGCGGACTGAAAGTACTACTGCCTTGCAGGTCACTCAGCATTGGCTATGCGATCGAGAAAGCGCTCGCCGCGTCCGACTACGACGCTAGAAAGTCTTCGCGGATGGGCGAGAAAATATCGACCAAGACTACTTCGTCATCCAGCATAGTGGCGCCGTGCCAGGTGCCCGAAGGAAAGCACAGCACCTCACCAGCCTGCGCCACGCGCTGTTCGTGGCCTATCGTAAACAACACGCGCCCCTGCTCGACGATGGTCATCTGCTCGTGTGGATGATCGTGCTCTGGCGTGACGATGTGCGGGGCAATCCGCAGGCGGCAGATCATCATCTTCTGGCCGATGATCATTTGCCGCTCAATACCCTCGTCCAGTTGTTCGATGGGAACGTTGGCCCAATCGATATGCTGTGGATGCCCGTTTAGCTGTATAGCTGTTTCCATTCAACCCCCCTTCTGCAAGTCTCAGACACATTTCCGGCCCGCCATTGGCTTCCTTACATCGGACCGAAATATGTTTTAGGCGTGAAGACGACTGTGTCAGTGGTGGTGGATCGGTTTTGATGTCCGACACGCTCGAGCTTGCGGTTTCGTCGTAACAATCTGAGTGTGTCGGACATCTTCACCGAACTGGCCGTGTTAGAAGGTCAGCCGCAAGCCAAACTGCATCTTGCGCATCGCATTGGCAGACGTGATCACGCCAAAGGTGGTCGAAGTCGCGCCCGAAGGGACGGCAGCACCCGGCTGTCCGAGGTTCACCATGTTGAAGACATTCGTAGCCTCGCCTCGGAAACGCAGCTTGAAGCGCTCGTTCAAATTGAAGTCCCGCGAGATGGCCAGATCAACGACCTTATAACCTGGACCGTCAAGCAGGTTGCGCGGTGAGCTGCCGTCGGTGGCGACCCCGGTCACGACTTTGTTCTGGACAAAGGCAGCGGTGTTGAACCACCGCTCCGGTGTGGGATTGGAAATGAATGGATCGCCGATTAAGGCCGCACGGTCGTTAGTTTGCCCGTCGAGATTGGCGTCCACATTGCCGTTGGTTATGGTGAATGGAAGACCGCTGCGCAGTTTGATAATCGGCGAGATGCTCCACCCATTGAGCAGAGTACGCACGATCACATGGCTCCCGCTGAAGTAGTCGGGCTGGTAGTTCAAACTCATACTGAAGACGTGGCGCTGGTCGGTATCTGCGCGACCCTTATCGAGCCCCAGCTTGCTGTAGTTTTGGGCCAAGCCCTGAGTGGTGTTGTTGTGCAGTTGCACGCTGGAAAGAGTTTTGCTGAAGGTGTAGAACGCGTTGAAGCTGACGCGATGGCTCATGCGCATCGCGCTGGTGATTTGCATACCATGGTAGGAAGCATTCTGGTCCGAATTCAAAAGCAGCACGGCACCAAACGCCGGGTTGGGCCGCCGCGAGAGTATATTCGCTCCGGCGCTGGTAGCAGTGGCCGTTAGTACTGGATAGTTGACGTCACGTCCGAAGGGGAGGTTGCTGCTGATGGTGCCAACGTAAGCCACGCCCACGGTCAAGTCGTTTGTGATCTGACGTTGAACTGATGCATTCAACTGGACTGTGCGGGGCCACTTGAAGTCTTGCGCAACGGCGAACAGGCCACCACCGGTGATGAAGTTGCCCTTGTAGGGGAATGGATTGCCGCCTACGAAGGCGTTATATGGGTTCGAGAGCGACGCTCCCAACGGCACGCCGGCCGCGTTGGTCCTTTGATTAATATTGGTGAAAGTGAGCCGTGTGGAAAAAGGTTGGAAGTTGGTCTGGGTATTCCACTCGTTGCCTGAGATGCTGCCGTAAAACATCCCGGCCGCCCCGCGAAGCGAGGTCTTTCCGTCGCCAAACGGATCCCACGCAAAGCCGAAGCGGGGAGAAATGTGGCCGTAAGAAACAGGAATTGCGCCCCGTTCCACGCCCGGATCGCCATAGAACTGCGCCCCAACCGGTGCAGCTGGATTAACTGTCGACTTCAGACCAGGGACATAGTTTACGACCCGATTCTGAGGGTCAGTTGGGGGTGTTTGAATGTCCCAACGCAAACCCAGGTTCAGGGTCAGGCGGGGTCGAATGCGGTAATCATCCTGCACGAAGAAAGCTGTGTACCAGCTATCGGTATAAGCGGTCACCGGCGCATCCTGCGTGACCGCGCTGGGAATACCGATCAGGAAATCCGCGAAGGCGTTTCTGGTCGCGCCGTTATTGAAGGTAAACACGCCGTAGTTGTTAAGCAGTGTTTCCTGGATGTCCTTGTCACGCGACACCTCGCCGCCAAACTTCAGAGAGTGGCTGCCCTTGGTCCAACTGAAGACGTCGCGGATGGAATAGAAGTTGGTGCCGGCCCTGGGACCGCCGATGGAGTTTGTCAGCGTGAAGAAGCCAGTGACTGTGACCTGCGGGAGAGATGGCGCGCCCTGAATCGTGAACGCCGACCCCAAATCGCCAAGCGAGGTCGCGGGCGTATTTAAGCGGCCACCAAGATTTCGGGTGTAAGTCAACCAGACCTGATTAATCTTGTCCGAACTGATCAGCCACACGTCGCTGATGTTGACGTTGTGCTGCCGCCAGGCGAATTGCTGGCTGGCCCATGGTAGGTTGCCGCCTCCCGCCTTCACTGTGTTAGTTCCACCAGTATTAAAGTAGGTAAAGGTCAGGCGGTGCGCTTCATTGAGTTGGTAGTCTACCTTTCCCAGGTATTCGTTAGAGTTAAAGGGGCTGGGTTGGTTGCCCTGCCATCTGCTCCCGGCTAGGTTAGAAAGCGGAATGTAGTCGGTAACGATTTTCGCCGCCACCGGATCGATCCGGTTGGGGCAGATTACGTTGGTCACGCCATTGCAGGTGAAAGCCAACCCAGTGGCTGGATCGATGGGCTTGGTGCCGGAGGCGGTGAAATTACCGCTGCGCTCCAGCGCGGTGGGAACAACGGCGCCGCTCAGGAATGAACTGGTGGTCTGGCGCAGGCCGGAATAGGAAGCGAAAAAGAATGCTTTGTCGGTCTTGATCGGGCCGCCAATGGTGGCACCGAACTGGTTGCGACGAAAAGGCGGCTTCTCAAGTTGGGAGCCCCAATCATTGGCGTTGAACTTGGTGTTGCGTATGAACTCGAAGACTGAACCGTGAAACGTGTTAGTACCCGACTTCGTGAGCACGTTGATGACGCCACTGGCAAAGCGACCATACTCTGCGTTGTAACTGTTGGTCTGAACCCGAAATTCCTGGATAGCATCAGGGTTGGGAAGAATGTTGCCCGTGTTACGCAGGTTGGTCATGTTGGTACCACCGTCAAGGTAGTAGTTCACTGAGCCAGTGCCGCCGTCAGTACCGCCATTGATCAGGGTGCGCTGCTCGGGAAAACCGAGGATTAGCGAACTGGTGCCGGTTGAGGCCGCGGCAACACCGTTGTTGTTTGACTGCACGCCGGGCGTTAGGTCCAGCAGCGTGTAAACATTTCGCTCAACCAGAGGGAGACTGGTGATTTCGCTCAACCAGAGGGAGACTGGTGATTTCGGCAGACTGGATGGTGCGCCCGATCTCGGGCGTACTGGTGTTGATGGTGGCCTGCGTCTCAGTGACCGTCACGGTCTCAGTGACCTGCCCAACCGTGAGCGCGACATCAACGCGGGCGGTGTCATTGACCTGCAAAACGATGCCGCTAAGGTAGGCCTTCTTGAAGCCGGTAGTGGTCACCTCAAGCGCATAGTTACCTACCGGCAAGAATTCAAGCCGGTAGTTACCGTCCTCGCCGGAGGTCACGCTGCGGGTCAGGCCAGTGTCGACATTGCGCGCAGTTACCTGAGCGCCGGGCACGATGGAGCCGCTGGGATCCGAGGTGGTACCAACTATCGTAGCCGTCGTGACTTGCGCGACAGCTGCCATGGGGATGGCGAGCAGGATTGCGAGAACGGCAAACTGGATCATCCGTGAACCAAAGTCTCTTACGCTTAACATGTCAGTGACCTCCAATGAAAATTCGAAAATACACAAGCAACCTGGGCCTACAAGCGTGACGATCCGGTTGCTCTCTAAAAGCTGCGCACCCCTTGCTCCTGCTTAGCCCCAGTGTTCTCAACTCTAGGCGACTCGCGGCGCCGCAAAGCTTGGCGCTGCTATTAGGGCTGCCGCCCCTCTCAATCTGGTTGACTCAGTCACACTCACGCGCAGCGGCGTGCGGGCGGCGCTCTCGGTCAACGCTCTTTCGGCCAGCGCGTGCCGCACCGTGTCTTCGATCAGATCCCACGCCGTCGTAATCTCGCCGGCCACATAAATCGAGTCGGGATTAATGACGTTTACAATCGTCCCCAGCCCGAGACCGAGAAACCGGGCTGTGGCCTGGATTGCGGCGTTCGCCTTCGCGTCACCGCCGCGGGCGCGCGCGACCAGATCAAGGACGGTGAAAGAACTTTGTTCGGCATCGCGGAGGCTCTTTGGACTGAGTTTGGACAAATCCCACCCAAAATAACGCGAGAGGGTAGCGAGATTGGAAATGTAAGCTTCCCAGCAGCCGGAAGCCCCACACATGCATCGTGGACCATCAAGGTTTAGCGGCATATGTCCGAATTCGCCGGCGATGTGATCGTGGCCGCGTACCAACTCGCCATTGGCCACCATGCCGACGCCAACGCCGTCAGAGACATTGATAAAAACAAAACTATTGGGACCGGTATTGTCTCCCCGTCCCAACCAGAGTTGGGCGAGAGAGCAAGCCCGTCCTGAGTTCTCGATTAGCACCGGCAGACCCGTCGCGGCGGCCAGCTTGTCCCGAATATCCACTCCCCGCCAGCCCAGTGCCGGCGCATTCAGAATCAGGCCGGTGCGTTGATCGACCATCCCCGGGACAACCACGCCAATGCCCTCGCAAGTAGCCTTTGCGCCGTGTGTTTTTAACATTCTGCGAATTCGCGTCGACAGATCCCTGGTGAATTCCGTGACATCAAAAATGGTGTCATGAGCCTCGAGAGCAAGTTGCCGCCCCGAGAAATCACAGAGCATTATGTTTGTCTTACTGAAGCGAACATCCACTGCAACTGCCAAACGATCACGAGTTCTAATGTGCAGGAAGGTTGGTTTGCGCCCCCGTGCGGTCTCGCCGGTAGCGCCCTCATAGATCACGCCCTGCGCTATTAACTCCTGCACCAGAGTGCTGACCACTCCCCTGGTAATATTCAGGTGGCGCGCCAGGTCCGCCCGCGAGATGGGTTGATGCTCCCTGATCACATTGAGAGCGATGCGCCGGTTGATGTCGCGCGAGGTTGTGCGGGTCGCAACCCGGAAATCTCGGGTGTTAATTTTACGCATCGATCTGAAGGGACAATACTGAAGGAACGCTATTATTATGGAACGGAACGATATTGTTCGAAGTGGGAACATATTCCGGGAACCGTCGCCTGTCAAGTGTTTTTTTTATTCAACGAGTGGTTTTTTTTCTCCGCGCACTAAGGTTGCGCCAGACGGCCTTAGGAGATTCTGTTTGTCGTCGCTAAGTTTCAAGGAGTAGTTTTTGACGAGATTCGCAGCTCCTGATCAGCTGTCCTTCATCGGCCTAGCGCATTGGTTGCAGGTCTTGATATTGTTCGACATTCTCTTTTCTAAGTGCGTTTCGTATTTCCGAGTAATCTGGTCGATAGGCAAGACCTTGAGATCCAAATATTCCGTGCAGCATCAATGCGAGCCATGTCATACACACTAGCTACCGGAGCCCCGCCAGCCTTCCTGACTGAGGTCGTGGTCTTGATTGTGGCGGGCGCAGTCATCGCCTACATCTGCTTTCGTCTAAAGCTGGTTCCGATTGTCGGCTTTTTGCTGGCGGGAGTATTGGTTGGGCCTAATGCACTCGGCCTCGTAAGAGACCCGGAGTTGGCTAATTCCGCGGCGGAGATCGGCGTCATCCTTTTGCTCTTCACCATCGGTATTGAATTCAGCCTCGAAAAGCTGGCCCGGATTAAGCGATTGATTTTCCTTGGCGGAGGATTGCAGGTCACGCTCGCTACTGGGGCCGCCGTGGCAGCCCTGGCCGCTTTCGGCGTCAACTGGAAGGTCGGACTCTTCACCGGATTCCTGGTAGCACTCAGTTCGACCGCAATCGTGCTCAAGCTATTAGGCGATCGAGATGAGACAAATGGACCGGCCGGACAGGTAGCTTTAGCACTGCTGATCTTTCAGGACCTGGCGATCGTGGTAATGGTTTTGATTGTGCCCATGTTAAGCGGCTCGGGTGGATCGACTCTGGGTATCATCTACGCGCTTGGGAAAGCGCTCGGGATCATTGCGGCGATCCTCCTGGTGGCCAGAAAGCTGATGCCCAAGTTGTTGGAACAAGTAGCCCTCACCTGTTCGCCGGAGTTGTTCCTGCTGACCGTAATCGCTATCTGTTTTGGCACTGCTTACCTTACGAGTTTGGCTGGGGTGAGCCTGTCCCTTGGTGCGTTTCTGGCCGGCTTGCTGGTCAGCGAGAGTCGATTCAGCCAGCATGCCCTTGGCGAGACAATGCCGCTGCAGATTCTCTTTAGCGCCATCTTCTTCGTCTCGGTGGGTATGCTTCTGGACCTGCGGTTTCTTGTCCATAATCTCCCTCTGGTGATGGCCGCCATCGTGACGGTACTGGTCATTAAGGTCATTACCACGGGCCTGAGCGTCTTCCTGCTCGGTTACAGGCTGCCGGTGGTGGTAGCTTCCGCTTTAATGCTGGCCCAGGTCGGCGAATTCTCATTTGTGCTTGAACGCGCCGGTCGCGAGGCTGGTCTATTTCCTGCGGGCATTGCAGGAGCAGGTTCGCAGTCGTTTATCGCGACCACTGTGGTGCTGATGATTCTGACGCCACTTCTCGCAAAGATGGGGACCAGCCTGGCAAGTCGCATCGAGAACCGCAAGGCCCAACGGGACGCGACGGCAATGATGGAATCCGAGCCATCAGAACCCGAGATACCGCACCTGGAAGACCACGTCATCGTCGCTGGTTATGGTCAGGCTGCCAGGCGGCTGGTACGCGTGCTTAGCGGATCGAGAATTCCCTACATCATCACTACGCTCAGCCCGGCAGGTGCGAACGAGGCAGAATCCGATGGCCTGCCGGTGCTACGCGGAGATGCGAGCAAGCAGCACACCTTGATGCTGGTAGGAATAGATCGCGCCAAGATGATGGTGATTGCCGATGATGATCCGGCCATGGCCCACCGCATCACTTCCGAGGCCCGCATGCTTAATCCAACGATGCGGATCGTGGTGCGTACTCACTACATGGCGGAAGTTGAGACCCTCACCGCAGCCGGCGCAGATCGAGTTATCGCAGAGGAACTGGAATCAATCGTCCAGCTCTTCGCCGAGGTGCTGCGCGACTATCGCATCCCTGCCGAAGAGATTGAAGCTCACGAAGAGGCGGTCAGGCGCGGTGGCTACAGCGCGTTGCTCAAGGACCCCGAGATTGGTGACAAAGCCGTAGTCGAGTGCAATGTCCCGGGAGAGTGTTTCGACACTCGCACTGTGATGGTCAGGCCCGGATCACCTATCACTGCTCGCGCTCTGTCAGAACTGGAGCTTGGGCCAAGGTATGGCCTGACGTTGAGAAGTGTGAGACGGGATGGACAACCAATGGATCTTCACTCCGCAGAGCTGACTGTTGGTCCGGGCGATGAACTGGTATTGTCCGGCAAGACTGCCGATCTGGCTAAAAGCGCCGTTTTATTTCGACTGGAAAATGCCGATCCCTCAGCTCAGGTCAAAGACAGCGCGACAGTAGACAATGGTTACACGATTGATACCGAGCAGATGATCGAGTTAAAACCGGAGCCGCTGGCCGCGTGCTCGCACCTGGATCAGATTCGGCAAGTGCTACCGAGCGCCCCCGGCTGTGAGGAATGCCTGAAGCTGGGTGAGACCTGGGTGCACCTCCGCATCTGCATGAAATGCGGGCATGCGGGCTGCTGTGATACGTCCAAAAACAAACACGCCTCAAAGCATTTTGCCAAAACCGGTCATCCGATTATGAAATCGCTTCAGCCTGAAGAGAACTGGGGCTGGTGCTATGTCGACGAGGTGTATCTGTAGCGGGCTGTCGATTGGCGATGGACTTCGGCTGACAGTTGCAACTCGCAAATCAGGTTCAAGTTCTGAGCTACATTGTAGGGGTGGCACTCCGTGGCCACCCCTTCGTCCGCGACCTTCCACGTTGAAGGATTGCCCAATCCAACCATGGGGTGGCACTCCGTGGCCACCCCTACAATCTAGCGAGGCTCCTGCCTCAGGCCGATCAGAGTTCGTTTGTATTTTGGCCGCGAATTCTCGCGGATAAACATGGATCGGAAATAGAACAACAGGAATCTTTGTCTCTAAGCTTGGCTCTGCGGCTGTGCCGCCTTCCGTGCGGTGAGGCTCCGCCTCACCGGCACCTCCATTTATTTTGAGGCTATGCCTCCGCGCGACATCAGAGGCGCAGCCTCAAAGAATGAAGCGCTATCGGAAAGGCCGAGCCTTTCCGCACGGAAGGCGGCAGAGCCGCAAAGGCTATCACTGCACCTCGGTGAACTTTCTGTTTTACGACCCAAAAACTTGACTCATTCACTTCCAGTTTGACGCGACAAGTAATCTAGTTGGTGCTCCAGCTCACTTATCTAACGCTTTTTTTTATGGTGTAGCCACCGCGGTTGCCAGCGTAAGCTTGCCACGCAGTTCAATCTGCTCGGACGAGCAGCCGACGAGTACATTGAAGTCGCCGGGCTCCGCGCGCCATTGCTTTGCGTTGACGTCATAATAAGACAGCGCGCGGCTGTCGAGAATCACCGATACCTTTCTTGTCTCGCCGGGACGAAGGCTCACCTTCACAAATCCTTTCAACTCTTTCGCCGGCCGCGGAATTCTCGTTTGCGTGTCCCCAACATACACCTGGGCCACGTCGGCGCCCTCACGTGTGCCAGTGTTCTTAACGTCGAACGAGACTTCATACCGCGGACTTGATTCGCCGTTCGACATAGGCTTAATAGACAAATTGCTGTACCCGAAGCTTGTGTAGGAGAGTCCAAAACCAAACGGGAACAGCGGCTTGGTCTGATTACGCTCGTAACCACGATAGCCAACAAATACTCCTTCTTTATAGACGACGCGCTTTGTGCCTGCCTCAGGATAGTAGCTGTCATGGACCGGGTTATCTTCCCAGCGCCGCTCGAAGGTGACGGGAAGTCTGCCAGAGGGATTCACATCCCCGAACAGAATTTCGGCCATGGCCGTGCCGCCTTCCTGGCCCGGATACCACGCCTGGACCAACGCCGGAACGCGGTTAAGCCAGGCGTTCATATCCACGCTGCCACCCGACGTCATGACCACGATCGTGTTCTTGTTGGCCGCGGCCATTTCCTGAATCAACTCGTCTTGTCCCAGCGGCAGCCGAAAAGTCCTGTCCGCGCTTTCAGCTTCGGTCTCGGCGTCGAAACCTGCTGCCACTACCACCACGTCGGCGCTCGCCGCCAACTTCTTGGCGTTGCCGCTGACAAATTGTCCAGCGCGCACAACCCCCATTCTGAGGCGCGCAGCCCGTCTAAATGCCCGTCCGTGTTGCTCCAGAACAATTTTGTGGGGTCCCGGTTCAAGGCGAAGCGTGCGATAGTCGACGAGCGCGGTGAGTGTGGTCCAATTGTCCAGGACGAGTTTGTCATCAACGTAAAGACGATAAGAGCCGCCTACTTCTCTCGTCGTTTGCACGAAGATGTCGTAGGAGCCGGAATCTTGCGGGGTGTAATAACCGGTCCAACGTGACGAGAGCGTCTGTTCCGGGAAGAGCAAGCGCGCGGCGGTCCCATAATCGACGTGCTCCTCGGTGCGGGTTATCCTGGGAGGTCCTTTTAGCTCCAAGTTGTCAAAGTATTCCGCGCTCAGTCCAGGTCGCCCGTTACTCTGGGCCGTTGTGAAATTGGTCGCGTTCGCCAAATCGCTGTACGGGAGCACGCCTGGGTCATAGTGCACTTGAAGCACATTACCGGATTGATTGACCGCATAGTTGGCCAGGCCTTCCAGGTAACTGATGGCCGCGAATGGCTCGACGCGAGCGCTGCCTCCCCCGACAGACACGGCCGGAAACGCGTCTGGGCCAATAATCAAAATGGATTTGACCTTGCTCTTGTCGAGCGGCAACAGGCCACCGTCGTTCTTCAGCAACGTAATACCCTCACGCGCTGCATTCAGTGCCACCTGACGGCCTTGCGGGTTATATCGAGGAATGGACAAGCCTGTCTGATCACGGTCGAGCCAGCCAAAGCGGACGGCCGTGCTTAGAATGCGTCGCACTTTGTCGTCAATCGTCGCGACGGAAACCTTGCCTTGTTCAATGGCCGGCTTGAGTGTCTGCTGGTTCATATGCAGGCCGGAAGGCATTTCGAGATCCTGACCGGCGTTGGTGGCCTCGACACCGTCATAGGTTCCAGACCAGTCAGACATAATCAGGCCGTCGAAGCCCCATTCCTTCTTAACCACATCGGTGAGCAGGTACTTGTTTTGCGACATGTGCTGGCCGTTGGTCAGATTGTACGAACTCATGATGGCCCCAACCTTCGCTTCCTTCACAGCGGCCTCGAAAACCGGCAGGTAAATCTCTCGCATCGTCCGCTCATCAATCACTGAGTCTGAATTGTGGCGATCGAACTCGGAGTTGTTGGCGATGAAATGTTTGACGGTGGCGCTGACGCCCTGGCTCTGTACGCCTTTGATGTAGGCGACCGCCATGCGTGAGGCGAGAAACGGGTCTTCGCCGAAGTACTCAAAGTTTCGGCCGTTCATTGGGGCACGGTAGATATTAACCCCGGGGGCCAGGAGGAAGTGGATGCCCTTGGCGCGAGAGTCACGTCCGAGTTCGTTCCCGACCATCTGGGCCAGCGCGGGATTCCAGGTAGCAGTGAGTGTAACGCCTCCGGCAAACGCCGTTGCTGGTCCAAAGTTGCGAACGCCGATAGGTCCATCGGCCATCTTCAATCGTGGCCAGTTAAGACGCGGAACGTCGCGAATGAAAAAGCCGTCGACGCCTCCGAGCAGGTCAAGTTTCTCTTCGAGCGTCAACTGGCTAAGGATGGATTCGACCCGCCGCGCGACCTCGGCTGACGAGCGGACGGGAGGCGCGGGAGCCTGCGCTGATAAGACGGTGAAGACCATCAACGACAAGGCAACGATCGAACAGAGTCTTCGCATAGAGTTTTCCTTTGGCAGAATGATCGTAATGCATTTTTTCTTCATACGTTCGTTTAGCTTTTTTACCGTTCGTTTAGAGGTGGGCACCGCCCACCGGTACGACGTTGATGACACCATTGAACTATGTAAACACGGGTTAATTATGTATCCGAATCGTTTCGTCCATGGCGCACCGGTGGGCGGTGCCCACCTCTAAACGAACGCACAAGGGAAAGAACCCGAAATGAATCGGTACTCGAGACAGCCGTCAATCCATCTTGATTCCCTTTTAGCGCCACCACGTG
>JANNJZ010000175.1:0-25690 GCA_031396065.1 Pyrinomonadaceae bacterium | reverse complement strand
CTCATAACCCTGAGTTTGTCTTTGCGGAACTTTGCGGCAGCTTCGCGAGCTTTGCGGGGGTCGCGTGGTGTTTATCGCAAAGGCCGCGAAGCTGTCGCAAAGTTCCGCAAAGAAATCCAGTCAACATTCTCCAAACGTACGAACGCGCAGATTTGAATTACCGTAGCGGTCTCCTTACGGGGACTGGGGACAACGAACGCGAAGGGCCCTCGGCAGGACTTGGAAGGTCGCCGGCAGATGCCCTGGTAGTTCCCCATCTACCTCAAACTCGATCTGCTGATCTTTGTATAAAGGACGTGCCGTTATTTTTCTCGCCAGAGTGTGGCCCACCTCTGCCATGCCGAGGTGCGCGCCCAAATACAGTCGCGGTGCATTGGCGAGAATCCGCGGGGCGCCGAGATTTCCAATGCTGATTACATCAAAAAGGCCATCAGCCAGCTTCGCATCAGGCGCGATCTTCATCCCGCCACCAAAGAAGCGCGCGTTGGCAATGCATAGATTGGCGACCGTAAGTTGTCGAACTGCTTCGTCGTCTAACTGAACAATCACTCTGGTCGCGTCTGTTTTCAGCGCAGCTTGAGCCATCGCCAGACCGAATGTGATTCTTCCACTCAGCCACCTGGGTGACTTTGCCGGCAACCATTCGGGACCACCTGCCTTGACTCGGGCAATAACCTCGGCACTCATACCAAACGAAGCTACGCCCAGAAAGTAACGCGAATCATGAGAGCCATCGTCCCTCAGGAAAGTTACTCGGCCAACGTCAATCTGCCGGGTGCGGCCATTACGAAGTATTCTGGCTGCGTCGCTTGCGCGCGCGGGTATGCCGATCGTCTTACGAAAGTCCCCGCCAGTTCCACTGGGTAGGATCCCCAACTCCGCGTCGCTTCCGGATATCAGGATCCCGTTGGCCACTTCAGAGATAGTTCCATCGCCGCCGCAGGCAACGATTAGTTTCGTACCTTTACGGGCAGCACTAGCGGCAAGCTCGATTCCCTCTCCGGCGTGGCTGGTGAATTTAGGCGTGAAGGGGCCGAAGTGGGTGGCGAGCTCGCTCGCGATCCTGGGCCATGCCTCGAGCGTTGCACCGCCAGCTGACTCTGGATTAATGATGACCAATGGAAAAGACATGAGATCTTCTTAGATAAAAACTCCAAACGGCCTTCACATTTTCAACGCCGTGATAAATTGGCATCCGCCCTGTCTTGCGTCCGTTTAGAAAGCGGACTTCTGCTCACCAAGTTTCTGGCTCATCACTCATGACTCATTACTCATCACTTTTCTATCTTCCTCGCCGAGTTCGGCAATCTTAGTCATGACGAACTTGGATATCTCTACATAGGTTCGAGCTTGATCTTTCTTTGTTAAGTAGTCCGACAGATCCAGTTGCCTCCCAAAGTGTATGCGAATCTTCTCGCCACCTCTCCAGTTGCCTAACACCTGTTTGGGAAGGTCATTCCCCAGCCCGGCAATAAAAACAGGAATCACCTGGGGTGCCGCATCCTTGATTAGTTTTCCGACACCTGGTTGCGCCGGCAGAAAAGAGTATGGGTCTGGACCTTTGTTTCGCGTACCCTCGGGATGAAAGCCGATAACATTTCCCGGACCGTTTTTGCAAAGCTCAGTTAGCAAACGAAACGAATACTTATCAAACGCGCGTTTCTCGATGATCGGCTTTTCGCCGGAAGCAAAGAACGGCGGGTACATCGACCACCAACCCATCACCAGATTCACGAAGAGCCCCAGGACTGAGTCGTAGAAGAATCGCCCGCGCACTGGGAAGAAAAGTTGTTTCCGCCAGGCAGTGTGGCGAAATAGAGTTGTTGAGACCACGTACATGTCGAAGAACGATCGATGATTGGCCACCAACAGTATCGGCCGCTCACGCGAAACTGCCTCAACATTCTCAAGACCGTATACCTGCATGAGGTTGTAGGTGGAGAGACGAATCCAACCTGCACCGAAGATGCTTTGGCACCAGGTCCAAAAGCGTTTCCATCTGCCGTAGTTCATTCGGTGAATGAAGCGATACGCGCACCGCTCGAAAGTACTCAGGACGGCAAACTCATCGGCGGAAGGCTCCAAAGAATGTCCAAGATCCAAAGTCGAAAGTCCAATGTCTGTGCTGCCCCGATTCGTATCGACCTCCAGGACGACTTTCGGCTCAGGACTTTGGACTTTGGACATTGGACTTTGGACTTATTCGATGGAAAAGTACTTCGCTTCCGGATGATGAGCGATGATCGCAGAAGTCGATTGTTCGGGCTCCAGTTGAAACTCTTCACTCAGTTCCACTCCAATGCGAGCAGGGTCGAGCAACTCGAAAAGTTTTGCCTGGTCTTCGAGACTTGGACACGCGGGATAGCCAAAGCTAAACCGTGAGCCCTGGTATTGCTGCCGAAATAATTTCCGGACGTCCTCTGCGTCGTCGCCGGCGATTTCCAGCTCCTCGCGGATTCGCTTGTGCCAGAGTTCCGCGAGCGCCTCAGCGCTCTCAACGCCCAGGCCATGAAAGTAAAGATACTCGGCGTAGTTATCTGCTTTGAATAACTCTTGCGCATATTCGCTGGCGCGTCGACCCATGGTCACGAGATGGAAAGCGACGACGTCCATTTTGCCCGACTCTTGCGACGCGAAGAAATCCGTCAGGCAAAGATTCTTGCCAGCAGGCTGGCGCGGAAAGGTGAAGCGCATCCGCTCTGTCTGCTCATCTTCGTCATAGATAATGAGATCGTTGCCGGCAGACTGGGCGGGAAAGTATCCATATACAACGCGCGGTTGGAGCAACTGCCCACGCTTACTTCGCTCTTTTAGCTCCTCATAGATCGGACGCACAGTTTCGCGAACAAGTGACTCATACTCTTCAAGTGGTCGGCGTCCCTGTTTGAACTGCCATTGGCCTTTAAATAATGCAGTCTCGTTAACGAACGAGAACACATCGTCGAGAGCGATGTCTTCAACCACGCGCGAGCCGTAAAACGGACCCTTCGGAATCAATACATCCTGCCGGACGCTGGAGCGAGTGGTGTGCGTTGTATCGCCTGCCGTCTTGGCACCGCGTGGCTTTACACTCTTGCTAATGCCGAGCTTCGCCTCTTCGCCGACGCGATCTTCCACATCCTCAGGCGCTTCGCTATCTTCGCCCGAGGCGGCGGCGGCCTTGGCGAGCTCAGCCGTAATCACCTGCTCGCCATTGCCACCAACCAGCTTGTCCATCGTGTGCAAACCTGCAAACGCGTCGCCGGCGTAGTAGAGACTGCCTTTATAAATTGATTTGAGATCCTCATCGACGTACTTGCGAGTCAATGCCGCACCACCAAGGATCACCGGCACCGTAATGCCACGCTCGTTCATCAGGTCGAGATTGTCCTTCATGATCAGAGTGGATTTTACGAGCAGCCCACTCATGCCGATGGCATCAGCCTGGTGTTCGGCCTGGGCCTGGAGAATATTGTCAATCGGTTGCTTGATGCCCAGGTTAATGACCTTGTAGCCGTTGTTAGTAAGGATGATGTCAACCAGGTTCTTTCCAATGTCGTGGACGTCGCCTTTGACGGTAGCCAGAACCAGGGTTCCTTTTGCAGTGGCCCCGCCCTTCTTCTCCATAAACGGCTCGAGGAAACGCACCGCGGCCTTCATCGCTTCAGCCGATTGGAGCACAAACGGCAACTGCATCTGGCCACTGCCAAAAAGATCTCCTACTACTTTCATCCCCCCTAGCAGGATGTTGTTTATGATGTCGAGCGCTGGATAGGTTTCGAGGGCCTTGGTCAACTCGACTTCCAAACCGATTTTTTCGCCGTCGATAATATGGTTCTTAAGCCGCTCTTCAACAGTCTCACCCTTCGATGCTCTCTTAGCCGCCTTGGCTTTGACGTTTTCAAATAGCGTCGTGAACGCTGTCAGCGGATCGTAAGTACAGACGTCTCCGTCAAACTCGCGCCGGTCGTAGATCAGATCTCGGGCGACTTTGAGTTCCTGTTCACCGATGCGATTCAACGGCTCAATCTTGCTGGCGATAACGATCGCCGCATCGAGACCCGCGGCGACGGCGTCGTGAAGGAATACGGAGTTCAGTACGACCCGGGATGCGGGGTTGAGACCAAAGGAGATGTTTGAAACTCCAAGAATCGTGAAACAGCCGGGGAGCTCTTGTTTTATCCGGCGGATTCCTTCGATGGTCTCAAGCGCATTGCGCCGATCTTCCTCGATGCCGGTGGAAATCGGCAAGGCGAGCGGATCAAAAAAGATATCGCCGGCCGGAAGTTCTAATTCTCCAGTCGCTTGTTCATAAGCACGTTTGGCGATAGCAAACTTCCCGACAGCGGTGCGGGCCATTCCTTCTTCGTCAATCGTTCCAATAACCACGCTGGCGCCAAAGCGTTTTGCCAGATCGATTACCTTAGAGAAACGAGGCACACCGTCTTCGTAGTTTGTAGAATTGAGAATGCTCTTCCCGCCGGCGTGCTCAAGACCCGCTTCCATTTTCTCCCACTCAGTGGAGTCAAACATCAGTGGCAGCTTGATGTTGGTAGCCAGCCGTGAGGCGAGTTCGTGCATGTCAGCCTCGCCGTTGCGGCCTACAAAGTCGACGTTCACGTCCAAAACGTGAGCACCTTCACGCTCCTGCTCCTTAGCTAAAGCGACCAGACCATCCCAGTTTTCGGCGTTGAGCAGGTCGCGCATTTTCTTCGAACCGCTGGCGTTCACACGTTCGCCGACGATCAAGAACGAGGCGTCCTGCACATAAGGCTGCTGGAAGTAGATTGAGGAGGCAGCGGGCACGAGTTTGGCGTCACGTTGTTTCGGCGTGATGCGCTGCATCGCTTCGACCACTAACTTCAGATGCGCGGGTGTGGTGCCGCAGCAACCGCCAACCACGTTAACGCCGAAGTCTTTGGCGAAGTGGATCACCTGGTTTGTAAACGTCTCCGGCGTCTCATCGTAGTGCATCTGGCCATCGACAACTGACGGCAAGCCTGCATTGGGCAACACTGAGACGGGCAGCGGTGCGTTCTCGCAAAGATAGCGGATACTCTCGGTCATGTGACGCGGCCCGGTGCCACAGTTCATTCCGATCACATCAATGGGGAACGGAGCTAAGGCAGTTAAGGCGGCGCCAATTTCGGTTCCGTTCAGCATGGTGCCGAAGATCTCGATAGTCACCTGAGCAATAACCGGAATCCGCATGCGATGCTTTTCAAAGTGAGCGAAGATGGCAGCGAGTGCCGCTTTGGTTTGCAGTAAGTCCTGACAGGTCTCAACGATTAGGAGATCAACACCACCGTCAATAAGCCCGCGCACTTGTTCTGCATAGGCTGCGCGGAGATCCGGGAACGTGATATGCCCGAGTGTGGGCAGCTTCCGACCGGGACCCATCGAGCCCGCCACCCAACGTGGCTTGTCTTTAGTTGAGTAGTCGACGGCAATACGTTTCGCCAGGCTGGCCGCGAGCACGTTCATGTCGTACGCCTTGTCGCCGATGTCATACTCAGCAAAGTCTATTGGTGTTCCGTTGAACGAATTGGTTTCGATGACATCGCAGCCGACGTCCAGGAAGGCAACATGAACGTTTTCCACTGCGTCGGGCCGAGTGACCAGGAGGTTTTCGTTGCAACCCTCAAATCGCAGCCCGCCGAAATCTTCAAGGCTGAGATTTTGAACCTGTAAGTTGGTGCCCATCGCGCCATCGAAGACCACGATTCGTTCTTTTAGCGTGTCGAGAAAATTAGCCATAGAAGGTAGGACAGACATTCTTATCTGTCCGGTTGCAGACATTACTGTCTCCGGTGTAACGGACAGGCAGGGAAGCGTGTCCTAGATAAAAAGCCCCGCGCCAAAACAACGCGGGGCTTTCCTAAAACCCTATTCGATTAGTCTCTACGGGAAAGACTCGCCGAGCTGTTTAGCGGATTGTTTTTCGTGGCCGCAAGTCGCCTTAACTCACCACGTTTGTACCGGCGTTATTGAAACACCGAGGCTCAAAGGTGTCAAGGAGTCAATCCAGCAGTCTCATGGAGGAGATCAGGTCCAGCGAACTGGGTTGAAGCAGGTTTCTCTATTTACCATTTGCCATTTACCATTTACCATCCCTGTCCATGCGACGCGCCATCTATCCCGGTTCTTTTGATCCTGTCACCAACGGCCACTTGGACATCATTGAACGCGGGTGCAAACTCTTTGATGAAATAATCATCGCCATTCTAGTAAATCCGGACAAGCAGCCATTCTTCTCTATTGAAGAACGCCGGGCAATGCTCCAGGAAGTATTGCAGAGTATTGGTCATGGAAAGTGTGTGCTGCGAGTAGACGCTTTCGAGGGGTTGCTGGTCCACTACGCTGTGGCCCAGCAAGCAGACGCTATCGTCCGCGGCATTCGCGCGATTTCAGACTACGAATACGAGTTGCAAATGGCTTTGATGAATCGACGGCTGGAACCTAGTATCGAAACGGTTTTCATGATGCCGGCCGAGACCTATTCATATGTCAGCTCGCGGCTTGTCAAAGAGGTCTTTCTCCTGGGCGGAGAACTGGATGGCCTTGTTCCTGCCCTGGTCCAGACTCGCATGAAAGAGAAAAGTTTAAGGAGAGAGGATTAAATCGCCCCGTCGAGTTCGGCCTCACGCCCTCGCGGCCAAAACTGATGAATACCAAACCTGCCAGCTCCCTGTTCCGCGTCTCCGATAACGTAGCGAAAATGCAGCCATCATCGACGCTGGCCGCGATGCAAGCGGCTGATGCCTTGCGAGCGACGGGAGCTACAGTCTTCGACTTCGGTGCAGGTGAACCTGATTTCGATACGCCGGAAAATATTAAGCGCGCGGCCGCTGAAGCCATGCGGGCTGGGAAAACGAAGTACACGCCCACGGGCGGCACACTAGAACTCCAGAAAGCGATCATTGATTTCTATAGGCGCGAGTTTGCGGCGGACTACGAACCTGCCCAGGTAATGGCCACGTCCGGGGGAAAGCAGGCGATCTTCAACGCGGTCGTCAGTCTTATCAACCCTGGAGATGAGGTCTTAATCGCCAAGCCATACTGGGTGACTTTTCCCGAGGTGGTAGTCTTTGCCAACGGAACTCCGGTCTTCGTCGAAACTGAAGAGACCGGTTTCCTTTTAAATGCCAAACAGGTCGAGCGCTCACTCACCCCTCGGACTAGACTCATAATTATTAACTCGCCAAGCAATCCATCAGGTCGGGTGATTCCCCCAGCAGAGTTTCGGCGAATCATGGAACTACTCGCCGAACGTGATATCTATGTGATCTCAGACGAATGCTATTTGCGCTTTGTCTATCCGCCCGCGCAGGTATTTAGCGCGGCCAGCCTGCCTGATGAGCTACGCGAGCGTCTCTGTATTGCCGGGTCGTTCTCAAAGACATATGCGATGACCGGTTGGCGGGTAGGCTATGCACTCGCTTCGCGCGAGTGGACGCGAGCAATGCTCAAGGTACAGGGCCACTCGACAAGCAATCCGAACTCGATCGCTCAGAGCGCCGCGGTAGAGGCACTAAACGGCCCACAGGAGTCCGTTGCGGAAATGTTGGAGGAATATACCAGGCGACGTGCCTGGCTGCTTTCCGCCTTGCGTGACATTCCTGGCATTAGTTGCAACGAACCAGAAGGCGCGTTTTACGCCTTCCCCAATATTCGAGGATGCCTGGGTGCCACCATCAAGACCTCCGCCGACTTTGCTCATCGGTTGTTGAGCGAAGAGCAAACGGTCGTAACAGACGGCGCCGGCTTTGGCGCGGATGGTCATATTAGAATGTCCTACGCTACGTCAATGGAGCAATTGAGAGACGGGGTCGCGCGAATCAAGAGGTTTGTGGAGAGGAACCGAGCCTAGCCTGCAATCGTTGTAACGTTCCATCAATAGGCTAAACATAAAAGGGCGCCGATGATTTCCATCGGCGCCCTTTGAAGCTATTAAGAGTGGCTCTTAATACAGGTTGAAGTTGTATTCCAATTGGATATACATCGAAACCGGACGTCCGTCCTTAGTAGCCGGGGAAAATTTGATCTGCCGTGCGGCTGCGATAGCTCGTTCGGTCAAACCGAAAGGTAAACCCGAGACCGCGCGGATGCTGGACACCTGACCGCCGGACGTAAATATCGCCCGTAGTACAACTGTTCCAGTTATTTGATTCTTCCTAGCTTCTTCGGTGTACTGCGGTTCGGGTTTCGACAGGACCCGAGCTTTGGAGCTCACGTCCTTGCCACTGTAAATCTTGTTTGGGTCGAATCCGCCGCCGCCACCGCCCGGGCCACCTCCACCGTCATTGCGGTCCCCCCCGCCGATGTTTCCACCGCGGCCTGGGCCGATACCTCCGCCCTCGCCTGAGCCGATCCCGCCCCCTTGGCCGGTGCCGATACCATTACCTGTGCCGGGACCGGACGATGGATCCGTACTCTTCGACTTAAAGTCGCCATATTGGAGGTTTCGCGGATCTGGCGGAACCAACATCGGATCTGCAACCAACGTAGCAGCAACCGGTAACGAAGGGTTCTTTATCGTTGGAGGTTTCGGGTCGGGTGCCACAACTTGAGGAACCGTCAGGGATGCCTGCGGCACCTTACCAAACGAAGCCGGCTTCGGATCTTCGCGGCCACCACCGCCACCGCCACCTGGCTTCTCTTGTTTTGGTTTGCTACCGCCGCCTTTGCCCTTGTCAAGTCCAGCCGTCCCTGCATCGGGAGTGGGTTGTTCACTCGGAAGATCGATAAACTGATCAACTACGAGTTCCTCATGTGCCGCCCGTTCCTCATCACGACGGGTCTGCACTCTGTCGAGCCAAATTACCAGGAATACCGCAGTGATCATTACAAACAGTGCAGCCAACACCCCAGTCGCGACATTCGGCTGGGAAAGAAACTTCCAGCCGGCCTGTCCGTAGCCCGTCACCATCCGCTTCGTAAAGCCAAATGGATCACGCTTGAATTCCGGCCACGTCAGTTCAGATTCATGCGCCACGCCCTTCAAAGCGTCGCTCAACCGCGTGACCAGTCCGGCATCATCCATAAATGTCACGTGATATTCGCCACGAGGAATAAAAGCCGTAGACCCGGCGGCTGCGGCTGCGGCTGCTAGAACGGGCACACTGGCCAAGACCGGCGGCTCAGAGACACTCGCAGCCTTAACATCCAGTCTTTCGGGTTCTGGAGTTGGCAAAGGCGTCTCTATGATTTGCACGGTTAAGACCGTACCGTCCACTGGGCAAAAACTGAATTTGTCGGCAAACTCTTCACTACATGTGGAACAAAACTTCATCGTGACTACCTCATTTTGGCTGTGGGGGAACGGTACTGAATTAGGCAGTAACTCCGCGTTATCCATCTCCCTATGATAACTGTTTGCAACTCGCTGATCGAGACTTTTTGAAGGTTCAGGAGGAATCCAACTGTGGAGCAAACTCTTAAGCTCTTCGTCAGAAACAAACTGCTCTCCAACTCCTTCCGGCTCAATTGTGCTGCTCATTTCAATTCTTCTCCAAAGTAACAATTTCCCGGCTGCTATTCAAATATGGTTGAAGCGTGTTTCTTAACCGCGTACGGGCTCGATGAAGCCGAGCTTTTACCGCTCCTACATCTGTGCCGACCAGGCTGGCAATTTCACTTAGGGCGAGGCCTTCATAGTCAGAAAGGACCAGGGCCTCCCGCTGGAGTGGTGGCAAGCTCGACACAGCCTCCTTCACTTTCAACGATAGTTCGTCGTCCATTATCCTGCGCAATGGTTCCCGGCTCGCGGCGATGAACTGATCCTCCGGCAGGTCGTCGATTGCCGACTCTCTACCTAACTTCCGGAGCTGCTTGAGCCACAGATTGCGCACGGCGGCAAACAGGTAAGTGCGCAAGGAGGCGCGACTAGGATTGAAATTCTCCGGTTTCTTCATCAAACTCAAAAAACTGTCGTGGGTTATGTCCTCAGCCATTTCAACCGACCCTGAAAGCCGGTAGGCAAAGCGGAAGACCGCGTCGCGATGCCGCTCATATACCTGAAGAAATGCCGCCGGGTCGCCAGATCCTGCCCTTGCAAGCAAAAGTTCGTCTGTGGTTCTATCTGGCAATCGGCACTCGATTCTGTAGGAATCGCTTCCTACTTGTATTACCGACAAGCGGCCAAAAGATACGCTTCCCTCAAACTATTTGCCCTGTTTGCGGCCTCTATTTCAAACACCCACCTGAGAAAGCGACGCCTGCCGGCAACCAAAACGGTCAGCTACAACGTCGCGAGGCTGGCTAATACTGTTCAAACCATCGCCTTGGATGCATTTAGAAGCCAAACGGTTGACGGGCAAATATCGCGCATCTAAGATGTTTTCCTCCCCCGGCCAATAATTTGAATAATGTTTAGGACGCTGGTTGAGGTTCAGAGCGTACAACACCCATGAATCCGGTCGTATTGATGAGTTTCTTAAGAAAACCCAACTTAGCCTTTTGTCTACTTGTCGCGCTTCAATCTGGTGTGCTGGCACAAGCTCCCTCTGAGCCGGAGCGGAATCAGCTGCTCAACGGTCTGCGTGTGGTGTTTCTAGCGCGCGCCGACCAGGACGTGCTGATTAAGCTACGAGTAAACAGTGGCGCCGCCTTTGACCTCGCTGGCAAAGCGGGAAGCATGGCACTCCTGGGAGATCTTCTCTTTCCAGACCCAACAACGCGTGAATACTTTACTGAAGAGATGAAAGGTCGACTGAACGTAACTACCGATTACGATTCGATGACGATCACGATGCAAGGCCGGGCCCGCGAGTTTGAGCGGATGATAGAAATCCTGCGGACTGCGCTCGTAACTCCTCAGTTGACTCAAGCAAATGTAGCGAAGGCGCGCGAAGGGCGCATCAAGATAATTAAGGAGACAGCCATTTCTGCCGGCTCTGTGGCTGATCGAGCTATCGCCGCCCGGCTGTTTGGCGATTTCCCTTATGGTCGGCCTCACGGCGGCACAGCGGAGTCGCTCGAGCGAGTTGAGCGGGAGGACCTTTTGCTCGCGCGTGACCGTTTTCTGAACCCCAACAACTCGACAGTAGTAGTCGTTGGTGGCCTCCAAACCAATCGAGTAATGCGGACGCTGCGGCAGCTTCTTGGAGGCTGGCGCAAACACGAACAACTCGTTCCCGCAACGTTTCGCCAGCCAGGCCCACTTGACTCCCGTGCGTTGGTTATTAACGCGCCAGGGGACCAGAGCGTTGAGATAAGGCTGGCGGTTCGGGGATTCGCCCGGAAGGATTCCGACACAGCGGCGGCAACAGTGCTCGGTGTCGTCATTCGCCAGCGGTGGGAGAAGCTCTTACCCGAGCTATCGCGAAGCCCCGTCTTCGTACGACACGACGCGTTTTCTATGCCCGGCATGTTCGTGATGGGATCGAGCGTGGATAATCTACTGGCAGGCAAAGCTCTAGCAACGGCACAAGAGGTCATTAAGTCGCTCACGACCACACCTGTCACAAGAACGGAATTGGATGAAGCCAAGCGTGAGACAGTGGAGCGTGTTGCTAATGAAGCTGCCAAGCCTGATGGAATCGCCCAAGCCCTGCTGGATATCGACACTTACGGAGTGCCCCCGACAGCCGAACAAATTCGAGCAATAGGCACACTGACTGAAAGTGATCTTCAACGAGCCAATACGCGGCTTTTCCGGGACGCGGTGCTTTCCTCGGTAGTTGTAGGTAATTCTGAATTAGTTAGACCGCAGATCGAGCGCTATCTAAAAGTGGAGCTGATGGGCGAGCTCAAACCTAAATTGGAGTCGCGTTCGGAAGTCAAAACTGATCTGAATTCAACTAAGCCTGAAACGAAACCATCCGGCAAACCTGATTAAACGCAAGTCATTCGCAACCTCCCTGCAACCATACCAATACCAACATTCGGTTAACTGTGTCACACGAACAGAGCGCAACCAAAACTGAGCAAGCGCGGCGCGTCCGCGAAATGTTCGCGACCATTGCCTCTCGATACGATCTTTTAAATCATCTCCTGTCGGCAAACATCGACAAGCGATGGAGACGTCGAGTGGCGAAGACGCTGCACTCCACACTTACTCCCTTGCTGCCCCATGGTCGTGGCAGGGCGCGAATATTAGATGTTGCCTGTGGCACGGGTGACCTCTCATTCACGTTATTTGAAAGCGGTGAGTCACGAATTGTTGGCGTAGATTTTTGCCGACCAATGCTTGATATCGCAGCCGCGAAGGCATTGACGCGCGGCTCTGACATCCCTTTCATTGAAGGCGACGCCCTATCGCTTCCCTTCCTTGATCGTTCTTTCGATGCTGCGACCATTGCGTTCGGGTTGCGAAATCTGGCGAGCGTGGAGTCTGGCTTTGCTGAACTTTATCGAGTCTTGAAGCCCGGTGGAAGGGTGGTTGTCTTGGAGTTCTCTAAGCCGACAGCGCCGGTTCTACGAACAATTTTTAGAATTTATTTTGCCCGGCTCTTGCCAGTTTTCGGAGGGTTCATAAGCGGTTCGAAGAGCGCATACGAGTATTTACCTGAGTCGGTTGCGCGTTTCCCGGATCAAAACGAACTCAGTTCGCTTATGAAGCACAGCGGATTTGAGGAGGTCACTTTTCAAAATCTAAGCGGAGGTATTGCGGCTCTTCATCTCGGTATGCGCCCGCATTAGTTTCACGGGATTGGTTGCGAACGACCGTCGCTTGCAACCATTAGAGCGCAGCCCGCAGGAATACCATGCGACCGTGCGGTTGTCGGGGCCACGCGATCATATTCGGTTTTTCCTGCGGGCTACGTTCTTGTCTGGGGCCAAACGGCATTCAGCCTAAGCCTCGCTATGATACTATCCTCACGAATTCCATTCTTCTCTCGTCGTAGACAGCACTGAGTGCGTTCAGCTTACAAGTATAAACTTCTCGGCGGGTTGCGGCGTTTCGCAATCTTTCTGCTTGTCGTCTGGACAGTAGTCTCTTTGGTAACCTTGCTTATCGAACTCGTCCCGGGCGATCCTGCTGTTTCGGTGTTGGGCGAACAGGCGACGCCCGAACAGTTTGAACAATTCCGCCAAAAACATGGTCTTGATCGGCCACCCTTCTTTTTTTCCTTTCCCCGTGACCCCAACGATCAGCGCCACTTTCAATGGCATGGCGTTGAGAATCGGTACACGGAATATTGGATTGCCCTACTTCATGGCGATATGGGCCGCTCTTTTCGCACTGATAGACCGGTGATCGATTTGATCCTGGAGCGTTACCCGGCAACCATCCAACTCGCCCTTGCCGCCCTTTTGATCGCGATTGTGATCGCCATCCCGCTCGGGGTAATTGCTGGAAAGAATCGCGGTACCTGGATTGATAACCTTGCTTCGGTGGTTGCGTTGATCGGGATTAGTCTACCTGGTTTCGTCATTGGTCCACTGTTGGTCTATGTATTCGCTGTTAAGCTTGGCTGGCTTGCGCCATCCGGCCGCTTCGATTGGACAGATTTTATTCTGCCATCGTTTACCTTGGGGGCCGCACTCTCGGCGATCCTGACCCGCATGGTTCGATCATCCGTAATTGAAGAGCTAGGTGAGGACTACGTACGAACCGCTCGGGCGAAGGGCCTTAGCGAAACTCAGGTAGTATACAAGCACGTCTTGAAAAACGGACTGATCCCCGTGGTCACGATCCTGGGCCTCCAGCTTGGTGTTCTTCTAGCCGGTGCAATCATCACAGAGAAGATCTTCGGGTGGCCTGGATTAGGTTTGCTACTAGTGGAGGATGGAATAGGCAAACGCGATTATCGCGTCGTACAGGGATGTGTGTTGGTGATTAGCATTACCTACATTATCGCCAACATGCTAACGGATATGATTTATCGTTGGTTGGATCCCAGAATACGAGTCTCCTGAAGGTGACGCCTTAAACCTTCAACTTTGCACGAGCTGCCATAACTTCTGCGAGTCTCCGAGAGAAGCAGCACCGACATTTTATGAACCGTCTAACCATTATCGGCTTCTTAATCGTGGCGATCCTCGTAATTGTCGCGATTTTCGCACCCTGGATCGCTACCCATGATGTGGGCGCGACAAATCTTTCCATTCGCTACCTTCCACCGTCGGCCCAGTATTTCTTTGGCACCGATTCCACGGGGCGGGACATCTTCTCGCGAATTGTGTTCGGAGCGCGCATTTCTCTTGAAGTTGGAATTGTGGTGGTCTCGGTTTCTGTGGTTGTGGGTACCCTTCTAGGAGCACTTGCGGGTTATTACGGAGGTTGGATTGACCGAATTGTTTCGGGCTATGTGTTCAATGTGTTCCTTGCCTTCCCCGGCCTCCTTTTGGCCATCGCGATGGTCGCTTTTTTAGGTGCAGGACTGAATAAACTTATCTTTGCTCTCTGCATCATTGGGTGGGTCGGTTACGCGCGTCTGATTCGAGGTCAGGTTCTGAAGGTTCGCGAATATGATTTTGTCCAGGCTGCTCGAGCGCTTGGGGCCAGCGACGCACGCATACTGCTCATCCATATCCTGCCAAATGCGATTCAGCCGCTAATTGTTCAGGCCAGCCTGGGAATGGCGGGCGCCGTACTGTCTGAAGCCGCGCTGTCGTTTTTGGGGCTTGGGGTACCACCGCCGGCGCCTTCCTGGGGAGTGATGATCGAAGAGGCTCGGGATCTATCAACCCTGCAAGCAGCACCACATGCATTAATTTTCCCCGGGATTGCAATTGCGCTTACAGTGCTCGCGTTTAACTTCATCGGAGATGGCTTGCGAGAATATCTGGATCCACGGCAACGCTCCCGATGATCGACACTCCTACTACAAGGTCCTTCTCAGAATCCACCTTCGCTGGCGATGCGTAGAATCATTAAAAGTTTGGCGCTCGTTTTCCTCGGCATCGCGATTGGCCTTGTTGCGTATGAGGCGATCATGTTCATTCGCATCTCGCGGCTGCGATCCGAAAATCCGGTGACGACTTCGTTGATAGAGGCTCGCATAAGCGAGGCCAAGGGTCGAGGCGAGCAACCAAAGCGCATGCAAGTCTGGGTTCCTCTTGATCAGATTTCCACAAATCTACAGCGAGCAGTCTTAGCTGGTGAAGACACTAACTTTGCAACTCACAACGGATTTGACTACAAGGCGATTCAAAAGGCATGGGACCAGGCGTTCCTCGAGGCAGCCAAAGAAGCACAAAACGAGGGTGAGAATGACGATTGGTTGCCAAGCCTGCCCGACTTCAAGCGTGGGGCTTCTACTATTTCTCAGCAGCTGGCGAAGAATTTGTATCTCTCCTCGCGTCGGTCTTTTTTTCGCAAAGGACAAGAAGCAGTTCTGACAATTTTCCTTGAGCGCAACTTAACCAAACCTCGAATCCTCGAAGTATATTTGAATCTCATCGAGTGGGGTGACGGAGTGTACGGGGCGGAGGCTGCATCACAATATTACTTCCACAAACCCGCCGCGGCTTTGAATGCTAATCAAGCGGCTTTTCTCGCGGCGATGATTCCCAATCCCAGGACAGTCTTCAATCCGCAGGTAAATCCGAGACGGGTAGCACGGCGGCAAAGAATCATCTTGAGAGGAATGCCGTATGTTCGAACGCCGTGAAAAGGCATGTGCTTGTTGTTCATGAAAAAAGGCCGCTTCAAGGGAAGCGGCCTGTCTCTAAAGATATTGAGTTTCAGTTAGACTGCAAACTCACGTGCCATTTGAAGCTCAGCCTTTCGGAGTTCAAATCTCGCTCTACCGAGATTCCCGTCTGGCCTAATTGCAAGAACAACAAAGTACTCGAGACCGAGCAGTCGCATAACTACAATGGCATCGTCCAGGGTAATTACTAATTCACGCAAATGACCGAGGCCGGTATCCTTTCCTGCTCGCTGAGCGCTTCTTAGCAAAGTGGTAAACTCAGCGGCAGCGACGTCCAGATTCGCCTCCTGGCCTTCCTGCTTTAGCGACCTCTCGACCGCTATGCCGTCGATTCCCATGATCAGCGCACCGAGGCTCCCCTCGGTGCGTTCAAGAATCGCTTCAAGTGTCTCTTTGAACATGTCGACCTCCCTTACGGACGCTGTCCGCCGAGGGCGCCGGGACGGGCGTTCGGTGTGGTTGAGGTCGGAGTGTTCGGTGTGGGCGCGCTCAGAAGTTGCGGCGTGCCTGGACCAGTCTGCGGCGCCGTCTGCTGCTGCTGCAGTTGTGTCGGCGTCGGAGTGTTGCTTTGCGGATTTCCCATTGGCACCGGCTGCGAAATTGTAGTTGTCCGTGGTCCGTTGGTAACCGCGCTCGTGGTTGGGCGACCCTGATAATCAGGTCGGTAAATATGTGGTGTAATGAAAAACAGTATTTCGCTGCTTTGGCGGGTAGTTAACTTACGTTTGAAGAGGTTGCCAACTACAGGAATAGATGCGAGTCCGGGTGTCCGTTGACGGGTCTCGCCTTCCGTATCGGCCAAAACTCCGCCCATCACGGTCGTGCCACCGTCTGGAACAAGCACTTCAGTCTGCATGCGCTGAGTGTCGATACCAGGTACGCCACCGACGGCTATGCCGGTATTGATTGTGTTGTTCTCGATAGTCACGCGCAGAATAACGGTGCCGGCGTCGGTAATCTGAGGCGTGATTGACAGACGCAACGGAACCGAGACAAACGTAGTCGTCACAACGGCAGTTCCGCCCGCGGCCTGTGTGGTTTGAACTGGAATCTGAGAGCCGCTCTCGATTTGCGCCGGACGATTGTTCAGCGCAGTTACTCGGGGAGTAGCTACAGTTTTGGCGTCACCCCTGGATTCGGCCATCGTAATCAGCGCACTGATTTGAGCTGTACCAAAGAGGCCCGTGGTTAAGCCAATGACCGTACTCGCTGCAGCGGCGCCCAGCGACCCAAGAGGCTGGTTAGTGCCGGCGAGACCGCCGAATACCCCATATGGATTCGGCCCACTGGTCAAATTACCACCACTAGCGCCTCCAGAACCCGCAGTTTGGGCGGGCAGCGTCGAAATATTGCCCAACCCTCCGTTGCCAAGATTTATGACCCCAGCTGAAAGCTGTGCGCCAAGATCACGGCTGAAGTTGCGTTGTGCAATTACGATCCGTGTTTCGATCTCAACCTGAGGCTCTGGCTGATCCAGAATCGCCGTGAGCTGACGGATTGCTTCAATATTCTCTTTGACGTCGGTGATGATTAGCGTGTTGCTTCGTCCGTCGACCTCGATTGACCCGCGACGAGAGAGCCGGCGGGAAATAATCGGTAGCAATCCCTGATCGCCACTTCCGCCGGTCGCATCTCCTCCAGCGCCACCGCTGAAGCTGAGGTTTGTTGCGCCACCGGAAAAAGCACCGGTGGAACCTGCGGCCTGGGCCAAAGTTCCAGATGCGCGAGCATAATTCAATCGGATGAACTCGGTAACAAGGGGTGAGGCATCGAGCCTCGAATCGTTAATCACCTTTTGAGTCTCCGACTCTTTCGCTAACACTTCCGTGGTAGCCACGCGCAGGATGTTGCCACTCGACTCGATTCCTAACCGATTCGCTTTCAGGACAGCATCGAGAGCGACGTTCCAAGGAACGTCCTGAACGTTTACGGTAACGGGCACTGCCCCGACCGACGAGTCGATTACGAAGTTCACGCCATACTGCTCAGTAATGTAATTCAGTATGTCGCGAATGTCGGCATTCACTACATTCAGGTTGATCGGTTCCCCAACAAATCCAGGTTGACCATACTGCCGTCCTTGATGAGACTGCGACGAACTATCCGTCGCTGGCGACATGGCTACGCTGGGCGAAGCGGCGGGTGTAGGGGATGGTTTCTGCTGGGCCGCGAGCTCACCAGGCTGTGTTTCGGAACTGGTTGGAGGAACGGTTCCGCTTGCCATCGAGTTTCCGGCAGCAGCCAAGAGATGGGTGCTGCAGAGAGACATGAATACCAGGACGAGCGCAGTCCTTTTTGGGGCAATTCGTAGTCGAGACTGAAAAAGCATCTTTTCCCTCCTTAAGGGAATGGCGAGACGTTTACCGCCACGCGCTACGCTCAGCCAAAAGCGCGCGCCGCACAAAGCGGGATCGTCCAGAGTTGATTTTCAAACCGCGTAGTTGGCTACCAATCGCCTAATTAGGAGAGACTACGCGTGGAAGGGGTTTCGAGCGGATTAACATCCCAGCTGTGTTGCTGAAATTCCTTAAGGCTTCTCGGGGCCGGGTTTGGTTTCCGCCTTCTTGTCTGACTCCTCAGGTTTCGAGGAGGCAGGCGGAGCGGCTTTTGCCGCCGCAAAGGCATCGATGGTGTCGGCCTGTCGCAGGGGTTTTAGTTCTACTGACATTTCTCGGCGACCGTCGGTAAAGACTGTCTCGCGACGGAAAACAAGGCGGTTATCTTCGATGGCTACGAGCTGTCCGTCGTAAAATCGCTCACCTGGATAGATCACGTATGCCAACTTTATCGGCGACGCTTCCACAATTGCCGCATATCCTCGCGGCGATCGAGAAATCCCTATGACTTGCATTTCGCTAAGCAGAAAAGCGGTGGTTGGCTTCGGCGCGGCGACTCTGGCACTCATCGCAGCCTGCTTCTGAGCTTTGTATTGTTGGATCCTTTCCTGAATGGAGGGGGGCATAACGAGATTACTCTTCTTCACCAATACTCGCGGCGGTACGTACTTGCTAAACGGATCGCGGCCGCCACGGTTTGGACGGCTTGCCGGAACATCGCTCTTACTCTGAGCGTCGGCAGTATTAACCGCGCCGATTAAGGAGCAAGCTGCGGCTATCATAAGAGTCGACAGGCTTAATTGGGTAATTTTGATTAGGTGCTTCATGTTGATTACTTTCCTGAACGCTGGTTCTGATTTGCTGGATGTTAGTCAGTCTTCTTGACGCCCTGCGGCGTTGCGGTCGCGGGAACCTGACCTGAGCCCGGCGGTTGGGTAGCGGCCGGTTTCTGTAGTTTTTCGGCAGAAACGTAATAAGCTGTGAGATCGAACGTAGTTTCCACGGTCTTGGAGCCCGATTCCTTATCCAACTGATTGAGATTGAAATTTGTAATGGACACAATCCGCTGATACTGGGCCAGTTGTTCAAAGAAAGCCCTCAACGAGTTAAAGGAGCCAATAACGTTGACCTCGATCCTCTTCCCACTGTAATTCTCCTGCTGCAGGTCATCTTTGGGAACGAACTTCCGTAGTACTAGTCCGTTTGACCGGGCACGATCCTGAATACCTTGCAGAACCATCGTCAACTCTCGCTGTTCAGGAAGCAAAGCCTTCAACTCTTCGTACTCTTCTTGCCGCGTTTTGTAGACGGCCCGAAATTCGTTGAGTCTTTGAGACGCAATTTGGGCTTGCGCGTTTTTGGGTAGAAGTTGCGCTATCTCATCATTGAGTTCTTTTGTCTGGGCGCGAGTAGGACGCGTAATGAAATACCAGAATCCGGCATACATTACCCCAGCCACAGCGACGAACATCACCAGTCGCAAGTACCAGGGCATCGTTTGAAGATTACCTATTCTCATTTCTTTTGATTCCTTCCCCCTTTGAGGTGGCGGGTTCGGTAGAGTTTGTCGATCGATTACTTCTTCAGTGCCACTTGAGTTGAAGGGGAAGTGGCGGCAGGTTGAGCTTGTGCTTTTGCAGCATAGCTACACTTTAGGATGAAACTTACAACCTCGATCGGAGCGCTAAGCTCAGCCTGGGCTGAAGCCCCTTTGTCTTGAACTATTTCTCGCTGAGTCTCAATATTAAAGTTGGTGAACAAGCCGGACGAAAATTCAAGGCTTTGGCCAAATCGGGTCACAGATGACTCGTTTGGCGAAACACCCTTAATCGTAAGTTCGCCGTCTTTTTGCTCCAAACTCTTTAAGTAGAGCCCCGGCACGCTGTCAAATCGCGCTTTTATTTCGCGAAGGACCGCACTTGGACCCTGTTGGGATTCGCGCAACTTCTTAATCGCATCAATTCGACCTTGGATATCCTGAGCCTTTTTCTCCAGCTCAGCCTGCTCCTTGTTGACTGCCAGCATTTGCTGGTTGATGCGTCGTTGATTCTCAACTTCCTGCTGGGCCGCACTCTGGTCCGCTTTCGAACTGACATAGTCGTAACCGGCACCGAGAACGAGGAGGCCGACGACCGTGAGTGCCAGTAATAGCGTTTGCACGCGAGGGCTTGTCACCCTGGCTTCCACCATCGCTGCCCCGGTGGGCCGGTCCGTAACCGATTCGAGTAGGTTAATCTTGATCATGCCGCTTCCACTCCTCTCAACGCGAGACCGACGGCAATTGCCATATCAGGAACGATCTCTTTCATGTATTCCGGATCAAACTTTCTGCCATCAACCTGAATTCGGCGAAACGGATCAAACAACTCAACTGGTATTTCAAATCGTTTCGCGAGGTATTCGGGCAGGCCAGGAAGTTTGGAGCCGCCTCCGGCGACCAAAATTTTCTGAATAGCTTCTTCACTCTCTTCCGCAGTGGCGCGGTAGAAATCCATGGTCTTTCTCACTTCTAGAGCGAGAATGTCAGAAACGGTTTCGATAATGGGCTGGATGGGTCGTGGTTCGATTCCTTCTGGCAGCGGAAGTCCGCGCTTGACCGCTTCTGCTTGTTCAAATGACAGACCCAATTCCTTTTGCAGCAAACTCGTGTACTGGCTTCCGCCCACTGAAGCGTCGCGCGCGAAAACTGAACGAGTGCCATTAACTATGTTGATATTCATTGTGGAGGAACCAATGTTCAGCAGCGCGACGACTTCCCCCGCTTTGGGTTGATAATTGAGCTCGTAGCAATTCTGCAAAGCGAACGTATCAACGTCGATCACCACCGGTTGCTTGCCGGCCAGCTGAATCGACTGCTTCATGTTTGCAATCTTGTCGCTCTTGCAGGCAGCCATCAACACGTTCAATGCGTCGGTAGAGCTACTCGTTACCTGATAGTCAAGATTGACTTCTGAGATATCAAAGGGGATATGCTCCTCGGCGTGCCAGCTGAATGACTCCTGAAGTTCGTCTTCGCTCATTTGCGGCAAGACAATATTCTTGACAATGACAGAATGACCGCTTACTCCAGCAGCGATTCGGGATGTCTTAATCTGGTGCTCTGCGAAAATGCTGGTGATAACGTTAGCGACGTTATTGAGTTCCATGATTTGCCCGTCGACGATTGTGTCGGGCTGGAGATTCTCGAATCCCAGATTCACAAGTTGAAGCGTGCCGCCCTTCCTTTGCAGCTCGACCGCTTTAATCGAACTCGAACCAATATCGAGACCGACGAGATTTTTCTTACCCATACTTTTTTTGAACATGATCTATTTATTCCTCGCGACAATGAGAGAGCGTGTTCGATGCTGTTGGCGAAGGCGGGCGCGAGCTTTCATCGCTCTTGTTAGCCGGCTTTTTACGGTCTTGGTGGGAGTGGATGGCTTGACGTCTTTCAAACTAAGTCCTCGGTATCTGGGTGGGTAGTCTTATCAGAGGCTGGACGCAGGTTCGCGTAGTATTCGGGGTTGAACAGGATCGCATTTCATGGTGGATTGCCTAACCGAAAACTGAAGGCGTTGAAAAGGGACGAGAACAGCGGCAGGGCCTGGATAGCGGCAGCATCCTCACTGCCGTGGGAAGCAGACTATAGCACAGGCTAAACATTGTCAACATCAATTTTGCATCGTTTAACGTTGAGTCTGCGTTGTTTATGTATTCGAGCGGAGGCCGCGGTTCACTTAAAGCATCTCGTTTTCTGGAGCAGCAAGACTTCATTCCAGAATATAAAACCGAAGAAAATCTCCGTGCTTGCGCGAGGTTGGGCCTGCGGTTAGGATGCCGAGAATGACACGACTCAAGTGGCTTGGACTAGTTGTCCTACTGGCGGTGTGCCTGGGCTCCGGGTGGCTCTGGTGGGCTAGGCCAGTGGACATTGATATGTCCAGTTATGCGCCGGCGACGTCCCTGCTCTATTTAGAAGCCAATAAACCGTTAGCTGTGGCGGAGACGATAACAGCCTCGGACGCCTGGAGGATCGTTGATAGGGCGATTGGGACGCGAACAAAAGCGCATCCGCGATCGTGGGTGGAGACCTTTATCCGATGGACAGGGATTGGACCCATTAGATCGGTGATCCTGGCCAGAGCACAAGTTGCCGTGGTCGTAACTGACCTGGGCACAATTGAAGACGGAGAGACCCTTAGAGTAAAACCGGAAGGAGCAGTCCTCATTGAGACACACACTACGGAACGCCGAATTCGACCCGTTGTTGAAGAATCTCTTAAACAGCTTGCGGAAATGACTTATGGCAAGTCGACGAATCGACAGATCACTATCGACGGTGTGGAGTTTATGGAGTGGGTTTCGCCAGACGGCTCCCGGCAAATAGTGGCCACAATTGTAGGCGGTCTTGTGATAGTGGGAAATAGTGAGCAGGCGGTTCGCAGCTGTTTGGCAGTGTCTCTGCGGCGCGGCAGCAGCTTGAAGGAAGATCCGGGTTTAGCGCGAATGCGCGTCCAGTTGGCTGCGGATCGCGCCCTGACCTTTGGATATGTTCCGTCCGCCAGCACCGCACGTTTGCTTTCGGTAGGTGTGCCTTTGATTATGGGTCGCGCGCCTGATGATTCCCAGTTTCAACGGCTGATCACTACAAATGCAGCGAAAGTGCTCGGAGATCTCGGATGGAGTTCACACGCGTTTAAAAACGGGATTGAGGACCGCTACCTAATTTCCCTTCAACCTTCAATCGTGACCCGACTTAAACCAGACTTTGCCCGTGCTGGAGCGAGCTCTCAGATCCGCCGTCGCTTGCCTGACCACGTACATTCGGTGACCTATTACAGGTTTGGTAATCCTGTTGCGGTTTGGCAGGATCTCAAGGCTACCGCTTCATCGCAAATGGACGTGTTCTCAGCGGTTGTTTTCTCGTCACTGCTCAAATCCGCGCTGTTGTCGTATGGAATCGACGAACCAGACACATTCCTCGGAGCAGTGAAGGGTGAACTACTTACGCTCAGGGTAGATCAAAGTGGCGAGCGCACTATGATGATTGCAGGCGTTCGAGATGAGGAGTCCTTGCGGACGATGGTAACAAAGAGACTGGGACCTAACTTCCGAAGCAATCGCATATCAGACGTTGAAATTCTTGAGGATTCAAAAAACGAACTTTGCGCTATGCTAAGTAAGGACCTCATTGTGCTCGGATCTCCATCCGACGTTCGTCGTTACGTTGAAGACATCAAACAGAACGGGATGATCAGGCAGGAAGATCAACTGCCGAGGATTACCTACTTTGTTCCCCTTTCGAGTCCGGCTAACATCGTAACGTACACAGACGATAGCGAGCGTATCGGAAATTTTATCTCTGCGATTCTTGCAGCCAAAGGCGTCCAGTCCTTAGCATCGGGACCTATCGAACCGATGGTTGCCGAGTTACCCTATTCTGCGACTGAAACAACGCTCGGTGAACGAGGTTTCGAGCGAGTCACTAGATCGGCGCTAGGCCAGTTCAGCGCGCTTCTTCCACTCCTGATTCCGGAAAAGCCACGCCTTATCAGCACGCAATCCCGTTAGGTTCTGGCTTATGATTCATACTCCGCCCCCAGAAATACTGGTTGCCACTAACAACCCGGGAAAGATCCGCGAAATTCAAGAATCGCTACAAGGAGTTTCCGTAACGCTCAGGTATCTTCGAGAGTTTGGTGAAATTTCCGGTGTTGAGGAGGTTGGAGCAACTTACGCAGAGAACGCAATCTTAAAAGCATTAAGTTACTGCAAACAAACCGGCATTTGTGCGTTAGCTGACGACTCCGGCCTGGAGGTGGAAGCGTTGGGAGGAAAGCCAGGTGTGCTCTCAGCGCGCTATGGCGGGCCTTCTGATCGGGAACGGACAGAAAAACTCTTGATGGCCCTAACCCAAGTCCCCGTCCAGGAGCGGACAGCGCGTTTCGTTTGTTGTATGACACTCGCCGGATGGACCCAGGGACAATCACAAGATTATCGCAAGGATCCTCGCGTGCTACATGTCTACGAAGGAAAATGTGAAGGTCGAATCGTCGATGAGCCCAGGGGGAAGAATGGATTTGGCTTCGATCCCGTTTTCGTTCCCACTGGTTATGACAAAACGTTCGCTCAATTGCCTTCAGCCGTAAAGAATGAGATAAGCCATCGCGGGCAAGCTCTCTCAGCTATGCGTGAGTTTCTGAATCGCTGGATCGCTTCAACTTGACCGTTAGTCTGACGGCCCATAGAATGCTTATCTGCTTTCAGCAGTTATCAGTTCGGGGCGTAGCACAGCCTGGTAGTGCGCTCGGTTTGGGACCGAGAGGTCGGAGGTTCGAATCCTCTCGCCCCGACCAATTAATCAATAGTTTACGGCTGCCAGCGCTGGCGGCCGTATTTCATTTGTGGCCAATTTGTGGACAACTTTTTCAGGACGCACTTCCCTTTGGAGTTGGACGGCCCTGATGTAACGCATCGTCGTCTTCAAATCCTTGTGACCCATCAGCGTCATTATCGTCAGCGCTTCGTAGCGAGCCAGCGCCAATCGCGTGCAGAAGGTGGCTCGCAGGTCGTGCCACCATAGGTTCTCTATCCCCACTAGACGGCAAGCTGTGTGAAAAGAGCGCTTGATGTCAAGGAACGCCTTACCCGTATCGGGATTTACGAACACATGATCATCAGGCCGTTTTCCGGCACATAGTCTCAGCAGGATCTGACGAACTTTCGGGTTCAATACATCCATTGGGATTTCACGATTCTTTCTCCCTTTGGTATGCGCTGCGATAACCACGTTGCGTGAGAAGTCTACTTGGTCACGTCGCAAGTTCAGTTGCTCGCGCTTTCGCAAGCCCAAACCTAGCGCGACAACAACCATATCCTTCAAATGCGCTCGCCTTCCTTCCAGGACACTCATTAGCAGTGGTTCTTCTTCCGGCAACAGGTATCGATAACGCTCGTTATCCAATTTGAATTTCCTGACCCGGCTGCATGGATTGCTTTCCGCCTTCTTAAAATCAATCGCGAGATTGAAAAGGCGGCTCAGCACCTCAAACTCTCGATTCACCGAAGCGGGAGCCCGAGACCTGCCATACTTAGTGTCGCTCTTGATCCGTTCATGTTTGAATTTCTCGATCAGGAAGGGTGTGATCTCGCACAACGCTGTGTCCTTGAAATGTTGCTTCAAAACCTCAGCGTAGCACTCGTCACCCTTCCATGAACGTTTGTTTGCTTTGGCCCACGGCATATAAATCTCATCGATGAAATCGGCGAGCTTCATTGTGCCGGATTGAACCAGGCCAAAGCGTCCTTCAAAGATCTCCTGCTTGATCTTGCTTTCCGCTTGTTCTGCTTCCCACTTCGTGCGAGCCTCGGGAATTGCTCCCCGGTAACGCACGCCACGCACTCGGAAATAATAATTCCAGTGCGTGCGTTTCTTACCACGTTTGTAAACTGACATGGTGTTCTCCTTGAGGTTGCAGCCACCAAGAGAACGCGCGCATAGTAGCAGCATCAAGGGATCAAGTCATTTGTTAATTCCGGCCTTTGTCCACTCAACAATCTCTTCGAGATCAAAGCGCAGGATGTTCGAGCCGGGTGGTTTGCGATATGGAATGCGACCCTGCGCCACCATCTCGTAGATTGTGCGCGGTCTGACGTTTAGTAACGCCGCCACGTCTGAGACTTTTAGAAGTTGCTGGCGGCTTGGGAATGTGACCGGATGCAGATGTGTACTCATTGCTTGTCCTCGTCTTTGTTGAATGGCGCCCTGACTTATCTCAAGGCGCATGCCAC
>JANNJZ010000173.1:0-2458 GCA_031396065.1 Pyrinomonadaceae bacterium | reverse complement strand
CGCGCACACTGCGAGTACTTTCTGGCGATGTGGAGGATGAACTGCGTCCCGATTCCGATACTGGACGCATCGTGTATGCCTTCCGTCGCTGGCGCGGGGAGCCTCAACCCGCTGCATGGAACGAGACAGAGCACGGCCCCTGGGCCTATGCCGACGTTCCCGGTTTTTGTAAGGCCGCGCCGCTGGCGGATATTGAAAAGCACGGCTTCGTCCTGACACCGGGACGCTATGTTGGCGCAGAGGAACTGGAGGACGACGGCGAGCCATTCGAGGTGAAGTACCCGAGGTTGTTGGCGGAGTTGGAAGAGCAGTTGGCAGAGGGTGAGATATTGACAGCGGTTGTGCGGGAAAAACTAGGGGACGTGCAAATTGGTGAATGAAAACAGGAACACATACGCTCTTGCTGACCTCATCCAGATAAAACACGGATTCGCATTCAAGGGTGAATATTTCTGCGACGGACCGACACCGGATGTCCTCGTTACCCCAGGTTGCTTCGCTATTGGTGGTGGCTTCAAGGCAGATAACCCGAAGTGCTATCGCGGTCCGGTGCCAGAGGACTACATCCTTCAGCCCGACGACCTCATCGTGACGATGACTGACCTCAGCAAGGCAGGTGACACACTTGGTTACCCAGCGCTCGTACCCTCCAGTTCAGTAAGATACCTGCACAACCAGCGTATTGGCCTTGTGAAGATTATGGATCCGAAACGGTTGGACAAGAAATTCCTTTTCTATCTGCTCCGTGGCGCAGATTACCGGCATCATATTTTGGCCACCGCTTCCGGCTCGACGGTTCGTCACACATCGCCGGGTCGTATTCAAGAATTCAGAACGGACCTACCCTCTCTGGATGAACAACGCGCCATCGGGGGCGTGCTGAGTGCGCTGGATGACAAGATCGAGTCGAACCGTCGGACGAGCCGGGCGCTGGAGTTGTTGGCTCGGGCGATCTTCCGAGCGTGGTTTGTGGACTTCGAACCGGTGAAGGCCAAAGCAGGCGGAGCGCGCTTTTTCCCCAGCATGCCCCAGCATGCCTTTGACATCCTGCCCACTCGTTTCGTTGACTCGAAACTGGGGCTAGTTCCGGAAGGGTGGGGGGTGCTGCCGCTTGACGAGGTTGTAGAAGTCAATCCGTCACGTCGGCTCGCTAAAGGCATCCCGGCACCATACCTCGATATGGGACAGATGCCAACTAACGGACACGCACCATTAGCGTGGGTTGAGCGGGAAGCCGGTTCGGGCGCGCGTTTTATAAACGGTGACACTCTAGTCGCGCGAATCACACCTTGCCTTGAAAATGGCAAGACGGCATTCGTTGACTTTTTGAGTGAAGAACAAGTTGCTTGGGGATCAACCGAGTACATCGTATTGCGACCAAAACCACCGATTCCCAATCTTTATGCTTACCTCCTTGCTCGAACCCCCGAATTTCGCTCCTTCGCGATTCAGAACATGACGGGCACAAGCGGCAGGCAGCGCGTACCATTCGAGACACTGAATAAATTCCATGTGGCAGTTCCCAACTCAGAAATCTTTCGGGCATTCGATGCAACCATCCAACCGCTCTTTCTTCGGTCTTCAGCAACAGTACGCGAATCGAGAGCTTTGGTTAATATGCGTGATATGCTGCTGCCGCGTCTGCTCTCCGGCGGTGTTCGAGTTCAAACGGAGGCAATCGAGTGAAGATCGTCCACGCCATCTTTGCAGAGGAGCTAAGTGCGACCATAGACGAGGATGGAAATATCGTTTTTGGGAACGGCGAGGCGGTGGTCGCCCCGCTTCAGGCACTTAAGACAGATCCTGCTGGCTACAAATCAGAATTTCTGGGCTGGTTTCACGATGTATGGCTCACAGGGCACCGACAGGTCAAGGAACGGCTACTTAGGCTGCACGATAATCGCGCTCGCTTCGACGACCTTTGCAGAGCCGTGTCGTCAGGTACGCTTGTTCCATTTGTAGGTTCAGGAATGTCTAAACCATCACAATTCCCGCTTTGGAGGGAGTTTCTTCATAATCTCCGTTCTAGGACAGCTATGGGCGAGGCCGAACTTGATGAGCTGCTTTCTCGCGGAGAGTATGAGGAGGCAGCAGACCGATTGCGTACGGCTTGCGGTGATAATGCCTTTAATGAGCGCATTGAACATGAATTGCGCGTGTCAGATGCGCACAAGATCGACGGCGCAGTTCGCTTGCTCCCAGAGCTTTTCGACAGGCTCATTGTAACAACAAACTTGGACGACGTACTTGAGGACGTTTATGAGGCAGCAGGGAAAAAAACTACTAACGTACTGTTAGCCCGCGAAATTGAACGCTACCGTCGATTGCGAGCAGACGGCGAGTCTTGTCTTATAAAGTTACATGGCCACTACAGGTGGGCTGACGGTCGAGTTTTGGGTGTTAGAGAGTACGAAGAAGCGTATGCCCCTGGCAGCTCTCAGCGTGAAGCATTGTCACT
>JANNJZ010000172.1:0-2723 GCA_031396065.1 Pyrinomonadaceae bacterium | reverse complement strand
CGTGACAATTCAGCAGGCTGTTCGAACTTTTCAAAGAACCTTACTAGCTTCATACGCTACCTCCTGCTCGCGCACCCAATCGGTCAACTTCTGCTGCAGCACTTCCTTGGATGGCAGGTAGAGCCCGTATTCCCGAGCATGGATGTTGGCGTCGGCTGGCAGGGTCAGTTCAACGATGGCGTCTTTCTTTCGCTTGCAGAGGAGGATGCCGATGGTGGGGTTCTCGTCAGATGTCTTTACGAAGCGGTCAAAATAGTTAACATACATCTGCATCTGCCCCAGATCCTGATGGCTGAGCTTATCGAGCTTGAGGTCGATGATCACATAGCAGCGCAGAAGACGGTTGTAGAAGACGAGATCAACGAAGAAGTGATCTTCGTCAAAAGTGAAGCGCTTCTGGCGGGCCTCGAAGAGAAAGCCCTTGCCGAGTTCGAGCAGAAAGTGTTCAAGCTGGTCGATAATTGCGGTTTCCAGATCGGATTCGGAATAGCCGTTTTTTTCGTCAAGGCCAAGGAATTCGAGGATGTACGGTTCTTTGAGGATATCCGCAGGCTTAACGATAATTTGACCTTCGTTTGCAAGTTGACGGACACCTTCCTTGTCGCGGCTGAGGGCAAGGCGCTCGTAAAGGCATGAGGCAACCTGGCGTTTCAGTTCACGGAAAGACCAATCTGACTGAAAGGCCTCGATTTCGTAGAAGCTGCGTTCCTCGGAGTTTTTGATGGTGAGGAGCAGGACATAGTGGGACCAACTTAGTGTAAACGGTGGTTTGCCGGATTGCCCAGACGCTGCCTGGGCAATCGTTAATTGTGCAGACAGCGTCTGCGAAATTTTGGCGGGCTGGGACAATTTCGCAGACGGTGTCTGCGAAATCTCTGGAAAGTGCTCACGCCATAAGAGAAAGAACTTTCTCATATATTCGAGATTTCGTTCTGAAAAACCGCTTCCGAACTCCTCCTTCAACCGTATGGACAGCTCCTTCAGCAGTTCCTTCCCATATTCAGCACGCTCCGCCCCCTTCTGCTCATGCTCGACAATCCGCCGCCCGATCTCGAAGTTGGTCATCACCTGCAGGGTGTTGACCGTGGTGGCGACGGTGTGGCGGGCTGACTGGATGAGGCCGCGAAGTTCTATTACCAGCGGCGCGAGGTCGCTGCCGGAGGAGTCGGTGGGGGCTTTGATCGTGATGCGAGTGGTTCTTGTCTTTGTCATTTTTTCCCCTCCACAACGGCAATCGCCTCATCGGTCAGGCCGTGCAGCTCAACAACATTCTTCAAAGCTCTTACTTCCAATTCAGTTCATTCAGCTCTTGTGGGATGGGGTTAAGACTGTTGCCAAGAAAATCCAGTGCCTTTTGTATCCAGTTTTGATTATTTCTGTTTTCCAGTTAAGCAAAAATAATATTTAATAACGAAGTGTTACGCTATTTTTCCGCTTTCCAGTTAAGCAAAAACACAATCCACAAGTCCAGAACCGATTGAGCCGATTTCACTTGCTCTCAACGTCAAGCTGTTCGCCCTTCGCGATAAATTCGGTCAGTTGGTCAAGGGATAGCAATGGCTGTCTCCACTTCTTTCTGACTCTGCACTAAGCAGAGCATCAAACGCCTGAATGCTAATCCGCTTTAGAGTATGCTCGAAGACGTCTTCTTTACGCTCGCTCTTTTGAGTATCGGTCTGCAAATGCATTCTCGTTTTCACCCAAACGCCACTAAATAACACAGATACATCAAAGGGGCATAACATGGTCATGCCCCTTCTAGTTCAACAATCAAACAGCTTCAAAAACCTCTACTTTTTCCGATTAGCCTGCATCAGCGACCTGATACGCAGCCGCAAGGAATTGATCTTGATGAAGCCCTCGGCGTCGGCCTGGTTGAAGACCTGATCCTTCTCGAAGGTGGCGAAGTCGAGGTTGAAGAGCGAGTCGCTCTCCGACTTGCGGCCGACCGTACGGCACAAGCCCTTGTAGAGTTTGACGCGGGCCACGCCGTTGACGCATTTCTGGGAATCGTCGATCAGTGTCTGCAGCATCTGGCGCTCGGGGGAGAACCAGTAACCGGCGTAGATCTGTTTGGCATACTCGGGGATCAGCCCGTCGCGGATACGCATGACTTCACGGTCCATGGTGATCTGCTCCACGGCCGAATGGGCCTCGCGCAGGATCGTGCCGCCGGGGGTCTCGTAGACGCCGCGTGACTTCATGCCGACCGAGCGGTTCTCCAGCAGGTCCACACGACCGATGCCGTGCACTCCTCCGATCTCATTCAAATGGGCGAGAAGCTTGGCAGGGGTCAGCTTCTTACCGTCCACGGCCACGGCGTTGCCATTCCTGAACTCGATCTCCACATACTGGGCCTTGTCGGGCGCCTTCTCCGGCGATCTGGTCAGCACATACATCTCTTCCGGAGCCTCGGCCCAGGTATCCTCCAGGATGCCCCCCTCGAAGGAGATATGCAGCAGGTTGCGATCGGACGACCAGGGGCGCTTCTTGATGGTCGGAATGGGGATGCCGTTCTTCTTGGCGTACTCGATCAGCGCCTGGCGGCTGTTCAGGTCCCACATCCTCCAGGGGGCGATAACCTTGATGGACGGATCAAAGTGGTAATAGGCCAGCTCGAAACGAACCTGGTCGTTACCCTTGCCGGTGGCGCCGTGGGAAACGGCATCGCATTTCTCCTTGGCGGCGATCTCCATCTGGCGCTTGGCGATCAGCGGGCGGGC
>JANNJZ010000148.1:0-8469 GCA_031396065.1 Pyrinomonadaceae bacterium | reverse complement strand
AGATTGCTTTTTAATATAGATATTGCCATTAAGGGTTTCGAACTTATAGGTTTTGCCGCCACTGCCTATTCGTACATCAGAATTTTTATCATTTTTCAATATATTTACTGCAGCATCGACATCTGGATCAGGAGGCGATGTGACAATTTCCCTCACAGGCTCTGCTACTTTCAGCGATACCTTTATCCAGACGAGCGATGGAGTTCAACCGGACGGCACGACCTTAAACGCAGGGCCCGCAGGGGCTCTATCCATCAATGCCGACGGCAGCCTGACCATGACGAATACGTTCATTGATACGAGTACTGTTTCCGCCACTGGCAACAGCGGCCCGGTGACGCTCACTACAAACGGACTACTATCGCTGACTGACTCATTCATTTTTACCGTTTCTTCTGGTTCAGGAAATGGCGGCGCGGTGACGATCGCGGGAAAGGATGTGACTCTCATTAGAGATGGCGTCCAAACAGATGTCGACACCGGCGTTTTCAATCTCACCACTACACCGGCTGCGGGCCAGGTCCATCCAGGTGCGGTGACCGTCACAGCTGAGAATACAGTGACGTTCTCGGGTTCATTTAGCGGGGATCCCGGCATTCCGGTAATCAGCACAGTCGCCTTTGGAACTCTAGTCGATGCAGGCCAGGTTATGATCACCGGCAAGACAGTGAATCTGTCAGATGGATTGATCGATCTGTCTATACACAATCGCGACATCGTCAGCCCTGGCAGCGGTGGGGCGATCGAGATCCGGGGTAACAACGTGAACCTGACTCAATTCCAGCTAATCAGCTTGGCCGATGGGCTTCCAGAGAGCACCGGAACAGGAGGAAGCATTCTCCTTCGGGGTGCCGACAGCATCCATGCCGACAACATCCAATTGACGGCCTCTCAAGTGAATTCAAGCGCGACGACCGGTGGCGGGGGAGGAAATATTGAATTTCAGTCCAAAGTGCTCACGGTGAGCGACCATACTGATGTTGCCACCGGTTCATTCGGGCAGGGGTCTGGCGGGACCATCACGGTCAGGGGCGCAGAGGATGTTACGATCGAGTCCGGGTCAAGGATGATTACGGATGTGATAGTCAGCCTAGTAGGGGTTCCCCAGGGAACGGCGGGCAACATCTTGGTTGAAACCCAGAATTTGACGCTCCTCACCGGAGGGATCATCCGCGCTGGAGCCCGTCCGAATTCCACAGGGAATTCCGGCAACATCACGGTGCAAGGCAACAGCAACAACCCAGCCCAGTCGATCCTCATCGATGGAGCAGGCAGCGGTATCTTCTCAACCGCCGAAGGTACCGGCGCGGGTGGAAATATCTTCATGAACGCCAACTCGGTCGCGATGACCAACGACTCCAACGTCTCCGCCAGCAGCACCGGTCCCGGCAACGCGGGCAACATTCAGATCGATGCCGGCAACCAATTCGCGATGACGAATAGCACGGTGACGACAGAAGCCGACCAGGCGGGCGGTGGCAACATCAAGATAACGACAGATCCCAGCGGCACGGTACAACTCACCAACAGCACGATCAGCGCCTCGGTGGCCGACGGGCCTGGAGGGGGTGGGAATATTTCGATCGATCCCCAGTACGTCATTCTCCAAAACAGCCAGATTCTGGCCCAGGCGGCGCAGGGTCAGGGCGGCGCAATCACGATCATCATTACCAATGGCGGGCTCTATCTGCCCGATGCCAACAGTTTCGTCAATGCGGATTCAGGCTCCGGCGTGAACGGCACCGTGACGATTCAGTCGCCAAATGCCCCAGCCAGCGGTCAGATTCAGCCGCTGAGTAAAACACCGCTGCAAGCCACCTCGTTGCTCAACCAACACTGTGCATCGTTGGCCGACGGGGAGTTCAGCAGCTTCACCGTAGCGGGACGGGACAGCCTGCCCACCGAACCAGGCAATTGGCTTGCGAGTCCGCTCGCGACGCTGAATGCAGGTATGGGGCTAGGGACGAAGACTGACGGGGTGAGGCCCGTAGGACAAAGCGAGGGACGAGAGGGTGACATACAGATCCTGTCGTTGCGGCAGATCGCGCCGGCCGGGTTCCTGACCCAGGCCTTTGCCGTAGACTGGTCAGCGAGCTGTCAATCATGATCCATCGCACTCGTGAAGCGTGACACGTCAGAATCTGGAAACGAATGGCGATTCACGAGATACGCCCTTCGACGGGCTCAGGGCGTCCCGAGCCTGTCGAGGGACGCTTCACGCGTGTGTCGCGCACGCCGCTGGCGAGACAGATCGGTAGCCCCGGTGACAGTTAAAAGGGGCGGAGCTGAATGGAGAGCGAGCCAAGAATATTCACGACCTGGCTATCGGGTGGACATTGTTTGACTCGTTTAACTCAATGCATCTTCAACGGAGCCGGCCATGAATGGCACCTCAGGCTTCCAAGAAGTGCGGTCTTCACCTCCCGATCACCAGCGTATCGGTTCCTGCACGAGCAACGGCATCAATTCGGAAAAGATTCTTGGCAACTTTTCCATGCTCACCATCTCATTGCTCGCTCCACAGTCGTCAGCACAAAGCGGGAAACGGTTCCTGACACCGTTTTCATGCACTAGCGGTTGGTCCGTTTACATTTCTCACGAAGGAGGAAGACGATGGAATTGCATAAATGGGCGGCACTGGTCTTCAGTTCGCTTTTCCTAACCATAGGTATGGATGCTTATGCGGTAACAATCCACGACGTTTATGTCGACGGAACCACCGTCCCAGGGGCACCGGTCTCCGGCCCAAACTGTGTTGAGTTTAGCATCGGAACAAAAGATGGAACAGATTACGATAATTTAATAATCCAGGGGGCTGACGGTCTGAATCCCGCACGCGTCCGAGCCATAGAAAACAATGCCAGCTGTTTTGGTATGACCGTGAATACAACTCGAGATCGTCTACTCTTAGTGAACACACGTATCATCCCCAAAGCGAGCGGAGTGAATGTAGACCTGACGATTGAATATCGTGGGACATTTGGTCCAAGTCCTAATGGATCGGTGGTTTTTGGGGGCTACATGAAAGGGAAATTTCTGAAAAACAATCTTGGTCAAACCTGCACCGGAAGTACCCCACCAAATGGTCCGTGTAAGGTGATCTATGAAACGGGGGTTGTCTCTCAGGTAAACGGCAACGAATATCCACTCCCGGCAATAAGTACAAACAATCCTTTCGGTGGTTCTTTCAACGTCACGATCCCGGCGAGCGCAGCCATTAACGTCGGTTCCATCGACCGTGGCCTGCACGCATTCATCACAACCAAACTCCCCTCAACAAGCCACAGGCTGGAGATCAAATCGGTGGAATTCGTCGTACAAGGGCCTCCCACACAAGATGATACACAAGATGAAAAGTGATCGCACCGGAGAGCAAAAGTAGAGCCTATGGTGAGTGTGTACGGTCTGGCCTCTGATGAAACCAGATCCACTGAGCGAGGCAAGACAAACTAATGTTGTTGAACAGACCGCCACCCAGGCCGCAAAGCACATCTAGCGAGTCACAGAAAGGTCTGCTACACGGAGGCGCCTATGGCAAACATGATTAAAGTCTGCGTTGATCGCACACCGCTAATAACAACACACGATCGCGGGGAAAGGCTGGCGCTGATGTGCGGCTATATGTGGACGGGTATCGGTCCGCAAATCCGTGTGAGGTTTATGGGGGGAGACCCAACCCTCCGCGCCAAGGTAGAGCAATACGCCAAGATCTGGGCCCAGTTTGCCAATATCAGTCTGCTTTTCAACAACGCCCACGACGCAGAAGTTAGGGTTTCATTCACACTAGATGGCACATCCTGGTCTGCCATTGGCACGGACTGCCAGAGCTACGATTGGGACAAACCCACCATGAACTTTGGCTGGCTCACCCCCCAATCTTCGGATGACGTCATCTCAAGTGTGGTGCTCCATGAGTTTGGTCACGCGTTAGGGTGCATCCACGAGCACCAGAGTCCCGACGCAACTGGTATCCAGTGGGACAAACCGGCTGTGTATGCGCACTATGCCAACTTGAATCCGCCTTGGTCGGAGCAGAAAGTGGATCAAAACATCTTTGCCGTTTATTCCGCTACCCAAACTGTTTTCACGAAAGTGGATAAGACATCCATTATGATGTATCCAATAGACAGCAGTTTCACCATCGATAGATATTCGGCCGGCTGGAATACAACCCTGTCCCAGACCGACAAGGATTTCATTAAAGAGAGGTACCCGTAGCGTGAAGACTTACATGCGAGTCCGACCGCTATTGCGGAAACATGCTAATGGGTCGCAAGAAAAAGGAAGCTGGCATCGTCATGGCGAAGAATGACATCGCTATCGTTGTGGGCATAAACCGATATCCCGGTCTTTCGAATCTTGAAGGCCCTGAAGCCGATGCGAAGGACTTTGTGAACTGGCTGCTCAATGAGGGACAAGTAGACAAGGAGAACATCCAGACTTTCATATCAAGCGCGTATTTCCCGCCGCCTGGAGAACCCACTGAAATGCGAGTCGCGACAGAAGCGTTCAAGGTGCTTGGGGACCGTTTCGAAACCCAAGGACCGATAGGGCGGCGTCTCTACATCTATCTGGCCGGCCATGGATTTATCTTCACGATTGACCGCGGGAAATACAGTGTCGGCACACTTATGGCCAATGCCGACAGAAGCACGCCTAAGCACAACATCCCAGGTGTTTCATATGCTAATTGGTTCTGGGCAGCACAGGCTTTTGATGAAGTGGTCTTGTTCATGGATTGCTGTCGCGCCGAGATTTCGCACGCACCGGAGTACCCATTCCCCTGTCGTGACCGGAGCGCAGCCACCAAGAAACCAATTACAACATTCTACGGCTTTGCCGCAAAAGTGTGGAAGGTGTCTCGGGAAAAGCCGATTGGTGATAACGGCCAGGTGCGCGGCGTGTTCACCATGGGACTACTGGAAGGCCTGCGGGGGGGAGCCACACGGAACGGCAGGATCACGGGCACGTCGCTTAAAGAACATGTATGGAACTTTATGGACCGTTACGCTCCTAGAGGCGAACGGAAGGAAGCCAGCTTCTTGAACTCCCATGATTCAGATGGCCATCCGGATATTGTATTTCCATAGGAACACTCGTGATGCCAAGATCAAAGAACTCATCCGAAAGTGTAAGAGTCCGTATTTCCGCCGACCCAGCAACGGAAACATTTATCATTAATACTCGGAATCAGCTCAAAGCACGTGGCGTCGGTACTTTTACGACCAGCCAAACGCCCGGCACGTATAAATTTAAGTTTAGAACCGGAACACATATCGACATCAAGGAGGTGCCTATCTCGCAGACCGCCTCGAATGAAATCAGCGCCCCAGAACTCGGATTTTGTTCGCCTGCCGCGTTGGAAGGCACGTCCAAAACACATGAATACCATATGGAGAACGCCGAACTCTCCAGCGAGCACGTTCATCTACAATTGGGCGCAGGAAGCCAATTGTTCCTGTTCGTTAGAGCCTGGACGGAAAACGAGACTGCCGGCTCGCAACAGGGGCACGATCCAGCAACCGGTCTAACGTTGCATCGCATAGACGGAACTCCCCTCGCCGATCTTGCGCAAGTCGGTGTACGTCAGCTTGCCGACAATTTCTCCTCGTTCGACCCGTGGTCCGCATGCAACATCGAGCTTTATCCGGGGGCCTATCGTCTCCGCCTTCAAACATTGGAATGGGGCGCGATTGAGCGAGTCGTTATCGCCTCCCCCGGATGGCAAACGCAGGTGTTTTTACTCCAAACATCTTCTGAAGACGAACCTTACCCATCTTCTTTCCATTTGGACCTTGCAAACGGATCGTTGTTGCTCGCTCGGATCGGCGAAGGATTCAAACGTAATAATCCCGCGTTTCGATTGTGCGAAATCGCCCGCGGAGCCCTGGAGGATTATCGATACACCTTGGCCAAATCCCTACTCAAAGGATCGTTTGACGACAAGAACCCGATGTTGGGAATCTATTGTGCCTCCGCGCTTCTCACGGGGAACAAACCGGATCGCCGGTTACTATCAAAGACCCTTAAGAAACTTCGCCATCTCCTGCCCTCTCATCCTGATGTCGAAGCCATGACGCTTGCTCTCAATGATTACCAAGTCGGCGAACCTGCGTTCAATTTCGCTGCACCGCCCATGCTGAGGAGCAGCTGGTCTTTCCTCATAAAAAAATCGATCAGGAAACCAGATCTGATCCCCTACGGATCCCTGTCCCAACAAGCTTCGACGAACCTCTGGGGTGACGGTATTTGGTTGACCTGGCTCGCGGACCGGTTAGCCACGTTGCCGCACGACTGGATAGCTAATTCATACAATGCGGCAATTTCATATCATGCGGCAATTGGCGCCATCTTCCAGGCAATAAGAGGGTTGGACATCGATGAGATATACGGATACCCAAGGGCCCTGCTTGCAGGGCCCTTGGGGTTGAATAACTATGAGGAGGCGTTACTTCTCTATCTCCTTCGAGATCAATCGGAGCGAGATGTATTAATAAGAGGCTTGGGCATTCCACCGGCAGCCATTCAATTCACAGCAGAAACTCTTCTGATGAAATTACGTGGGTCTGGTTTCGATCCATTGGCCGGGCGTTCTGCTCCGCTGTTGCCAAAGACTCCTCCTGATGTTTTATCGGTGTCTGGAAGTTGAAGTCGCCTTACAAGAAGGAACCTTAGCCTGCATGCTCGAAGCAAGACAACCATTGCGTCGTTGCCAAGGCATACCATTGCGGGCGGCAACTCTCCTGTCCATCTTCGGTGGTGTATGCGCGATGATTATCCTGGCATATGCAATCGCCTATGGGGAGACGGGAGAACTGCCACAGAAACCGTTCACATGGGCAATCAAAGCGCCGCCCCAACGGCTAGTCCTCCTTTTCGATCACCAAACCTCTCTTGCGGTTTCAACCGGCGAAATGGGGGCCACGAATGTCCGAGTCGTCCATTCCAGCCTGCAGGATTCTACAACAGGGGCGCAAATCACCCCTGAGCACATCCTGCTTTGCCTGCCAGATAATGCCAATTGTGAGACGGCGATCAACATTGCCCCCCATAAGACCGAAAGACTTTTATTGAAAGTTTCACCCGCCTTTCATCACGCTGGAACGTTTACGGGCTCAGTCTCCCTGGCTGTCGATCAGAAGGCCGAGATGGATGCATTTGAATTGACTGTACTGTCCACGGGACGGAGCAACCAATTTCTTGGTGCAACATTGATCCTAGTGGGAATTGCCATCTCATGGATTGTAACTGTGTTCATTCGCCAGCGAGTAATGAGGGCAGAGGCCCTGATGCCCGTGTCCGAACTAGGAGATACGATTCGGCGACTACTCGTTGAGGTTACGCATGCACACAAGAGGAGTGATAACCGTTTGCCTAACACAGTGGCCCGGTTGCAGTCGATGCTGGCAAGCCTCGCTCCCGAGCAACTGGAAGCCAAGGGCCTTCTTCCACACAGGATTCCCAATCCGTTCAAGGCACCCCCAGACCTAGCAGATGCCTACAAACAGTTCGTATCCAACCTCAGCATCGAAATCACGACCCTCAGCATCGTCATTCGTGATGGAATAAAGAACGTCATGGTTAAATTTGACGAGCGGAACGGAGGGGATGCCGTCGTTACGGCGCTACAGAAACTAGACGCCCTCGCGGAAGTAGTCAACGCCGGGGACGAAGCCAAGGCGTCGGTCGCCAAAATCCGGGGAGAACTGGAGGATGCCTTAGCTGCAGGACGGCCCTCGGCGATGGCTCCAGGTGGTGTTACGGCTGCCGCGTCTTTACCTTCGTTGCAGCAACTGCATATCCAACTGAGCCGCCTCAGCTTATCGGTGTGGTTGATTTGGGGTGGCCTGACATGGTTGGTCGGAATCATTGCCTTAGTAGCAACGAATTATGGGTTTGGAATTGGACTGGACTACTTCAAGTGTTTCCTATGGGGACTCGGAGTTCAGGTAGCAGGGAGTCAACTCCAACAGCTTGCCCCGACGACTGCCAGCACAACGTTTGGCATCGCTTTTCCAAAGGCATGAGTATTGTGCATGGCGGTAGTCCCGGAACTCGACGTACAGGATCAGAACGATAGAGAGGACAGGTTATGAAACAGACAGGTTTACAACGCGCTGGCTGTAGCTATTTTTTTCTCCACTCGGGATGTCTTGTCACACTGCTGACCGTCCTGCTTTGTGTGCCGAGCATCAGCCGAGGCCAAGGCACACCTCCTATCACTTCATCCGGTCTCAACACTCAGATAAGCGGTCCGGTCGCGGTCGAAACACAAACCCAATACAACATCACCGGGGGTGCGAGGCCAGGAGGCGGGGGAAATCTCTTTCACAGCTTCAGTGAGTTCGGCGTCCCGCTGAATAACATTGCGAACTTCCTGAACGATACTGGACTGCCGACAACTAACATTCTCGCCCGCGTCACCGGAACGAACGGAACTAATCCAACGCTCTCAAGCATCTATGGCAC
>JANNJZ010000137.1:0-10106 GCA_031396065.1 Pyrinomonadaceae bacterium | reverse complement strand
CACCGGCTTTTGCTGCTTCATCAATCTGTATTCGCCGCAGGCCATTCTGCCGATGTTGTCGGTCGAATTCGGCGCGAGCGCGGCCGAGGTTTCCACCATCATCACGGTCAGCACATTGGCGGTGGCATTGACCGCGCCGTTTACCGGCACGGTAAAGCCTTTTGCCCGACGCTCTGGAACCGTTCCTCAACGCCAAACGGTTATTTTCCCGCAGCTGTCTCCGACGACTGTCTTGACTCGAACGATCTCGAACGTGGCCGCCGGGAAGTACTGGAAGGTTGGAAAACGGGACAGATGGCCAGTGACCTTGGAGAGAACGCTGAGTTCCTCGGACGTCAACCCTCATTCCCGATGGCTCAGGCCTCGGTCAAGGCGGGTCGCGCCCCCATGCTCATTCAGCCGCGCTCCGGTGTGCCGGGGGTGAAGCAACAGATCAAGCTCTTCTCGGCTTTCAAAGCCGCGGGTGCACGCGTTCTTTCTTATCAAGTCGATTCAATGACCCGCAATAACAACTATCTGGGTGCTGACGAAGCAATCCGGGAAAGTCGGCTATCGGGTGTTTCGACGCTCAATGGCTTTCCCATCATCAATCATGGCGTGCCCGGACTGCGCCGAATCATCTCTGAAATCAAGGTGCCCTTGCAGGCGCGACACAGCACGCGCGACCCGCGTCTGTTGGCCGAGATCTCGTATGCGGGGGGTGTCACCTCTTTTGAAGGCGGGGCCATTTGTTACAACATTCCCTACTACAAAGACTACCCGCTCGATGAATCTATTAAGCGGTGGCAATACGTGGACCGGCTCACTGGTTTGTACTTTGAGCGCTATGGCATCAGGCTGGACCGGGAATTCTTCGGCACGTTGACCGCAACTCTTATCCCACCAAGTATTGCGATTGTCGTAAATATTCTTGAAACCGTGCTGGCTATTCAGCAGGGCGTGAAGTGCGTGAGTCTCGGATACGCGGAACAGGGAAACCGTATCCAGGATGTCGCGGCGATCCGGATTCTGCAGCAGATGGCTGATGAGACGGTCAGAAACCTCGGCTATAAAGATATTCAAATCAATACCGTCTTCCAGCAATATATGGCTGCCTTCCCCGGCGTGCCTCTGGATGCGGAACAATTGATCTATCACTCGGCGGTCACAGCATCTTTATCTGGCGCCACTCGTGTCATCGTTAAGACACCTGCCGAGGCGTACAAGATCCCGGCCCTGGAAGATAACATTCACGGCCTCAATCTGGTCATGATGGGAGTCGAGAGTGCGGCCGGTAAGCAGCTGGATGAAGATCAGTTGACCGCGGAAGGCTTAATTATCCGGCGTGAGACGCAAGCGATTTTGGATAGCATCATCGGCTGTGGCCGCGGAAGCATTACGGAAGGCATCGTGTCAGGCTTTCGCCAGGGATTCATTGATGTCCCGTTCTCACCCAGTATGTACAACAAGGGCGAGGTGATGACGGCGCGTGACGTCGACGGCGCCGTTCGCTTTCTCTCTTTGGGAAATCTCCAGTTTGATCGCGAGTTGCGCGAATTTCACCAAAGCAAGATGCAGGATCGCCGGCGGGCCGAAGGGCTGCTTTCAGAAAAACAGAAATATCTGCTGGTGGAACGCGATGTCCTTCAACTTCCGCGAGGTGAGTATGAGCGATGGCCGCTTTACGACGGTAGCCAGCCGCTTCCGCTAGCCATCGACCATCTGATCCCCGCTCTCGCCCTCGCCTAAACACAACTCCCACGCTTGCCCTGCCCATGGACGAGATCCTGGTCTGGGTCTGGTTTAGAGAGTGCACTTGTGCACCCCTGGGCTTGAAAGAGTTAACGCGGCAATGTTGTTTTCGCCGCAGGGGCGCACAAGTCGCTTTCTAAACGGATCCAACTCCGGACTTGTGACACAACCATGATGACTTCTCCCGATCCTCGGCTTCCTTCAAAGCGAGAGCAAGATCAGCCAATAAATAGCAAAACCGGCTATGCAAATAGTCTTGCAGTCAAAACTCTTTGGCGATAATGTCCATTCCGAACTTTAGAGACTTGTGAACAGGTGGATTGCATCGCCCTTAGTCTTTGGATCGCTGCTCTTCATTCACTCCTCTCAGTAAGCGTAAATAGTGTCCTCGGCTGGGACCCGCCATAAACCGCAGTTGTTCGACGGCTAAAGGGTAAATGGTCAGGGCGCATCGTGACGGCAACCGCCGATGCGAGATGCGGTAGCCCTGCCCACAACTCGCCGAGAACGCGAAGTCCCTGTCATTCCCTGCCTTAATAACTGCTGCTAGTAGTTCACACATCACCTAATTCACAGAAAACTTCCCTTCAATCCTGTTCTCAGATTTTCGCAGATGTCGAAGTTGAGCGCGTGCAGGCAAGGGACAATAAGAAAGAGCCCAAATAGATGTGCGGTTTTGCCGGATACATAGATACCAATCGCGAACGCGGAGTGGATCAAGACACTCTGGTCGCGATGACGAACAAACTTACACATCGCGGTCCCGATTCTTCCGGATACTTCATAGAAGATAATCTGGGGCTGGGCTTCCGCAGGCTCAGTATTATTGACCTCGATTCGGGCGACCAGCCGATCTTCAACGAGGACAATTCCGTTGTCTTGATGTGCAACGGGGAAATATATAACTACCTGGAATTACGCGAGAACCTAATCCAGCAAGGCCACGTCTTTCGGACCAACAGCGATGTCGAAGTGTTGCTTCACCTCTACGAAGAAGATGGCTTCGACTTTTTGAATAAGCTGAACGGGCAATTCGCCTTTGTGATTTACGACCGAAAAAAGAAGCGATTGTTTCTGGCGCGAGATCACTTCGGTATCAACCCTCTCTATTACACAGTCAAAGACGGCGTCTTCATTTTCGGCTCGGAGATCAAGGCCATCCTGGAACACCCGGCAGCAGTTCCGGAAGTGGACCTCACCGGACTCGATCAAATCCTTTCATTTCCCGGCCTGGTCAGTCCGCGGACTATGTTCCGGGGGATCGAAAGTTTGAAGGGCGGGCACTATCTCACGGTTGAGAAGGGAGAGATCAAGACGACGGAGTTCTGGGATCTTGATTATCCGAGGATCGGCGAGGTCTCTTACGAGAAACCGGAAGAATATTATGTTGAGGAATTGAAGAACCACTTCACCCGGTCTACCGAGTATCGTCTCCAGGCAGATGTTCCCGTCGGATTCTATCTAAGTGGCGGGCTGGATTCTTCGATGATAGCTGCAATGATCAATCAGGTCTCTCCGGACCGCAGTCGTCACTCGTTTTCCATCGGCTTCGACGATAGATCACTCTCCGAAGCGAAGTATCAAAAGATGATGGCCAAGCATGTTAACTCCATGCACCACGAAATCATGTTTGGTTGGTCTGAAATCTCGGAGAGACTTCCGAGCATGATCTATCACTGCGAGTCTCCGGTGAAGGAAACTTACAATACCTGTTCGATGGCCCTGTCGAAGGCTGCGAAGGATGCTGGAGTGACGGTGATTCTCACCGGAGAAGGCGCTGACGAACTGTTTGCCGGCTACGTCGGGTATCGCTTTGATCAATTTGGGATCAGAAGCTCCAAAAAGCACAACCTGGAAGCGGTTCTCGAAGAAGAGTTGAGAGACAAGCTCTGGGGAAACAAAGATCTCTTCTATGAAATAGATCAATACTCTTTTAGGGAGACTAAGACCGCCCTCTATTCGTCTGCTCTCAACCGCCAGTTTTCAGAATTTGATTGCCTGAATTTCGGTCTCGTCAACAAAGAACGGCTGAAGGACAGGCATTACATTCATCAACGGTCTTACCTGGATTTTAAACTGCGGTTGTCCGATCACCTGATCTCGGATCACGGCGATCGAATGGCGTTGGCAAATTCGGTAGAAGCTCGATATCCATTCCTGGACCTCAACCTGGTCGAGTTCTCAAAAAACATCTCGCCCGATCTAAAGCTGAACAAGTTTTCTGAGAAATACATTCTGAAGAAAGTCGCTGAAGGTCTGGTTCCGGACGAGATTATCAACCGGGAGAAGTTTGGATTCATCGCGCCTGGCAGTCCTTACTTACTACAGTCGAAGATTGAGTGGATCGAAGACATGCTTTCCTATGAACGCATCAAGAGACAAGGCTACTTCAATCCGGATGTGATCGAGAGACTCAAGAAGCAATACGGAAAGGAAGGCTTCAAGCTCAATTTCCCCTTCGAAAGTGATCTGCTGATTGTGGTGCTTACTTTTGGGGTCTTTCTCGACCTCTTCAACCTGCCGAGTTTGAACTAGAAGGTAAAGATGACAACACTAACTAACGGCAAGAGCGTCCTTGGGATTGTGGGCGGCGTCGGTCCTTTGGCATCGGCCGAATTCTTAAAGACGATTTATGAGTACAGCTTGGGCGGGCGCGAACAAGATTCGCCCACTGTGATTATGTACTCTGATCCGACGTTCCCGGATCGAACTGAGGCGTTTCTCGCTAATAATCCTGACCCGCTGCTGTCGCAGTTAACTGAGGTAATCGAACGCCTGCTCGACGCGGGGGCTACGAAGGTGGTGTTCTGCTGCATGACTATCCACTACCTGCTGCCAAGGTTGCCGACCCGCCTGCGCGAACGAGTAGTTTCCCTGCTGGACGTTATTCTTGAAGATGTCGTTCGCAGTCGGAAAAGGCATCTATTAATTTGTTCGAGTGGGACCAAAAAATTAGGGCTGTTCCAGGATCACGAGCAGTGGTCGTTGGTCGAGCCTTACATCGTTTTGCCGGACGAAGCTGATCAGGACAGGATTCATAGGGATCTGCTCTACACGATAAAAAAGAATCCCGATATCAGCACTCTCTTTCCGTTGCTGGAGCTCATGCTCAAAAAGTATGAAGTCGACTCATTCATCGCCGGCTGCTCGGAAGTACATGTCCTGGCCAAGCAGTTTCTCCGCTCCGGCAATCATTCATCAAAGTATGGCTCAATCGATCCTCTAGATACCCTGGCCCGCGAATGGGCGCAAACAGGGATGAAGTCGGAGTCCATTGAGGCGTTAGCAGCTCGAGTCTGAGAGCACTGAATGAAACTACTAATACTTGGCGGAACAATGTTTCTCGGCCGGCACCTGGTCGAGGCTGCGCTCGCGCATGAACACGAAATTACCCTCTTTAACAGAGGAGTGAATAACGCTGATTTGTATCCTGAGATCGAGAAGCTGCACGGCGATCGGAATGACGAGCTAACGGCACTACGCGGTCGACACTGGGACGCTGTGATTGATACATCTGGCTACCTTCCATCGCACGTGCAGGCTTCTGCTGGTTTACTGGCCGATGTGGTGCAGCACTATACGTATATCTCCAGTTTGAGCGTTTACCCCGATTTCAGCCCGCCAGGCGTCAATGAAACTACTCCGGTACCGCAGTTGACGAAGGAACACGCCGGCGCTTTATCGAGAATCAAAAATTTAACTCCTGCTCTCGCGGAAAAGCTAAGGGCTCTGTATGGTCCACTAAAAACGCTTTGTGAGCGCATCGTGGAAGATGCGATGCCGGGTCGAGTACTAAACGTCCGCCCCGGCCTGATCGTCGGGCCCTGGGATTATCACGAAAGCTTTACCTGTTGGGTGCGACGGATAGCGAAGGGCGGCGAGGTGCTGGCCCCCGGGCGGCCTGGTCGGCCGGTACAGTTAATAGACGCTCGCGATTTGGCCGAGTGGATTATCCGGATGGTTGAAACTCGCCAGACTGGAGACTACAACGCAACCGGGCCGGACTATACCTTAACGTTGCAGCAACTTCTCAAGCTTTGCGTCGGCTCATGTGGCAGCGACGCTAGTTTGGTCTGGGTTGACGACCAGTTTTTGATTGACGCGAAAGTTACCCGAACCGAACTGCCAATTTGGCACCACGACCCAAGAACTCACGGTCTGGCCGCGGTTGACTGCGCCAGGGCGCTCGCGTCGGGACTGACCTTTCGTCCCTTGAGCGACACTATCAGGGATACGCTAGCGTGGGATAACTCCCGGCCACCAAATCTAAAACGACACCTTGGCCTTCGCCTCGATCGAGAAGCGCAACTGCTCCAGGCTTGGCGGTATCAAGCCCTCGGATATCAAATTCAAAACTGAGCGGCGCCGCAGCGGCATGAGCTCAAGCTACACCTTACAGTAGGGACGGATGAAGAGAATTGTAGTGTCACTCCCCGGCACCGCTCTTCAGTCGCCTCAACTTTCGAGAGATATCTCAACCTGCAGGGGCGGTGGCCACGGAGCGCTACCCCTACAATAATTTCCACAACTCAAGAGATCATTAATGAGTAGTCTTTCAACACAGATCGCTGATTTGTCTTCCGCAAAGCTGGAGCTTCTGGCGCAACGGCTACGAGAGAAGAGTAGCAGTGGCCAGCAGCAGACCATTCCGCGCCGCCCTGACTCCGATGTTCCGCTACCTCTGTCCTTCGCTCAGCAGCGCCTTTGGTTTCTCGATCAACTTGTCCCCAACAGTTCGGCTTACAACGTTCCGACGTCCGTCCGCCTCGCTGGTCTTCTCAATCTCGATGCCCTTCAACAGACCTTCACCGAGTTGCTGCGGCGTCACGAGATCCTGCGCACCTCCTTTCCCATGCTCGATGCCCAACCGCATCAGCTGATAGCAGCACCCGCCCCGTTTCTCCTTCCCCTACTGGACCTCACCCAACTTCCCGCGGAGCAACGCGAGGCGGAACTCCAGGTCCTAGCCAACGATGAGGCGCAGCGTCCCTTCAATCTCTCTCGCGGTCCGTTGATGCGGGCAGCGCTCGTCCGCCTCGCGGATGACGACCATGCGATCCTCTTTACAACCCATCACATCGTCTCTGACGGCTGGTCTATAGGAATTTTAGTCAAAGAGTTCTCGGCTCTCTACGCCGCTTTTGCTTCAGGGGCTCGCAGCCCATTGCCGGAACTGCCGCTTCAGTATGCCGACTTTGCTGTCTGGCAGCGCGAGCGCTTGAGCGGCGAATTCCTGGCCGGTGAATTGGACTACTGGCGCGGTCAACTTGGCGAAACGGTTGCTGTACTTGAATTGCCTACCGACCATCCGCGTCCGACGGTGCAGACGCAGCACGGTGCACGGTGGGGATTGCGACTGTCGCAACCGCTGAGTGAAGGACTCAAGGAATTGAGCCGGCGCAGCGGAACGACGCTGTTCATGACGATGCTGGCAGCCTTCCAGGCTTTGCTGTCACGCTACACCGGGCAGGAAAAGATCGCGATCGGGACACCGATTGCAGGACGCAATCGAGCCGAGACCGAGCCGCTGATCGGGTTCTTCGTCAATACGCTGGTCTTGCGCACAGACCTGTCCGGAGATCCCAGCTTCACGGATTTGCTTGAGCGCGTGCGAACTGTAGCGCTAGGGGCGTACGCACATCAGGAGATGCCGTTCGAGAAGCTGGTAGAGGAATTGCAGCCCGAAAGGGATTGGGGGCGCTCGCCGTTGTTTCAAGTGCTGATGTCGCTACAGAACGCTCCGGACTCTGGAGCAGGGTCCGTGGAGGGTCTTGAGGGACGGATAATTGAGGCAGAGCGAGCGACTACGCAATTCGATCTGGTGTTCAACGTCAGCGGAGCCGCCGCAGAGTTGCAACTGGGGCTCGAATACAATACGGACTTATTCGACCTCAGCACGATCCAACGAATGCTCAGCCGCTTCAACGTGCTACTCGAGAGCGCAGTGAATAACCCGGATCGGCGGCTTTCAGAATTGCAACTGGTGACTGAGGCGGAGCGGGAGCAGGTGTTGGTCGAGTGGAACAACACAACCGCGGAATACCCCGGAGAAAAGAGCATTCATCAAGTCTTCGAAGAGCAAGTCGAGCGAGCTCCTGAGGCACTCGCCGTCATCTACGAGGATAAGCAAGTCACTTATCGGGAGCTGAACGAACGGGCTAATCGGCTGGCTCATCACTTACGCAGCTTAGGTGTGGGACCGGAAGTCCTGGTCGGCATCTGCGTCGAGCGCTCAATTGAGATGGTAGTGGCACTGCTCGGGATTTTGAAGGCTGGGGGAGCGTATGTGCCGATTGACGCGAGATACCCACTGGAGAGGCAAGCGAGGATGCTGGAGCAGGGGCCGTTGGCGGTGCTAGTGACACACGAGGCGCAGTTGGAGAGGATGCCTGCGTATTGGGGACAGGTCGTATGTGTCGAAGAGGAGTTGGAGGAAGTTTGGGGAAGCGTGAAGACTAACCCTGAGAGCGGAGTGAGCGGAGAGAATCTCGCCTTCGTACTCTACACCTCAGGTTCTACGGGCCAACCCAAAGGCGTCGAGCTGTTGCATCGCGGGGTGATGCGGCTGCTGTGCGGCGTGGACTACGTTGACTTCAATAGCCGAACCTGCTTGCTGCAACTTGCTCCACTAAGCTTTGATGCCTCGACTTTCGAACTCTGGGGGCCACTCCTGCACGGCGGTCGTTGCGTGCTCAGTGCCGAGAGAGTACTGGCGCCGTTGGAGCTGGGAAAGTTGATCAAGGCGCATGGGGTAGAGACGATGTTTCTCACCACCTCACTCTACAATTCGGTGATCGACGAGTCGCCCGAGGCGTTAGCCGGGGTGCGACAGTTGTTTTTTGGAGGCGAAGCGGCGTCTGTAAGTCATGTCGGAGAAGGCCTCAGCCGCCTGCCTAATACCGTGATCACTAACTTGTACGGACCGACAGAGGTAACAACGGTCAGTTGTTCTTACCGAATCGAAACGGACAAGGAATGGAATCATGGAATTCCAATTGGGAGTCCCCTTGCTAACACGCAGGTCTACGTTCTCGATGGCCGACAACGCATGGTCCCGAGCGGAGTGGTCGGGGAGTTGTACGTCGGAGGAGCAGGATTGGCCCGCGGGTATTTGAAGCAGCCCGAACTGACGGCTGAGCGTTTCGTGCCTCACTTCTATAGTAAAGAGCCGGGAGAACGGCTTTATAGGACCGGAGACATGGTGCGGCATCTGGAAGATGGGCGACTTGAGTTCCTCGGCCGAGAGGACAACCAGGTAAAAGTTCGAGGATACCGGATTGAATTGGGTGAAATTGAAACGGTGCTGGAGCGGCATGGCACCGTTAGTCAAGCTGCGGTCTTGGCCAGAGAGGATGTTCCAGGCGAGAAACGACTCGTGGCATATGTAGTCAGGCAACAGGAGAGCGTATCTACGGTTACTCAGTTGCTCGATTATGTGAGTAAGAAGCTGCCGGCCTACATGGTGCCGAGCGCATTCGTGATGCTTGAGCAGATGCCCCTGACGCCCCAGGGCAAAATTGATCGGCGAGCGCTGCCACCGCCCGAGCACTCACGACCCGAGCTCGAGCAAGGCTACGTCGCTCCGCGTGGGCCAACTGAAGAGATAGTTGTTGGTATCTGGGCACAAGTGCTGCGGGTTGAGCTGGTGGGCATTGATGATGACTTCTTCGAGTTGGGAGGCCACTCGTTGCTGGCGACGCAGGTGGTGTCGCGAGTGAGAGAGTCGTTCGGAGTGGAAGTAGAGTTACGAGTGCTGTTCGAGCATCCGACGGTGAGAGGGCTTGGAGAGGTGATCGAGGAGAAGTTGAGGGGCGGAGAAAGACTGACGGCGCCGGCGGTCACGAAGGTGTCGAGAGCAGGAGAGTTGGTGCTGTCGTTTGCGCAGCAGCGATTGTGGTTCCTGGACCAGTTGGAGCCGGGCAGTAGTTTCTACAACATCTCTGCCGCGGTGCGGCTGCGCGGCACGCTCGAGATGACGGCGCTGGAGCAGAGCTTTAGAGAAATGATCAGGCGGCACGAATCGCTGCGCACAAGGTTTGGAGTAGCAAACGGAATGCCCGTGCAGGTCATTGACGACGCGCAGCCGTTTGTCCTGCCAGTCCTGGACCTGAGCACGTTGGACGAAACTGAACGAGCAGCAGAAACACGCAGAGTCGTGGCAAAGGAAGCACAAGGTGCTTTCGATCTTTCCGCCGGTCCGTTGCTGCGAGCCATGGTGGTGCGACTGGGAGAGCAGGAGCATGTGCTGCTGTGCACGATGCACCACATCATCAGTGACGGGTGGTCGATGGGAGTGCTGATCCGGGAGCTGACGACGCTGTACGAAGCCTACGCGACGGGCAAGGAGTCGCCGTTGCCGGAGCTGGAGATTCAGT
>JANNJZ010000126.1:0-17598 GCA_031396065.1 Pyrinomonadaceae bacterium | reverse complement strand
GACGCGCATGTCAGAACCACCTGCGTGAGCGGGTGGATTTTAGCGAGCTACAAGCGCAGCCAAAAACCCACCCGCTCACGCAGGTGGTTCTGACAAGCAGTGAGGACGTGAAATTGATTGGAAGTAGCCGGCAAGAAAGTTCTGGTGATGGGAGCAGCGCGCAGCGGTATCGCGTGCGCCAGGTTTCTCGCCGCCCGCGGCGCGATCGTCGCGCTCAACGATTCGAAACCGATTGAGAACTGGAGCGCCGAGGCGCTCGCGCTGAAGAGCGAAGGTGTCGGGATTTTGGCTGGTGAGGTGCCGGGTTGGCTACTCGACCAAACCGAGCTGGTAGTCATCAGTCCCGGAATCCCGTCCACAGCTATTCCGATTAGATATGCGGAACGAGCCGGCGCTGAGGTGATAGGGGAAGTGGAACTGGCTTCCCGATATTTGAAAGGCCGGATGGTTGCAATAACCGGCTCGAATGGCAAGACAACCACCACGTCGTTGATTGGAGCGTTACTTAGAGACGCGGGAATACCGACACAAGTCGGGGGCAATATTGGCACTCCCCTGATCTCGATGGTTGAGAGTTCAACCGACGATGGTTGGACGGTGGTGGAGATGTCGAGTTTTCAGTTGGAGACAATCAGGGAATTTCACCCTTCGATTGCCGTGGTGCTAAACGTCACGCCGAATCACATGGACCGATACGAGTCATTTACTGACTACGCCGCCGCCAAGCATCGGATCTTTATGAACCAGGTGCCAGGCGACCTGGCCGTGCTTAACGCGGACGATGAGATCGTCTCAAGCTGGGCGACGGGTTTGCGCGCGCAGGTCGCAAGTTTCAGCGTGAAGCATGAACTGGAAGAAGGTTTGTTCCTGAGAGGTCGTGAGATTGTGTCGCGCGCCGCGAGTCGCGAACGGGTCCTGCTAATGGCGGACGAGATGAAACTTCGCGGTCGTCACAATGTTGAAAACGTGTTGGCCGCGCTTGCGACTGGGCTCGCCTGCGGTGCGGCGCCGGAATCGATGCGCGAGACGATCCGCCAGTTTGAGCCGGTTGAGCACCGGCTGGAGCTGGTGTCCGAGATCGAAGGGGTGAAGTTTTACAACGACTCCAAAGCCACCAGCGTGGATGCAACACTAAAAGCGCTGGAAGCATTTGTCGATGCTGATCATGAAGGTCCAGATGACTCAGGGAAAGTGATCTTGATTCTGGGTGGGAGAGGAAAAAAAGCGCCGTATGCTCCACTTGCCTCCCTGGTACGCAGTAACGTGCGCAAGCTGATTCTAATTGGCGAAGACGCAGACACCATAGCTTCTGAACTGGGCGAGTTTGCGCAGTATGAACAGGCCACAGATATGAAGGATGCAGTCGAGCTGTCTTTTCGCGCTGCCAGCCCGGGCGACACGGTGTTACTGGCGCCGGCCTGCGCCAGCTTCGACATGTTCCAAAGTTTTGAGCACCGCGGGAAGGCATTTAAGGATGAAGTCCAGGAGTTGGAGTCCAAAGTCCAAAGTCCAAAGTCCAAAGTCGTCTTGCCGAGTCAGGACGCTGGAGCTTAAGAGACTGGATCTAAAAATCTCCTTCCGGTAGACAGACTTTGGACATTGGACATTGGACTTTGGACTAGCAGTAAAGCAATGGCAAAGAAGTTACATCACGACAAATGGCTATTTGCGGCAACCGTAGGGTTGGCCCTCTTTGGCGTAGTGATGGTTTACAGCGCATCGGCTGTGCTGGCCCAGCGCGAGAATGGAAATCAGTTCCATTACGTCATGAAACAGGGAATCTGGACGGGTATCGGTCTCGTGGTAATGCTGGCAGCGATGCAGTTTGACTATGCGCGTCTAAAGGATCGCCGGATCGTTTACGGCCTGTTGATATTGACGACTTTAATGCTCATGGCCGTCTTCGCCTTTCCCCCCATCAACGGCGCCCGCCGGTGGATCAAGCTAAGCGGGTTTTCGATTCAACCGTCCGAGTTGTCGAAGCTCGCGCTGGTCATTTTTCTTGCCTATTTTCTGGAGCGACGAGCGGGCGAAATGAGATCGTTTTGGGGAACCTTTGTTCCGGCCGCGCTGGTTACAGGAATGTTGGCCGTTCTGGTCGTCGCTGAACCCGATCTTGGTACGTCGATGATGCTGGCCATCGTTTTCGCTGTTTTGATTTATACCGCCGGCGCGCGGCTGCGTCATCTGGGTCTCGCTGCCTTGCCGGCATTTCTAGGACTGGCTGGCCTACTCATCTTCGTTCCTTTTCGCCTGCGCCGCATGGTCATGTTTTTGGATCCATGGGCCGACCCACAGGGAAGTGGCTTTCAAGTTGTGCAATCGCTCATCGCGATTGGCTCGGGGGGTTCGAACGGGCTTGGTTTTGCACAAGGGAAGCAGAAGATGCTGTTTCTGCCCTTCGCTCACTCGGATTTTATCTTTGCCGTGGTCGGGGAAGAGTTGGGCCTGGTGGGCACGTTGACAGTGTTGTTCGTGTTCGGGCTCTTCCTGTGGCGCGGTATTCGTACTTCGCTGTTGGCGCCGGATCGTTTCGGCATGCTTCTTTCGCTGGGCCTGGTGAGCTCCATCGTGGTGCAAGCTCTATTCAATATGAGCGTAGTGCTCTCGCTGGTGCCGACAAAAGGCATTCCGTTACCTTTCATTTCGTACGGTGGGTCGTCGTTGGTTCCCACTCTCGCGGCGGTCGGTATCTTGCTGAATATCTCGCAACACACGACCGGTGCTCTAAGTTTGGAGACATTGAAACCAGGCGTCACTCGCCGAAGCAGCGAGAGAAAACTGAATACCGCGCCGGCGAGGCGAATGGCCTCTTCGCGTTTTAGTTAACCGCGATGCGCGTACTTATTGCCGCCGGCGGAACCGGCGGACACATTTATCCGGGGATTGCGGTGGCCAGGGAGATCATGCGCCGCGACCCGACGTCGGCAGCCAGGTTTGTAGGCACCGCGCGTGGCCTTGAAAGCAAGTTGGTTCCGCAGGCTGGGTTTGACCTTTCGATCATTGAAAGTGCGGGTCTAAAAAACGTCGGGCCAATCGCGCGCGTACGGGGGTTGATGTTGATACCCAAAAGCCTCTTGACCGCTCGAGGTGTGATCAGAACGTTTCGGCCGGACATTGTGATCGGAGCTGGAGGGTACGTATCGGGACCGGTGGTTCTGGCCGCGGCGCTGATGAATATCCCGACGCTGGTGATGGAGTCAAACGCGCTACCGGGTTGGACCAATCGCAGGCTGGCCCGGTTTGTAGACAAGGCCGCAGTTTCCTTTGAGGCAGCGTTGCCTTATTTCGGTCGCAAGGGCGTAGTTACCGGCAATCCTGTTCGGCGTGAGTTTTTTGAAATACCAGAGCGCGATCGCGACACCCCTCGTCAGGGGAAGTTTTCTATTTTGATCTTTGGAGGCTCACAGGGAGCCAGAGCAATCAATGAGGCAATGATTGCGGCGCTACCTTCGTTGGATGGATTGCGCAACGATTTGCGAATCACGCATCAAACTGGAGAAGCAGACTTTGAAAAGGTTCGAGCGGCTTATGTGGATGGCGGATGGGCCGAGATTGGAAATGTCACCCGCTACATCGATGACATGGTTCTCAGTTTCGCTGAGTCTGACCTGGTAATTTGCCGAGCCGGCGCTACCACGACCGCTGAATTGATTGCTGCAGGAAAGGCAGCATTGATGATTCCGTTTCCCCTGGCTGCGGATGACCATCAGAGAAGGAATGCGGAGGCGCTGGCGAACGCCGGAGCAGCAAGAATGATTCTTCAGCAGGAGTTGTCCGGAGAACGATTAGCACAGGAAATCGCCAAGCTGGTCCGGGAGCCGGCGAGCATTACCGCTATGGAGCAGGCGGCGCGGCAACTCGCTCGCGGAGACGCAGCGGCTGCGGTGGTGGATCTGATTGAAAAGCTCGTTCGACCGTCGGTGGTCTAAGAAGATATGTTTCGTAGAATTCAACACGTTCATTTTGTCGGCATCGGCGGGATCGGTATGTCGGGCATTGCTGAGGTGCTCGTCAATCTGGGATTCCGTGTGTCAGGTTCAGATGCAAAGCAATCGAATGTGACCGATCGTCTGCAACAAATGGGCGTGGATTTTGCTGAAGGCCACGATGGCGAGAATGTAGGCGACGCCCACGTAGTCGTTCGGTCGACTGCTGTGCGTGATGACAATCCCGAGATCGCTGAGGCCCACCGGCGGTCCATTCCTGTTATTCCCCGAGCAGAAATGTTGGCCGAGTTAATGCGATTGAAGCCACACACGGTGGCGGTCGCCGGATCGCATGGCAAGACGACCACGACTTCGATGGTGGCAACTGTACTTGGTCACGCCGGAATGGACCCCACGATAGTTGTTGGTGGAGTCGTCGGGGCTTTCGGTTCAAACGCGCATTTGGGCACGAGTGATCTAATGGTGGTCGAGGCCGATGAAAGTGACCGATCGTTCTTAATGCTGACACCGACTATTGCCGTTGTCACAAACATCGATCGCGAACACATGGATTACTACCACGACATGGACGACGTTCGCGCCTGCTTTACGAGCTTCGTCAACAAGGTGCCTTTTTATGGAGCGTCGATTCTGTGTCTGGATGATCCGAATGTGCAGGCAATCATTCCCCATATCGAACGCCGTAGGATCACTTATGGTCTGAGTGCGCAGGCAGACATTTCGGCCCACGCAATTCGTTACGATCAGAGCTTTGGATCGGTGTTCACCGTTTGGCACGGTGCTGATGTCGTCGGGGATATTTCGTTGCCAGTGCCTGGATTACACAACGTCTATAACGCGCTTGCGGCCATATCCGTGGGCTTTGAATTGGATGTGCCGTTTATCCAAATCGCTGAAGCCCTGGGGAGTTTCACTGGAGCCGGGCGACGGTTTCAATTCAAAGGAGAAGCGGGCGGCGTGATGGTCGTTGATGACTATGGCCACCATCCGACAGAGGTGAAAGCGACGCTCGCGGCCGCCAAGATTGGATCGGGGGGCCGACGTATCGTAGTGCTGTTTCAGCCGCATCGTTACAGCCGCACCCACGATCTGATGGAAGAGTTTGCACGTTCTTTCAACAACGCCGATACGCTCTTTGTGACTGATATTTATGCGGCGAGTGAAGACCCAATCGAGGGAACTACTGCGGAAACGCTGACTGCGGCGATCAAGAGTTTCGGACATAAAGACGTTCGTTACATTGGAGCACTCGAAAACGCCGCTGCCATATTGCGGGACCACGCACAGCCCGGCGACCTGGTCCTAACTTTGGGGGCTGGTACCGTGAGCCGTGTCAGCGACCAATTGGTGGGATTGCTCCGCGAGGCGGAGGCCGAACGAACCAGTTAGTGCAAACTGTTTTTTGCTGAGCGATTTATGGAAAAAGTTGAGACGGTAACCCCATTCGCCAAACGCGATGCTGCGCTGCAGCAGATCGCAGCAAGGCTCGGCGTGCGCGCCGAACGAGGCCGGCGATTTGCGGAGTTGACTAGTCTACGAGTGGGTGGGGCCATTGACTGGGTGGTATCGCCGGAAGCTGAGGCGCAGGCCGCCGCCATCGTAAATGAGATGGACCATGCCGGTATTGGCTGGCGCGCCCTGGGTTCAGGTAGCAACATTCTTGCGGACGACGGAGACCATCGCTACGTCGTTTTGAGTCTCAAGGACTTGAAGGGTGAGCTTGAGTTTGATGGTGAGCGCGTCTCGGTTTCGGCCGGCTATTCACTTCCGCGTCTCTGCATTGATGTAGCGCGGCAGGGACTGTCAGGAATCGAAGGTCTTGGCGGAATTCCCGGTACCGTCGGCGGCGCTTTGTGGATGAATGCGGGAGCGTATGGGCACGAAATCGGGACGGTAACGGAGACGGTGAGGGTGGCCCGAGACGGAGTAGTTAAAGAGATTCCAGGCACTGAGGTGCAGTGGAACTATCGGCATACCTCATTCAGAGTGGGCGAGTTACTTTTGGGTGCAACCCTACGATTGATGGCAGACGAACCCGAAAGAATTCGCGCGCGTATGGACGACGCCAAGTCCCGACGCATGGCAACTCAGCCACATGGGTCAAGGTCAGCTGGGTGCTTCTTCAAGAACCCACCTGACGCACTTGTCGGCACGGGCAAAATGATCGATGAGATGGGAATGAAGGGAGCGCGCAAAGGTAGTGCTGTGGTTTCGCCGGTCCACGCTAACTTTATCGTAACTGAGGGAGAAGGCGCGTTGGCGGAGGACGCCCTTGCTCTTGCCGAAGAAGTTCGCGAACGTGTCAAACGTGAACATGGTATCGAGCTTGAGTATGAAGTCGAGCTCTGGCGGGCAAAAGAGCGAGAGACTAAGACAGTGGATGAACCCGACAAAGAGCCAAACGGAAAGGAATCGTAGTGAGAGAACAAGTTGTCGCACATAAGGTTGGTAATCGCTCGGGAGGAAGTCCGCGTCGCTCCGGTGCGGTTGCGCAGCGCCCCGCACGGCGAGAGGGCGGCGGCGATGTTGTCGGTTCCCGACTGCGCGCATTGCTCAGTTACATTCCAACCTTTCTTAAGCTGGCGCTGGCTATAGCTGCCGCAGTTCTTATTTTCGCCGGCTATCGCGTGGCGGCCTCGGCCAGTTTCTTCCAGGTCCGCAGAGTTGAAGTTCAGGGTAACTCGCGCGTCTCGTTGGGTGATGTTCAGACGCTGGTTCGCAAGGAGACTGAGAAGACCGGTGTCTGGGATGCGGATCTGCAGGGAATGACTGCCCGCCTTGAGCGCCTGCCATGGGTAAAGACTGCAGTCGTTTCGCGAGTTTTGCCTGATGGAATTCGAGTTCGCATTTCCGAGCGGATGCCGCGCGCTGTCGCTCGCACAGGCTCCGGGCGATTTCGTTGGGTCGACGAAGATGCAGTGTTTCTTGGCGAAATGTTGCCATCAGATCAGGTGCCGTCATTCTTCCTGCGGGGCCTGAACGATGAAGATTCAGCCGCATCACACCAGGAGAATCGCGAGCGAGTGCAAAAATTTTTGGAGCTGCAACGAGATTGGGACATCGCCGGATTGTCGGAGCGCGTAAGTGAAGTAAACCTGCTGGATGTTAGGGACGTGCGCGCACAACTCGCCGGCGACAGTTCCCAAATCGAAGTCAGGCTGGGTTCACACGATCACGCCAAACGATTGCAGGATGCCCTGAATGTACTGGACAGTCAGCGGCAGACACCGCGTGGCGCCCTCATTAGTTACATCGATCTGAGTCAGGGTAAACGGGCAATCGTGGGTTTGGTTTCGGGAGTTCACACGACGACCGATGGTTCGGTGCTTTCCACGACACCTCTTGATACCACGAGCCAGAACAAAAACGATCGAGTCACTACCGACGCTGCGGATCCCGGGCTGAGTCCTGAAAACAAAAGGGCCGTAGACGCCAGGACCCAGAAACAGCGTACCGACAAATCTACCACCGAGAAAAAGTCTGACAAGACGAGAAGTCCAGCTCGCCCGGGACAGTGATTGCTGACCCGATCGAGAGAGTAGTCAGTTGAAGGAGCACTGCTAGATGGCCAAGCGCACGCCGCACATAATCGGGCTCGATATCGGAACGAGCAGGGTCACGTGTATCGCTTGCGAGCCCGGCGACGGCGGTTTGCTCGACATCGTTGGCATTGGCGAGGCCGAAGCGCGGGGTCTCCGAAAAGGCGTGATAGTTAATCCTGATGCCGCAGTGGACGCAATTAAGAAAGCTGTTGAAGATGCAGAACGAATGGGTGGAATCCAGGCTGAAGAAGTGACCATAAACCTGGCTGGTTCTCACATTCTAGGCTTTAACGGCCAGGCGATCGTTGCAGTGTCGGGGCGTGATCGAGAAATTACAGCCGAAGACGTTCGACGGGCGATCGATTCCGCCTGCGCCATCCAACTCCCCGCGGGTCGCGAAATCGTCGACCGCTTGCCGCAAGAGTTCATTGTTGATGATCAGGATGGAATCAATGACCCGGTAGGAATGATCGGGGCACGGCTTGCTGTGAAGGTTCACATTGTCACCAGCCCGGTAACAGCGAGACAAAATGCAATTAATGCCGTCAATCGCGCGGGACTGATGGTGGCGGATATGGTCCTGGAACAACTGGCTGCGGCTGAAGCCACCCTAACCGACGACGACAAGGAATTCGGCGCAGCCCTGGTGGATGTCGGCGCGGAGACGACGGGACTAGTCATTTATCAAAGGGGAGCCGTCCAGCACACAGCGGTGTTTCCCCTTGGAGGCTCGCACTTCACCAACGACATCGCCTTTGGCTTGCGTACTCCTATTCCCGAGGCTGAAAAGATCAAGCGCGGGGTCGGTTGTGCGTGTAGTACTTCCCTGACCGAGATGGAGCGAGGCGAATTGGTTGATGTTCCCTCCGTAGGAGGCAGGGCAGCGCGACAGCTTTCGCGACAAATCCTTTGCGATATTTTGCAGCCGCGCGCCGAAGAAGTCCTGATGCACGTCGCTGACGAGATCAAAGACGCCGGATGGGAGAGACAATTGTCGAGTGGGGTGGTTCTGACCGGTGGGGGAGCACTTCTCAGCGGGATGACTGAAATCGCGGAACAGGTTTTTGATGCCCCGGTCCGTCTTGGCTACCCAGAGCGAGATCGCTTTGGCGGTTTGATTGAAGACGTGCAGAGTCCTGCCTGGGCCGCCGCCGCGGGGTTGGCACTTGTGGCCAGTCGCACTCAACAGAGCGAGCTGCGTTCCGCTATCACTCGCCGGGGTTCCACCGGCAAGCTGACGCATTTTGTTTCACGTTTTCGGAATCGTTTCAGTAGTATTTTTTGACAAGTTGTTGTATGCTTTCGCCCCGGTCGCACAAGATATAGTCCGCAACATATCGATGCCGCAGGCGCGAGCAACCCAACATAGAAGGAAGGGCCAGGAAGCCTTCCCGCTTCGGAAGAGAGGAAATAACTATGGCAGAGGACGCTCGTCAACTCGATAAAGGGATTAATATTTTCATTGATGATGACCCACCGATAACCGGCGCACGGATAAAAGTGATCGGCATTGGTGGTGGCGGCGGTAACGCCGTGAACCGCATGATTGAAGCAGGCATCGAGGGAATAGAATTCCTGGTTGCCAACACCGATCTTCAGGCGCTCAAGAGATCCAAGGCGCCAATAAAAATTCAGCTCGGCAGCAGGCTCACTAAGGGACTGGGGGCGGGTGCCAACCCTGGAGTAGGGCGGGAAGCAGCTCTTGAGGATACCGACAAGATCATCGAGGTGCTGGAAGGCGCTGACATGGTATTCGTTACGACGGGCCTGGGCGGTGGCACCGGGACCGGTGGAGCCCCAATCATTGCTTCGCTGGCGACCGAGTTGGATGCGCTTACGGTAGCTGTGGTCACCAAACCGTTTCACTTCGAAGGCCGGCGACGGATGCAGCAGGCCGAACACGGATTGCGAGAGTTGCGCGAGTGTGTGGATACGGTAATTACGATTCCCAACGAACGCCTTTTGCATACAGTTCAGAAAGATTCATCGCTCGCAGATTCATTTGCAGTAGCGGACGACGTTCTTCGTCAGGCAGTGCAGGGAATTAGTGATCTGATCACTGTTCCTGGTCTGATTAATCTTGACTTCGCCGATGTGAAGTCGATCATGCAGGGAATGGGAATGGCATTAATGGGTGCAGGTCGAGCCAGAGGTGAGAATAGGGCCATCGAAGCCACGCAGCAGGCTATCTCATCGCCGTTGCTCGAAGAGGCGACAATTCAGGGTGCGAAGGGTGTGCTGATCAACATCACCGGCGGACCTGACCTGACTCTCTACGAGGTGAATATCGCTTCTACGATCATTCGAGAAGCGGCCGATGAAGATGCAAACATCATCTTCGGTGCAGTTATAGATGAACACATGGTCGACGAAATGAAGATTACTGTAATCGCAACAGGTTTTGGTGAGGAATCGGTAGCAATGGCTTCGGCCGCAGCTGTAACTGCCATGCCAGCAAGTTCGCCGAGGTTTGTCCAGCGGCCCTCAGACGACTTAACGCGGCCTATGATGCACGGGCGCTCGGACGATCTCGACGTGCCTACATTCATTCGCAAGAAAGCTGACTAGTTAGCCCAAGTTTTGACCACTAAGTAGGAAGGCGAGATTGCAGCGCCTTCCTTTTAGTTTGGCCGAAATTTGTTCACGCCGAATTCTTTTCCCCTTTGCATTTTAACTCTTGGTTGTGTAGCATGAAGCTCATTCCTTGCAGGATTTTCCATTACGGGTAAAGTTTTCGTCTCCTTCCTCGAATGGCCGTAGCCTGCGAGAGTAGTGTGGATCCGCGTCAAGCTCATCCCCGCCAAATGTGCGTCGCGCGCGATCAAATTTGAACCCGTCTTAATTTTTGGAGGTAAGAAACAAAGTGAGTAATCGTAAATTGATCAGGACGACGCTTGCCGAGGTTAAAGGTAAAACCCGGGAAGTGCCGCAAGTGAGGGAGCGCTCGAACGGCGGTTCCCATCGCGGGCCGAGCGGCGAAGGCGGACGAGATCCAGGAAGGGATGCAGGACGAGACGCCGGTAGGGAGGCTGCCCGTGCTGCGCAACAGGCTGCGATCCAGGTGCGAAAGCGAACGCCGCCACCGATGGAAACAAATGCGGAGCTCTTCTATTACAAGAAACAAATCGATGCGCATACTCCCATGGTTATCGTCCTGCTTGATGGTGAGGAGATTGAGGGCACAATTGAGTGGTACGATCGCGGCGCGCTAAAGGTCAATCGCAAATCTGAGCCGAACCTGCTGCTCCTCAAGCGCAATGTTAAATACATGTACAAAGCCGACGAGCGCGGCGAGGACGAGGACGAGGACGCTGATTAATTTAACTAGAGTACTTCTGTTCCGGCCCCCGATGTTTACTCCCGCTTGATTGGCGCTCCGTCCTGAATAATGAGGCAGTTTGCCAATAACTCATCTAGTTCGGGCCCTCGACTCGGTCGGTCTTTGCCTCGCGTTGCGATCACAATGGGCGATCCAGCCGGCATTGGTCCCGAAGTAGTTTTAAAGGCTGTGGCCGAAGGTGACATTCGCCGTGTGTGCGTTCCCGTAATCATCGGCGACGCACAGTTGCTGGCCCACACCGCCCGCACCCTCGACCTGCAATGTGGCTACGACATTGTCCGCATGGGTGAGCCAATTCCCGATGATCTCTCGGAGCCGCTCATCTTTCACCTCGATAACATTAATGGCGTCATCGAACCAGGGATTGAATCCGCGGCAGCAGGGAAGGCTGCGGGAGGATACATTGAAGCTGCCGTAGAATTGTGCGCCGCCGGCAGCGTCGATGCGATTGCCACCGCTCCAATCAATAAGCGGTCGCTTTTTCTTGGTGGCTACAGCTTTCCGGGTCACACTGAGTTTCTTGCTCACCTGACCGGCACGGAAGAATATGCGATGGCTTTTGTCGCAGCGAATCTACGGATCGTTCTGATCTCAACCCACGTCCCATTGGCTGAAGCAATAACCCTGGTGGAACGGGATCGAATAATCCGAACGGTAAATCTGACACATCGGGAGCTACAACGGTGGGGAATTGAACAACCTCGATTAGCGGTCGCGGCTTTGAATCCTCACGGCGCGGAGGGGGGCTTATTTGGCATGGAAGAAGCCTCCGAGATAGCGCCGGCTATCGAAGCTTGCCGCATCGAGGATATTGACGTCCAGGGACCCTTCTCGGCTGATACAATATTTTTGCGCGCGTCGCGCGGAGAATTTGATGCGGTCATTGCCTGTTACCACGATCAGGCGATGATCCCGGTGAAGTGCCTTTCGTTTGGCGAGGCCGTGAATGTTACCCTAGGTTTGCCCTTCATTCGCACCTCAGTGGATCACGGTACGGCCTTTGACATTGCTGGAAAAGGGATCGCGGAACATTCAAGCATGATCGCCGCAATCAAACTTGCTGCGGAACTATCAAATGATGCCGATGAAAGCAGTCGTGCTGTAGAAGTGTGAAACAAACAAATGGATAATACTGAGATACAACCTCCCACAGACGCCGTAAATGAAAAACGCAGGATTTTGGTGGCTGATGACGATCCGGCAATTCTGCGTTTAGTAGCGGCTATCCTGGAAAAAGAAAACTACGGCGTTGTTGCCGCTCGCGACGGACGAGAGGCGTATAAGATTTTGCAGGGGGATCAGAATTTCACCGCTGCGATCTTCGACGTAGTAATGCCGCACATTTCCGGCCCTGAGTTGGTTCGTTTCATGAAAACTGAGAAACGACTGATGAAGATTCCGGTAATGATGATGACGGCCGAACAAGATCCGAAACTCTCTTCTGATAGTTTTTCCGCTGGTGCGGTGGTCTTTCTGCCCAAGCCGTTCACGACAGCGCAATTGCACATCATGTTGCAGATGCTGATCGGCAAAGCCAGCGACTAGTGCCATGGTCATGCTCACCATCAAATCTTCGCTTGGATGCAACACTCCGCGAGCCCTGTTTCGTTTGGCTGTACTTTGCGTTCTCGCGTTTATCGTCCCCAATGCCAGAGCTGACCTAAGTCAGAAACAGGCCCATAAAGTAATTGCGCGAATGCCGGGCTTCGAACTGGCGAATAGCTCGCTGCGCATAAAGTCGATCAAGGCGACCGGCCCAACGGCGGCCGAAGTGACCGCCGAGATAAGAGCGGTGTTCAAGTTTCAGAAGGACAAGCAAGGAAGCTGGGTCGTAGCCCAAATCAGGACCCGTCCAGATCATTGGGAAGACATAGTTCTTGTCGCTAAGGCACTTGGCAAACCAGTTGCCTCGGCTGACTGTAGTTCCTTCGATCCGCCATTCAAGAGTGCGTTAACGGTGGACCCCAGCGTGAAACGCGCCCGCTGCCTCTTGGCAGTGCTCTTGGGTGTACAGGTCCCCTCAGATGCGATTCGGATTCAGGAGGTAGCACCGTTTTCCATCCCGGTGGCGCCTCAACCATCGACTCTGGTCACGGCCTGGATTAGGGTTGATGTTCGGTTGTCGCATGGCAAAAAGGGATGGGAGGTTGGAGAATTGCGATCAGGAACCGGCGAATGGGTCAAACTCGAGCCCCTGATCGTGGCTCTTAATGAAGCGAAACAGCAGCAGGCGCGCACGGAATTGGCATCTATGGCCAAAGCCCTGGAGGTGTTTCGTGGGGAACGTGGCTTCTATGTCGTTTCCGAGAAGCATTCCGTGGCGATTGATAACCTGAATCCCCGTTACCTGGCTCAGATCATCCGGGTTGACCCCTGGCACCAACCTTACAAGTATGATGGGCAACGGGACCACTTCACCCTGCGCTCGAGCGGACCCGACGGCAAGGATAACACCTCTGACGATATCACCCTGGCCAGTCCCTCGCGATAAGCTGCTCGCAAAGCTCGGACTGAACTCTTGACGCGCTATCAATGCCGATGTTAGTTTCAAAATGTAGCTTGAGCTTTTCAAAGCTGCAGATTCATAACAGGTCTTGCGCCCACTGTAAAAACTTGAACCCCTCCAGTGGCGCTCAATTCAGCTAGGTACCCAAGCTTTGTTAGCTGGACGAAAACTCCTACTTGCCGACGATTCAATCACCATTCAAAAGGTTGTGGATCTGACTTTTGTGGATGAGGGTGTCCAGGTACTTTGCGTGAACAACGGCAGAGATGCGATTGACCGGCTTGAAGAGTTTGCTCCGGATGTTGTCCTGGCCGATGTTTTCATGCCGCAGGTGAACGGGTACGAAGTCTGTGAGCACATAAAACAAAACGAGAAACTGAGGCATATTCCTGTTATGCTTCTGGTCGGCTCTTTTGAACCCTTCGATGAAGCGGAGGCGCGCAGAGTTGGCGCAGACGACACCTTGACTAAGCCCTTCCAATCGATTCGCCGCCTGGTAGATAAGGTGGGCCTCCTCGTGCGTGGTGCCCAGCCGGAAGGCGAGGCACCGACGGCCGACCTCACCATGCCCGACTCTAGTCTTGAACCAGAAACGCTCAGCGAAGATGAAATCGAAATTACGACGGCCGATACCCAGCCGCTTCCTCCTGAACTCGGACACGTGACTCTGGAGTGGGGGGTGCCTCAAGTGGAAGAGAAAGGATCACCCACATCTGATACGAAAGTCGACCACGAAAAGATGGAGAGCAACGTAACGGAAACGCCAGAAAGAATCTCTCAAGATTACGCAGGGGCAACCCGTCCAGGCCACATGCTCCTCGATCTTGACGATTACCCGGCACGCCCCCCGATCTCGAGCGACGATTTTCTCCTGGATATAGATCTCAACGACGAGCCAGAGGCTTCGTCGGTTGAGAGCGCATTTCCAACAGCTGAATTTGTCAGGCAAGCTGAGTCTAAGGCTCGTGCCGCAATCTGGAAAAGCTCGTCCTCGGTGGAGGTCGACGATGAAGTACCGACGGCGACGCCGGATCAAATGGCTACGACACAGGAGTTTGAGCAGCCCGGCGTCGATAAGGGCCAGGAGTCTAGGTTTGAAACAACTGCGCCGGATGGTCAAAAAGTTGAGGAGCAAACGCACGCAGCTGTGGGCCACGGCGAAACTCAGAGCGTTTCCCCTGCCCCGGTTGTTGAGCACGCTTCGATTGAGATTGAGAAATTGTCTCCTGAGCTTATCGATGCCATAGCGCGACGTGCAGTAGCACAGCTTTCAGAAAAGATTGTTCAGGAGATAGCTTGGGAGGTCGTCCCCCAACTGGCCGAACTTTTGATTAAGCGTCAGCTGGAAGAAAAGAATTCTTAGATAGAGCCCAATATAAGGTCCGATCCGGAAGCAGGCGCCACCGCTCAGGGGCGCCTGCTTTTTGTTACTCAGTAGTCAGTTGCCCGTTGTCAGTGGTTAGTAGTCGGTTGCAGACAGCTGATTGTAAGCGCTCAATATGAGAAGATACCGTTGTTACCCTACAATGCCTGAATGCTAATTTCGAGCAATCAAACAGAGGAAGTTACTGACAAAGGACGCCCGATTACTGACACTTCAACCATGGACATACCTAAACAATACGATCCTAAACAATCTGAGCAAGACCACTACCAGCGCTGGGAAAGCCAGGGTTGTTTCGCACCTGAGATTAACGTCGATCCGGATGCCCCGGCGTTTTCGATCGTGATTCCGCCGCCCAACGTCACCGGCTCACTCCACATGGGCCATGCCTTGCAACACACGATGATGGATGTTCTGACCCGATACAAGCGCATGTGCGGCTACCGAACGTTGTGGTTGCCTGGGATGGACCATGCAGGCATCTCGACGCAGTTGATGGTGACACGTGAACTGAAGAAGGAGGGGTTGACTCGTCACGATCTTGGCCGGGAAAAGTTTGTGGAGCGGGTTTGGAAATGGAAGAAAGAATCGGGCGGACAGATTACCAGACAGATGCGTCGCGAAGGTGCCTCCGTCGATTGGTCGCGCGAAAAGTTTACGATGGACGATGATTTGTCCCGAGCGGTACGAGAGACTTTCGTCCGCCTCTACGAAGAAGGGATGATCTATCGCGGCAACCGAATTGTGAACTGGTGCCCAAACGATCAGACAGTGCTCTCAGATCTTGAAGTGCAAAAAGATCCACAGCCGGGAAAACTCTACTATCTTCGCTACCCTGCTAAGAACGGCGATCGCGGTGTGATAGTCGCCACGACGCGTCCTGAGACTATGCTGGGCGACACGGCCGTAGCCGTAAACCCAAAGGATGATCGCTATCGGGATCTGGTTGGGGCAACCTTGATACTGCCGCTTACCGGTCGCGAGATTCCAATCGTTGCGGACGAGTTTGTCGATCCTGAATTCGGCACGGGCGCGGTTAAGGTTACGCCGGCACATGATCCTAACGATTACGAGATGGGCGTGCGTCACAACCTGGAGCAGATTGTCGTTATCGATGCGCACGCAAAGATGACTGAAGCGGCAGGGGCAGAGTTTGCCGGCCTCGATCGATATAAAGCGCGGACTAAGGTCGTTGAGCGATTCGAAGAACTGGGCTTGCTGGAGAAAGTGGATGATTACGAGTTCTCAATTTCAAAGTGCGAACGCTGCAAGACAGTCATCGAGCCATTGATCTCGACGCAGTGGTTTTTGCGAATGGACGAATTGCGCGACGGAGCTCTGATGTTATTGGAGACGCAAAAGAAACCGCAGTTTGTGCCGGAAGTTCCGTACGAGAAGATCTATTCAACCTGGCTCGAGAATTTGCGCGACTGGACCATCTCGCGCCAACTCTGGTGGGGGCATCAAATTCCAGCATGGTACACGCCTGATGGCCAGATAGTTGTTGCCCGTTCGGAGGAGGAAGCCCGCGAGCAGGCGGGGACGAGCGAACTAACCCAGGACCCGGATGTGCTCGATACCTGGTTCTCTTCCGCGCTCTGGCCTTTTTCGACACTGGGGTGGCCCGAGAGCACAACGGATCTGAACACGTTTTATCCGACGTCCGTGCTGGTTACCGCCCGTGACATAATTTTTCTCTGGGTGTCGCGTATGGTGATGACGGGTATGAAGTTTATGGGGGAACGCCCTTTTGACGATGTGTTCGTAACCGGCACGATTCTCGACAAACATGGCCAGCGAATGTCGAAGACCAAGCTGAACGGTGTCGATCCGCTTGAAGTTTTTGACAAGTATGGAGTGGACGCCACTCGCCTGACGCTGGCTTCCGTCGGCACGACCGACACCCGCTGGAACGAAAAGCAGGTTGAGTCGTACCGAAACTTTGCCAACAAGATCTGGAACGCGGCGCGATTTTGCCTGCTCAATTCTGAAGGGGCAACGGTCGATCCGGAGACTTTGAACCCTACTAGTCCAGGATTGGCTCTACATGATCGTTGGATAATCTCGCGGCTTAACAAGACAGCCCGAGACGTGCGTGAGGCCCTCGGGGGATATCAGTTTCATGAGGCCGTGCAAACTCTTTATCACTTCTTCTGGGACGATTTCTGCGATTGGTACATCGAACTGACAAAGAGCGAGGTGACTGCTGAGGAAGCATCTCCCGAACGCGATGCGGCACGTACGCGACTACTAACGGTGCTTGAGCAAGCGCTACGTCTGCTGCATCCTTTCATGCCCTATATCACTGAGGAATTGTGGCTGCGACTTCCCGGCACGAATGACCAACTGCTGCATCGTGCTTACAGCGGCGCCGCACCGACAATTATGCTGGCCGCGTATCCAGAAGGTGGAGCTGAGTTGATTGACGAAGAGGCAGAGGCGCAAATGCAGGCGCTGATCGATCTCATCTCGCGCGTGCGCAACATTCGGTCGGAAATGAATATCAAGCCGGGCGAACCAGTACCGGTTCTGATAGGCGCGCCGGACGAGAAGTTGCGCTCGATGTTTTCGTCAAACGCTAGTCAGATAACCCGGCTGGTGCGGGCTTCTGAGCTTTCGGTAATGGGGACTCTGGAGGCGCCGCGCGCGTCGGCGCGAGCTGTCTTGATGGGGGGCGCTGAAGTCGCCGTTCCACTCGAGGGTCTGATCGATTTCGATCAGGAGCGGCAGCGGCTTGGTAAGGAAAAGGATAAACTTGCGGCAGAGTCATCAAAGCTCGAGGCACGGCTCGCCAATCCTCAGTTTGCCGAACGTGCTCCCATTGAAAAGGTGAATGAGATTCGCGCGCGCATTGCGGATATCGCACAACGCACGGC
>JANNJZ010000037.1:0-7547 GCA_031396065.1 Pyrinomonadaceae bacterium | reverse complement strand
GACGATCCGGCGGACAAGGATCACGCTCAGGGCACGGGCGCACGTGACTTGCGGTTATTCCGCAACGGGTCGCTGGTCAAGGTTTGGCATGGCGACGTGCTGAAAGGGCAAGCCGCTGTCACCCTGGAGGAAGAGATCACTCTCACCGCGGGCGCGAACCGGCTGACTGCTTACGCTTTCAATCGCGACAATGTAAAAAGCAAAGACGCTCCTTTGTTGTTGACTGGAGCCGACAGTTTGAAACGCGCCGGGACCGCTTACGTCATTGCAGTCGGCCTGAACAACTATGCTAACGCACAGTACAACTTGAAATATGCGGTGGCCGACGCTGAGAGTTTTGGTAATGAAGTACGCGCCAGGCAAACGCAGGTTGGACGTTTTGAGCGAGTTGAAGTGGTTACACTGATAAACGAGAACGCCACCAAAGCGAACATCCTGACAGCTCTCAATCGCCTCACCGGCGCACAAGAGGCACCCAGTCTCAAAACCAGCGAGTTTGATCGGTTGAAGCGCGCCGAACCCGAAGACACGGTGATCATTTATTTTGCCGGTCACGGCACGGCGCAGGCCCAACGTTTCTATCTGATCCCGCACGACCTGGGTTACGAGGGTGATCGGACCAAGCTTACTGAAGATGGACTGCGTTCCATCCTGGCCCACAGCATCTCAGACGTAGAGTTGGAAGCAGCGGTCGAAGGGCTGGAAGCTGGACACTTGTTGCTGGTTATTGACGCCTGCAACTCGGGCCAGGCCCTTGAGGCCGAGGAGAAGCGACGGGGTCCAATGAACTCCAAGGGACTGGCCCAGCTGGCCTATGAGAAAGGGATGTACATTCTCACCGCCGCGCAGAGTTATCAGGCAGCGCTTGAAGCCGCGCAACTTGGCCACGGGTTGCTGACTTACGCGCTGGTGGAAGAAGGACTCAAGACCGCCATCGCCGACAGTGAACCCAAAGATGGTGTGCTGAATGCGAGAGAGTGGCTGGATTTTGCCACGGACCGGGTCCCGCAGATGCAGGAAGAGAAGATGAAACAAACTCGTGGAGTTGGTCTGGGGATCGCTTTCACCGAGGGGGAGCAAAATGTTACCGACCCGCAAAAGCGGACCGTGCAGCGCCCGCGCGTTTTCTATCGGAGAGAGCTGGAAGCTAACCCGCTGGTGATTGCGAAACCGTAGTAGACAATGTTGCTGATAAGCGCCGAAGCGGCACTGGGTATGGGCTGCTGCAAATCGTGTTGCGGCTTCGCCGCGTTCCGTGCGGTAAGGCTTCGGCCTTACCGCCGGCGTAATTATCGAAAGAGGCTATGCCTCCGCTAAGTTGCCACGGAGGCGTAGCCTCGGAGGAAACTGGCTGGCCGGAAAGGCAGAGCCTTTCCGCACGGACTGCGGCAAAGCCGCCCATCGCTACTGCACCAAAACATGGAAACTCTCGAAGAGCGCATCAGACGAGTGTTGCAGGAGGAAGTTTCAATTGTTGCCTACGATCCTTCCTGGCCTCAAATGTTTGAAGAGGAAAAGCGACACCTGATGGAATGCCTCCCGCCGGAATTGATTCGACGCATCGAGCACTTCGGCAGCACCGCAATTCCAGGCCTCCGAGCAAAACCAATCGTTGACATGCTGGTGGAAGTGAGTTCATTGGAAGCAACAAAGGCGAGGATCGTGCCTCTACTGGAAGCCCAGGGGTACGACTACTTTTGGCGACCGACCCGCGGTGAAGATGGTCCACCGTTTTATGCCTGGTTCATTAAGCGAAACGCCGCCGGGTTACGTACCCATCATGTGCACATGATTGAGGGTGACTTCGAACACTGGGACAGATTGCTGTTTAGGGATTACTTGATTGCGAAGCCGGAGACGGCCAAAGAATATGAAAATCTGAAAATGACCCTGGCTCGCGACTATCCTAACGACCGGGTCGCGTACACCAGCGGGAAAGCAGAATTTGTGGTGAGGGTTACGCAGGTTGCGAAAGAGTATTACCGGAGTAACAGGCGCTTAGAGTACAAGCTTTAGCTTGCGTCTTGCGCGCGCCCACGCAAACTAAAGTTTGTACTCTAAACACCTGTTGGGTAACTGCTTCTTACCAAGATTACCACGCGCAATTGAACGACTTCATCGAAACCTTTGATTGTTCGGCTGCTTGCTTACAAACGCCAGCCAGCGTCGCTTTGGTGCTTGGGTTGGCAGCAAGTTGACGCCAGGAGGTTCGCCATTGTTCGATGCCCGCCTTATATTGAGCGCGCTGCGCTTCGGGCACTTTACCCGTCACGCAAGCGTCGTATGCGGTTATGAATGCGTCGCAGTCCGGTACCCCGATGCTGTCTCCACTTAGCACAGCTGTGGTGGCTGGAGTTGAAGCTGGGGATGCTTTAGTTGCAGGGGACGCCGAGGCGTTATGGTTGTCCGTAACCTCTACCTTGGTACACGCCATGAGTAACAGCCCGATGACCAGGCATAACGGCAGCAGAATTCTCCTATTCATCTAACACTCCTTGAGTTCAGGTCGAATTTTGGCTGAACACGTAAGATTTGGATTGGAAAAGCGGCGGTACTATACACGAAATGTCAGCGCCGACGCAGCCTTAGCGGAAGGAGCGAGGCATTCAGAACGGTGCTAAGATGGAAGGCGTGACTTTGAGTGGGATGAAGCAAAAGACTCGGCAAATTTTGCTAAGCATGGAGTGGGCCTTGAAGAAGCAAAAACCGACGAAGACGACTAGGCCCGAAACGAATGACGAACTTCGCCCTGAGTTCGATTTGCGTAGTTTGCGAGTTAGAAAGCTGGGCGCGGCGCGGAAAAGTTTTGGCGATACCGTTGGACTAGATCCCGACGTAGCAAACGTTTTTCCTGACGCAGACAGGATCATCGCAAACGTAGGCGATGAATCATCCTGCTGACTCATTTGACCTATGATTCTGGGCATCGCCGACTCGGTCAATGGAGTTCCGATTCGCCTTACTGATGAGAGGTGGGAACATATTCTTGATTCGCATCCTGAGCTCGCGTCCTATCTCGAAACCATACTTGATACAGTAAAGAACCCGGACTATATTCTAGCCACCAGGCGTGGGGCGCTCGCGGCGGTGGTAGTGTTGGGACGAAGAGCTTTTCTTCACGTCTTCTACGTTGAGAAGGGACGGCTTGACGGATTTATTCTTTCAGCCCGCGTGGAAGAAAAGATGGATAAGGCAAAAATCGTATGGCGCAAAGAGAACCGAGAACAATAGTCACTCCAGGCAAAGAAGAACTGCTTAGGGCTGCGCGTCTGCGAGTCGGTCTCCCGCCCGGTGAATTGTGGCTTGATTATCAAGATGACGTCGATACGCTCTACATCCGCCTAAAAGAGAAGACGCAACCTACTCGGAGCGAAAGTAAAATCGACGATATGGTCGTCTTCGATTATGAAGGGGAAGAACTGGTCGGAATCGAAATAATGGACATCACCGGTCAGTTGAAATACGCCAACCCATCCTGAGCTGGCCTACGAAGCTTTAAAGAGCCGTGAGCGGTTCTTTATCAACTCTGTCCCTTCGCCGGCATCCGACAAAAGTTTTCGTCCAAGATAACCAACGAACAAGTCAGTATTTATCTCCTTGACTTACGAAGATCGAAAGTCATTAAGAAGCATTTGGGATCCTGTTAATCATGACGCTAAGCCTGCCACCGAAGATACGCGAACCGTTGGCAAATAAGCTGGCTGACATCCTCTCACGGATTCAAGTCAGCAATAATTGGTTCCCTGACCATCGGCTGTTTTCAGAGTTAGCAGAATTAGAAGAGGGCTGGCAAAAGAAGCAGCCTCAATTGTGGGAACGGTGTGAAGAATTCATTAGCGATAGACCGTTGACTGATGTTTTCCTCGAAGTTCTTACTGAAGAACTAATGGTTAGTCAAACATATGATTTCGCAACAAACAAAAAGCCGTTGAGCTCGTTCGCCGAGTATCGTGATACCAGGGCCGTTGCTGAGAGATTAATCAAGGACTTTGAATCTCTGCCAAGGGAATATAAGTGCTTTGTTAAGCTCCCTTTGTTCAACTTCCAAGAAATATTGGGTGAGAAACAATATGTGCTGTCAGAGTCATTGAGCCTTATCTTTCATGACGAACAACATGATCGCACTTTCCCCGCAGCGCCTTTTGATCCTCCCACAAGAGAATTCAAGCTCGTCAGCTTTGGCCCTAGAGATGAAGAACACAAACTCATTTGGCTTGACGATTTTCCATATTTCCAAGTTTCGGTATCAGGCTTTATAGGGGGAGGGGAAGAAACATCTCCGTTAAGACAAGTTAGTTTTCTCATTCGGTCTTTCTGTGGACTAGCTCTGGCGCTAGGCTTAATCGAAACAACTTTCCTTAAGTGGCCTTTGGAAGCTTATCTGGCTGTTTACGAGAAATGTGAAACCCAATGGACACCAAAGAAAGCGCGCACTTTGCCCACGGAGCTTGTGCAAGGTCTAGAAAGACTTCGCTTACACGAGGGATTTTCGAATAGCCTGATAGCTAAGCGAGCATTTAAGCAAGTGTTGGAAAAGTTACGATTTGTCTTCCAAGCTGAAAAGCAAAATGAAAAGTTACTTCGCGCCGCCCAGTGGTATTTCGATAGCTATTGCGGTGATAGTGAGTTGCTGGCTTTCGTCAAAGCGACAATCTGTCTTGAGATAATCTTAGGAGACAAGAACCTCGCTAACGTAGTCGGACTTGGAAAGCTACTGAGCAATCGTTGCGCTTACTTGATTAGCACATCGCAAAAGGAGCGCGACGAAATACTAGAACAATTCGACAGAATATACGACACTCGTTCACACATCGTTCACAGGGGGAAAGATCGACTAACGAACAGCGAACGCGACACGCTTTTTACATTGAGATGGCTTTGCTCTCGAGTACTCCGCAAGGAAATCGAACTACTCTAAACAAATGAACCCGAGTCTTGTCGGAAAATCCATCCCACGCAAGGAAGGCCGGAAGAAAGTCACCGGCCAGGCGCTTTACGTTGACGACATTTCTTTTCCGGAAATGCTGCACGGCGTCACGGTGCGTAGTCCGGTGGCGCGAGGGCGTCTGAACGGGATCCATTTCGAAGGCGATATTCCGTGGAGCGAATTCACCATCGTCACCGCGAAGGACATTCCCGGTGAAAACTACGTCGCGCTGATCTTAAACGACCAGCCTTACCTTGCCGACGAAGTAGTCAATCATCCGGAAGAGCCCGTCGTCCTGCTCGCCCACCGGGACAAACATCTGCTTGAGGAGGCTCGACGTAACGTTCGTCTGGAAATCGAGGAGTTGCCGCCAGTCTTTACGCTCGAAGACTCCGTTAACAAAACCGAGGTCATTTGGGGAGACGACAACGTCTTCAAATCTTTTCTGGTTGAGAAAGGAAACGTAGACGACGTTTGGGCGAATTCAGACCAAATCATCGAGGGCGAATATTTCACGGGGGCGCAGGAGCAGCTTTACATTGAGAACAACGGCGTGATTGCCATTGCGAACGAAGCCGAGGGAGTAACCGTTTGGGGGTCGATGCAGTGTCCTTACTATGTGCATAAAGCGCTGCTGAAACTATTCGGTCTTAGTGAAGAAAAGATTCGCGTGATTCAGACTGAAACCGGCGGCGGCTTTGGCGGCAAGGAAGAGTATCCATCGTTGATTGCCGGCCATGCGGCGCTGCTAGCGTGGAAATCCGGCAAGTCGGTAAAGATTATGTACGACCGGGCAGAAGACATGGTGGCGACGACCAAGCGTCACCCATCGAGAACGCGGCACAAGACTGCGGTAACTAACGATGGAAAGCTCCTGGCGCAGGAGATTGAGTTTGTGGTTGACGGTGGAGCTTATTGCACCCTCTCGCCGGTTGTACTCTCGCGCGGAACAATTCACGCCGCCGGACCTTACTACTGTCCGAACGTGCGTATTCGTTCGAGTGCTGTGGCTACCAACGTTCCACCACACGGAGCGTTTCGGGGATTTGGAGCGCCGCAAAGCATCTTTGCCCTCGAGCGTCATCTCGATAAAGTTGCCAGTCGCTTGGGTCTGGCCCCTGATGAGTTTCGCCGGCGGAACTTCGTTCATGAGGGTCAAACCACCGCCACCAACCAGGTGATTCGGGAAAAGGTCGACATGGACCAGTTGCTGGCCCGGGCTTTTGAATTGACCGGCTATCAAGAGAAACGAGAACGCTTCGCGCGCGAGAACGGGAAGGGGCAGGAGGCAGGAAACAAACAGGGGCAGGAGGCAGGAGCAGGGCGGGGTCCCCAACGGGGCAGCCCCGATGGGGTGCTAGGAGGCAGGATCAAGAAAGGTATTGGCTTTGCCTCGTTCATGCACGGCGCCGGCTTCACCGGTTCGGGCGAAGTTTACCTGGCCTCAGTCGTTGGCGCTGAAGCTACTCCCGAAGGACGAGTGCGAATTCTGGCGGCCAGCACCGAGATTGGCCAGGGAACCAATACGATTTTTTCTCAAATCGCTGCCGAAGCGTTGGGCGTAGACAGCGAGGTGATTGAAATCGCTCAGCCGGACACCAGGGACGTTCCCAACAGCGGGCCAACTGTGGCATCGCGCACGTGCATGGTGGTGGGCAAGCTGGTGGAATCCGCAGTGCTCGGTTTGAAGCAAACGCTGATTGGCAGCGGCTTGTTGAAGGAAGCGTACAGCTCGTCAGAATTTCAAAGTGCCTGCCGGGAGTACGCCAGCACATTTGGCCCGCTGAAAGCATTTAGTAAGTATCAGCCGCCACCGAATGTTTACTGGGACGACGAAAAATACCAGGGTGATGCTTACGGAACTTACGCATGGGCAGTTTATGTTGCCGAAGTTTCGGTTGACCTGTTGACTTATGAGGCTCACGTTGACGACTTCGTGGCCTTGCAGGAAGTCGGGCGCGTAATCAATCCAATCCTGGCAGCCGGACAAATTGAGGGCGGCGTAGCCCAGGCAATTGGCTTCACGCTTTTTGAGAAGGTCGTCTGGAAAGATGGCCGGATGGCGAATGGTCAGATGACAAATTACATCATGCCGACTGCGGCTGACATTCCACCGATTCGAGTCTACTTTGAAGAGAACCCTTATGCGTACGGACCAGGTGGAGCAAAAGGCATTGGTGAACTGCCCATGGATGGGGCCGCGCCGGCGATACTCAGTGCCATAGAAAATGCCACCGGGGTTAGTTTCAACCACGTGCCGTTGATGCCGGAAGCGATGATGGAGGGGTTTACTGCGGCGGAGTGAATTCAAGGAGTTTGCCGGGGTTCGAGCGGGCAATTGTGTTCAGGATTTGTGGAATGATTTTTTGAATAAGGGGCCAACTCGTCGTCATGAGTATTAGGATGCTTAGCTTTCTTCCAGTGAGATTTTGCTGATAACGCAGTTTCTGATCTGTGGTAATCAATAGGTCGAACGAGTCTTCAGCCGCCGCTAATAATGCTCCGTTCTCGACCTTGTTCTGTCTTGAGGTGAGAAGAGTGCGTCCTTTGGAGTGCGGTAACCTGTTACCGCTTTGGTCATCGGCGAGCTGGGGGCGCCGGGCCCCGACACAGCCAATCG
>JANNJZ010000003.1:0-9040 GCA_031396065.1 Pyrinomonadaceae bacterium | reverse complement strand
CCTCGAAACCGGTGCCACGATCGATGAATTTCTGAAATGGTTTCCCGGCGTAACTCTTGAACAAGTCGTTGCGGTTTCTATTACGTGCCCAGCAAGATGATCTCGTAGCGGGAGCGGCGTTCCCTGATCGAAAAGGATTCTCATTTGCAGGGGTTCGGGGACTAGACTTCTGCGAGGCTTTGCTCGGCATGGGCCAGAACCGCAACGACTTGTTCAAGAGTTACGCCGGGAAACCATTTCAGAAATTCATCGATCGTGGCACCGGTTTCGAGGTTCTCAAACAGAGCTCGCACGGGCACGCGAGTACCACGAAAAACCCAGGCACCGCTGAGTTTGGCTTCACTGCGTTCTACTTGTTGACAATCGGCCCAGTCGAACATGCTCAACATGATATGCTTCACCTTTGGCACGGGCAATAGCAGACGTTAATAGTGACAATGCCAACTATCGACGCAAAGAAACCAATCAACTGCATCGTCAACGGCGAGCCGCGAACGATTCAGGCTCACTCAATGGATCGTCTGCTCGACGTGCTGCGCGAACAACTTCATCTAACCGGCACCAAGGAAGGTTGTGGCGAGGGCGAGTGTGGCGCGTGTACGGTTCTAATCGATGGCCGCATCGTGAACAGTTGTTTGGTTCCCGTGGCCCAGGTTGAGGGTGCGACGATCAAGACGATAGAAGGCGTCGCGAGTGGCGAGCAGTTGCATGCAGTGCAACAGGCGTTCATTGAATGCGGTGGGGCGCAGTGTGGCATCTGCACGCCGGGGATGGTGATGGCCGCCGTGGATCTGCTCGAACGAAATCCGAATCCCACGGAGGTGGAGATTCGCAACGGTCTCGCGGGAAATCTCTGTCGCTGCACAGGCTATATGAAGATTTTTGACTCCGTGTTGCGAGCGTGCCAAAGAACCAGTAAGGACGATGGAACTTCATAGACCAACCAAAGAATTGGTTGAAATGTTTGGAAAGCAGTGGGAGCAGATCGGCCCCGCGGAAGAGGACGCGATACGAGAGCTGTTGAAGATATTTCCTGATAACCGCGACTACACCGGGGTTTTGATAAAGAGCACGATAATCAACACTCTTTATTCGACTCAGATTAGAGCGATAGTTATCGTTGCCAAACACATTTTTGGCTTGAATATCGATATAGGGCTCAAACAGGGTGACCCTCAAATCGTTGAACAAATCGCGAGAGTGACTATTAAAGGAAAGGAACGAAGGAACTACGCATTTGCAACGAAGTACTGCAGCTTCCACAATCCCGATCACTACCCGATTTATGACAGCTATGTCGATAAACTCTTAAGGGCTTATCAGAAGGAGGACCGTTTCTCTTCTGAAACATTCGATCTGAAGGAATATCGTCGGTTCAAAGAAGTTCTCAAGGATTTTCAGAATTTTTATGGGCTCGGAGATCTCAACGCGAAGGAATTGGACAAATTTCTATGGAGCTATGGGAAAGAGGTTTTCGGCCCTTCGATGCCTAAAAGTGAATCGTTGTTGTCGATCACTTAAGGAGTACACCGATATGGATAACAGGACCAAGGTTGATATGTCGGCTGCAGCAGTTACTGCCCGGCTCAAGCGTGCATGCGGCCTCGGAGATGCTGAGAGACGAGCGACGACGATTAGAAAGCTTACCGCAGAAATAAAGTCTGAAACCCAATCAGCGAAGAAACCCAGAAACAGGAAGAAAAACAAGGGTGCGAGCATTCATTCCTAGTTATCAACTGTTCACTCCGACATCGCTGCCGGACGCACTCGCCCGATTAGCGGGTGAAGCCAATGTGTGGCAGCCGTTCGCCGGCGGCACTGACCTGATGGTGTTGCTGGAAGCAGGCAGGCTCCAGCATAAAAACTATCTCAACATCTGGAACCTCGCGGAGCTGCGCGGAATTGAAGTCTCGGCTGAGCACATTACGCTGGGCGCACTTACGACGTATACCGAGGTGCAGGCAAATCCGATCCTTCGCGAAGAGTTCCCGATGCTTTGTCAGGCCGCGAGCGAAACCGGTGGGTTGGCGATTCAGAATCGGGGCACTCTTGGCGGGAATATCGCCAACGCTTCACCGGCAGCCGACTCGCCTCCCGCCTTGCTGGCCTATGATGCTGAGATCGAATTGACTTCATCCACTGCGGTCCGTTGGGTGCCGTATCACGGGTTCCACACGGCCTACAAGAAGATGATCATGCGCCCGGGTGAACTGCTCACCAGGATTCGACTTCCGCGTATCTCAACCCCAGTCCATCATTACTATCGCAAAGTCGGGACCCGAAAAGCGCAGGCGATATCGAAGGTATGTTTCGCGGCGACGGCGCGAACTAACGACAACATAGTGCAAGACGTTCGGATTGTGTTGGGCAGTGTCGCGCCGGTTCCATTCCGCTGCGTCAGGACGGAGGATGCGCTGCGAGGGGTCAACCTTGACGGCAGTAGTATTGAACGAGCCCAGGCGACGCTGGCAGATGAAATCGTTCCCATAGACGACATTCGATCAACAAAGGATTATCGTCTGAAGGTCAGCCTAAATTTGTTGGAGGACTTCCTGCTCAAACTTGCGACAATTCGCGCGTGACGGTTGTTAAGCAAACTAATGGTGGCCGGGAGGCGTATTGTTTGAATGACCCCGCATCGTTCGCTGGATTGTAGGGGTGGCACTCCGTGGCCACCCCTCGTTGGATTGGCGTCAGTTATGAGTTGAATGGAACCGCCGGAAGTAGGCGCCCACGGATGCCGCCACACCCCGTGGGGAAATTACCAGAGTGAGTGGAACCGCGAGAAGGAGGTGCGGCCACGGAGTGCCGCCCCTACAACGTAAGCGCGGAAAGCCTTCGGATCACGGAAGACTCACATGCCTCCCAAACCACTAAGAAAAACTTTTCTCCTGGCGATTGGGGTGAGCCTTCTCTTTGTCCTTACCGCCACGCGCGCCGCGGCCCAATGCCCGGGTGACGTAACGCCCTCGCCAGAAGATCCGATGCTGATGCTCGTGCTGGGCGACTCGATAATGTGGGGCCAGGGTCTCAAGCCTGAGGAAAAATTCTGGTGGCGGATTAAGTGCTGGTTGCAGGAAAAGACCGGAAGGGAAGTTCAAACACGGATTGAGGCCCACTCCGGCGCTCACCTCGACGGCGTCTCCACGCCACTCCCGTACAAGTCAAATGACGGGGAAGTCAATCTTCCTTTTCCTACGATCAATGAGCAGCTCGATAATGCGACGCAGTTCTATGGTCAGGCCCGTTCAAAGGTGGATCTGATTCTTGTCGACGGCTGTATAAATGACGTGGACGTCAGTAATCTTCTGAATGCCGGCTCCAGTCCCGATTGGCTGCGTGAACGGATTACGTCAACCTGTGGTGCGGGCATGCACAAGTTGTTGCAGCGAATTACCGAGAGCTTTCCAAACGCACAAGTGGTGGTTACCAGCTACTACCGGGTAGTTTCAAACAACACCGCAGACAACGCTTTCATCCGCTTGTTAGTGAAAAAGTTGAACAGCGGACGAGGTGAAAATCAGCGCATGACTGACAAAGAGATGCGAGAGAGGCTAATTGCGCTTTCCGAGATATGGTACAAAGTTTCCACCGCCAGCCTCAGCCAGGCAGTTCGTAGAATTAACGCTGAACTCGCTGAGCAGAGCCTGCCGGAAAGGGTAAATTTTGTTGAGATCGAATTTTGGCCCGAACACTCATTCTCAGCTTCCAACACCCTGCTGTGGAATTTCATGTTTGGGTCAACCAATCTTTCGGGGTTCAGAAAAATCATCGTCGCCCTTTCGTTGGGAACGGCTGCCTACAAGCCAAACGACGATGTTAGAGATAGCCGGGTCAAGAGCTGTAACGAAACGTTCAAAGCGCCGAAGGTCCGCAAGGGTAGTAAAGACATCAAGGAGAGTGAAGAGGCAAAACGAGATCGCAAGAACCGGCTGCTGATCTGCCGCTATGCTTCGCTGGGCCACCCAAATAACATGGGAGCTTTGATCTATGCGGAAGCAATCAAGGGAAAACTTCAATGGTTACTAGACAAGGCTGGTTGGAAACGAAATATTAGTAATGACCTAACGCCTGCAATTCCGTGAGCGGAGCCTTTGGACTGCGTAACCCCGGCCTGGCTTGGAAAGGATCAAACAAACTATGAACGGCACATCCCCTACAGTCGAATTCCGCAGAAACGCAGTGGAGCCTATGGAATGTCTCAAAGCCGGCTGGAATTTGATCAAAGATCAGTATTGGCTCTTCGTCGGTATGACTGCGGTCGGCATGATCATCGGTAGCGTGGTGCCGCTGGGATTACTAATGGGCCCGATGATGTGTGGCCTCTACCTCGCGCTGTTACAAACCAGACGAGGAAATCCGATCGAGTTTGGCATCCTCTTCAAAGGTTTTGACTACTTTGGCGATAGCGTAGTTGCAACCCTCCTGCACATGATTCCGGTCGTGGTGGTAATTGTTCCCATGTACATTGTTTTTTACGTGGCCCTCTTCGCGATGATGAGCCAAGGTGGCGAACCCAGCCCCGGTGCCATGCTCGGGTTCTTTGGCTTTTTTGCCGTCTTCTGGCTGGCAATGATAGTTATCCTGGTGGTGCTTTCGGTTGTCTTTGCATTTGCATACCCGCTGATTGTGGATCGCCGGCTTTCCGGCGTTGAGGCTGTGAAACTAAGTGTTAAGGCGGCCCTCGCAAACTTCTGGCGGTTGCTGGGACTGCTAATGATGACCGGGTTGATGACTTTCGTCGGAGTCCTGTTTTGTTATGTCGGCGCTTTTCTGGTGATGCCGGTGAGTCTTGCCGCAATTGCAATGGCCTATGAACAGGTTTTTGGACTTGGTGAGTTTCAACCGAATCTGCCGCCACCGCCGCCGACTTTTGGGTGAACAGTAAAGCAAGCTTCGAGTTTTTCGATCACCCAATTAGGTCTGTTGGCTGTGGTTCTTGCGGCTTTGCCGCCTTCCGTGCGGTAAGGCTCCGCCTTACCGGAACAGTCTAGATTCCTGAGAGGCTGTGCCTCTGCACATTGACGGAGGCGTAGCCTCGAAATTCAAACAAAGCGCTACGGTAAGGCAGAGCCTTACCGCACGGAAGGCGGCAGAGCCGCACCGGAAGAAAGCGGACGAGCGGCAAAGCGCAAGGCGAGGTAGTCGTTTTCTCGACAGACTCCGTTGAACGCCGGTTACAGTTAACCAGTCTGAGATAGCTAATGCCTGCTTCTAATCTCGTCATTCGCGGCAAACAAGTGGTCCTGCCAGGGTCGATCGTCCCGGCATCGATCCATGTCTCCGGCGACATCATCTCCTCCATCAGATCGTATGAAGACGTGCCCGGAGGCACAGAAGTGATTGAGGTGAGCGACGATTCGATGGTGATGCCGGGCCTGGTGGATTCTCACGTCCACATCAACGAGCCCGGGCGGACTGAGTGGGAAGGATTTGACTCTGCGACGCGGGCGGCAGCAGCAGGCGGCGTTACTACCCTCATCGATATGCCGCTCAACTCGATTCCGGCAACCACCTCGGTAGCAGGCTTAAATGAAAAGTTAGCAGCGGCGAATGGCCGATGCTTTGTTGACGTCGGCTTTTGGGGAGGCGTGGTTCCGGGAAACACAAACGAACTCGCAGCACTCTTGTCTGCGGGCGTTGTCGGGTTCAAGTGTTTCCTGATTCACTCAGGAGTGGACGAGTTTCGGAACGTCACCGAGGAAGATTTACGGGGAGCAATGCCTGAGTTGACGAGACTCGGAGCGGTGCTGATAGTGCATGCCGAGGTTCCCGGACCAATAAGCTCCACCCAAGACACGAATGCGTCTCCGACGAAGTATTCAACCTTTCTGGCGTCGCGTCCGCGCGCGGCTGAAAACGAAGCCGTGGCGCTGATGATCAAGCTGGGCCGCGAATTCGGCACGCGCATACACATCGTTCATCACTCGTCGGCCGACGCGTTGCCGACGTTGGGTGAAGCGAAAGCTGGCGGACTCAGCATCACAGCCGAGACCTGTCCTCATTACCTGACGTTTGCTGCGGAAGAAATTCCAGAAGGCGCGACGGAATTCAAATGTTGCCCGCCAATTCGGGAGCGCGAAAACCGTGAACAGCTTTGGAGCGCGCTGGGCAATGGCACTATCGACATGATCGTTTCCGATCATTCGCCATGTCCCCCAGATATGAAGTTGCGTGAGACGGGAGACTTTCTCGCGGCCTGGGGTGGCATCTCGTCGTTGCAGCTGCGGCTGCCAATCGTATGGACAGAGGCGCGCCGGCGCGGCTTCTCCATTCAGGATCTCGCCGGCTGGTTGTGTAGTGCTCCCGCGAATCTGGTAGGGCTGGCCAATAGGAAAGGCGCTGTTGCGAGTGGCTTTGACGCTGACTTCGTTATCTGGAATCCGGAACAGGAGTTTAAGGTTGCGGGAGAGGCCCTGCTTCATCGCCACAAACTAACTCCTTATGATGATCGCGTTCTACAAGGCGTGGTCGAGAAGACTTTTCTTCGTGGCCGGAAGATATATGATGGTGGCGAATTTGATGGGGAGCCGCGTGGGCTCTTGCTGACGAACCGGTGACAAAGTCAGTTAACCGCCAAGACGCCAAGACGCCAAGTGCGCCAAGGGAACAAAAAGTTAGAAACAAGACGAAGCATTCCTACTCTCTTAACTTGGCGTCTTGGCGATCCTGGCGTCCTGGCGGTTAGCGCGTTTGCGTTGCATCCTTTATGACTTGGGTGGGCCCAATGGAAAACTTAGAACTTCAAACCGACTTCACTGACCTTGTCGATATCGCTTCTGAAAAACTCGGCGGCGCGGTGTTGTTCGCCAACGACGAGTTTTTTGCTTCGAAGGAGAATCTTCTCAAGGCCAGTGCGCCCATCTTCATTGAAGGGAAGTACACGGACCTGGGTAAGTGGATGGACGGCTGGGAATCTCGTCGTCGGCGGAGCCCAGGATTTGACTGGTGCATCATTCGGCTGGGGCTTGCGGGTATTATTCGCGGCGTGGTGGTTGATACAAGTTTCTTTCGTGGTAACTACCCCGAGCATTGCTCGCTCGAAGCTTGTTCCATCGCCGGCCTGCCGACGACCGAGCAGTTAACTGCCGACGACGTCCAGTGGACCGAGATCCTGCCCCAGGTCTCCTTGTCCGGTGACAGTCAAAATCCTTTTGCAATTGAGTGTGACCAGAGTTTCACGCACCTGCGTTTCAAGATTTTCCCGGATGGTGGGGTGGCGCGCTTGCGAGTCTATGGCGAGGTGGTGCCGGATTGGGAAAAGCTTAAACGCATTGGTGGCGACATCGATCTTGCCGCGGTTGAGAATGGAGGGCGGGTGCTTTCCTGTAGCGACATGTTTTTTGGCCACCGCCATAATTTGATCATGCCCGGGCGAGCGCTGAATATGAGTGATGGCTGGGAAACTAAACGTCGCCGCGGTCCCGGTCATGATTGGGTAATAATCAAACTGGCAAGGCCTGGAGATGTAAAACGTTTGGAAGTCGATACTTCCTGGTTCAAGGGGAATTTTCCTGAGAGTTGCGCGCTCGAGGCTTGTTTGACAACCGGCAGCATCCTGCCGGTCTCGCTCGACTGGAAATCGGTTTTGCCGCGGACGAAACTGCAGGCCCACACGCGACACTGGTTCGAGGACGAAGTGCTGGATACTGGAACCGTCTCGCATTTACGGTTCAATATCTTTCCAGACGGTGGGGTGAGCCGCTTGCGGGTTTATGGACGTATCTCGTAACGCAAACTGTTAGTTTGCGGACGGTGGCTAGGTTGCCGCCTTGTGTGCCAACGAATCGTCGCAAACCCGGGGTCCCCGGCGGGGCAGTCCCGCTGGGGTGGCCTTACAGTTTGCTTTACGGTGTTTGATCGATGTCCACAAATTTGCAGACAAATCTCCCGCGCTTGAATTCGCTTTCCGCCGCAGAAGTGCAAACCGAATTGCTGAAGTGCTGCGGCTCGCAGGAATGGGCGCGGCTAATGATTGCCGCGCTGCCGTTTTCAAACTTCGATGAGTTAAGCGAAAAGGCAGATCAGATTTGGTGGTCGCTTGATCCAAACGACTGGCTGGAGGCTTTTCACAGTCACCCAAAGATTGGGGAAAAGAAGGCAGCCGCGTCAACCTCAGAACAATCCAGGCGCTGGTCTGAAGCAGAGCAGGCGGGTGTCAGCGATGGGGCCGCCGAGACCTTGCAGTCCCTGGCAGGCTTGAATAACGAGTATGAACAGAAGTTTGGTTACATATTCATTGTTTGCGCGACCGGCAAGAGTTCTGAGGAGATGCTCCAAATCCTGCGGGCGAGATTTCAAAATTCCTCCGCCGACGAATTGCGCACAGCCGCAGCCGAGCAGGCAAAGATCACCCAATTGAGATTGAAAAAACTGATCGACAGTTAGAACTTTACGCTCTAGACTGCCGTCTCAAGATGAGCACCATCTCCACGCACATACTCGACGTATCGCGCGGCGCGCCTGCGGGCGGAGTCGCGGTCCACCTGGACATGCAGAATACGAACGAAAGCTGGACCGAACTCAGCCACGCTTGGACCGACGATGATGGTCGGGTGAAGCCCTTCTTTCTGGTTCAGGAGCCGCTACTCGGCGGAACTTACCGGCTGGTCTTCGATACTGAGCCCTACTTCTCGGGTCTGAACCAGGAATATTTTTATCCGCAAGTTACGGTTGTTTTCAAAATCGATGATGAGGCCCAGCACTACCACGTGCCGCTCTTGATTAGTCCGTACGGTTATTCCACGTATCGCGGCAGTTGACTTTCAGTTCGACAAACTTTTCAGTTTGTCGATCCCGCGGGAGTCTAATTGCAACAGCGACAAACTGTAAAGTTTGTCGGACAACAAATGAATCTCGATCCAACCTTCAGCGAATGGCTCAACCTGATCTTCCGTTGGGTGCACGTCTTTGCCGGCATCATGTGGGTGGGCACTACCTACTATTTCACCTGGCTCGACGCGCGACTGACAGAAGAAGAGAAGGCCATGGCTAATACGGGAACGCCGGGGCAAATCTGGATGGTCCACAGCGGCGGCTT
>JANNJZ010000002.1:0-4140 GCA_031396065.1 Pyrinomonadaceae bacterium | reverse complement strand
ACTTGCCGCCGGATGCCAACACACTTCTTTCCGTAACGGATCTCTGTTTGCGGAGCCGCAATTACGTCAACGTCATCGTCGCGGGCAAACAACCGGCATTGCAGTACCTGGACATGGACGCGGCGGTTAAGCATTGCACCGTCGGAGCCGGCATCTGGGAGTGGGCGAGCAATGACGACGGCGTCGAACCGGACGTAGTGATGGCGTGTGCGGGCGATGTCCCGACGCTGGAGACGTTGGCGGCCGTGGATATTCTTCGACAAGAGTTTCCCAGGTTGAAAATACGCCATGTGAATGTCGTAGACTTGATGACGTTGCAAAACGCCGGCGAGCATTCGCACAGTCTCTCCGACAAAGATTTTGATTCCCTGTTCACGACCGACAAGCCCGTCATCTTCGCGTTTCACGGCTACCCCTGGTTGATTCATCGTCTGACTTACCGGAGAACTAATCATCACAATTTTCACGTTCGCGGTTACAAAGAGGAGGGAACTACTACAACTCCTTTCGACATGGTTGTGCTGAACGACCTGGATCGTTTTCATCTGGTGATGGCCGTGATTGAGCGCGTCCCAAAGCTAGGGAATATCGGCGCGCACGCGAAACAACTGATGCGCGAAAAACTCCTCGAACACAAGCAGTTCATTCGCCACCACGGCGACGACATGCCGGAAATACGTGATTGGAGGTGGCAGCCTCAGAGTTCTGACGCTTCATGAGAGCGATGATAGACTTACGACTATGGAATGGGGGGGTTGAAAGGCGATGGACAAACAAATACTTCGTGGACATCTCGAAGAGTTACATGCTGAACTCCAGCAGGTTGAATCTCTCGACGCTAACGAACGGGCGATGCTTCAGAACCTGGCGAGAGACGTGCAGGAGGCCCTCAGCAGGGAAGACGATAGTACCCAACACTACAGCAGTCTGGGTGACCGGCTCCGGGAAGCGGTAGCACAAGTAGAAGCTTCTCATTCTCGGGCGACGTTGCTGATGCGGCAGGTGATAGATCAACTCGCTTATTTGGGAATTTAGATCGGAGGCCCGGAAGCGATTGCTTACCGCATGGAATGAACCTGTACACCCCGAGCGAAAAACAGACTTTTTGCGAGCGAGTCGTAGCGGCGGCGAGCATTCGCCCTGACAAGGTAGCGATGATGGTGATCGAGCCCCACAGTAAGGAGACGATTACCTTCGGTTCCATGCTGGCGCAGGTTCGCAGCATTGCGTATCGCCTCAGTCAGGAGAAAATCGCTTTCGGCGACCGGGTAGCCATCATCGGGGAGAACGATCCCAATTGGGCCATTGCCTACCTCGGCATCATTTATCGAGGGGCGGTCGTTACCCCACTAGATCCGGCGGCGACCACGCAGGCACTCGCCGCCTTTCTTAAAGGCTCCAAAGCGAAACTCGCGTTTATTTCACCAACTTCATTAGCTAAGTTTCGGGCAGCCTGCGAGCAAATCGGCCGCAGCATTCCGGCTGTGGCCCTGCGACACCTCGCACCAGCAGATGGACTGGCAAGTTTTGAAGATTGGGCAGAGACCCCGACGCCGAAGGAGTTCAATGAAGCTTCGCCACCTGCTAAGGCAGAAGATTTGGCGGTTCTGATATACACCTCAGGGACGACAGGAGTGCCAAAGGCCGTGCCGCTCACCCACGGAAATATCTATGCGGAGAGCGATAAGGTCCAGGAGGTGATGCGCCTTAGCGACCGGGAGGTGATCCTCAGTCTCCTGCCGCTATTTCATGCCTACTCCCAAATCGTTAATCTTTGGCTCGCCACGATCATAGGTGCCCGGGTCGTCTATCTCACTGAATTGAGTAGTGCTCAAATCGAGCTTGGTCTAAGAGAAGGTGGGGCAACGGCGCTCGTTGGAGTGCCGCGCCTGTGGTACCTGTTTCATCAAAAGATATTTGACGCGGTACTCACCCGACCGGCGCCAGTCCGGGTTCTCTTTCGAGTCATGCTTGCTGTCAACGGCTGGCTGCGCGACTGGCTTGGGTTGAATGCTGGTCGCTTTTTCTTTAAGCCCATCCACCAGTCTTTTGGCGGCAAACTACGCTTGGCGGTTTCTGGGGGTGCCAACTTCGACGAGGAGGTGGCGCAGGCGTTTTACCGCTTGGGTTTCACGATCTTGCAGGGCTATGGCCTGACAGAGACCAGCGGTGCGGCCACGGTTACGCGCTTTGAAGATAACAAGATTGGTTCGGTGGGCACCCCGCTGAATGGTGTCGAGGTCAGGATCGATGAACCCAACGGAGCAGGGATCGGCGAAGTGTTGATTCGTGGGCCGGTGGTGATGTCAGGCTATTACCAGAATCCGGCAGCCAACCGCGAAGCCTTTACAGCCGAGGGATTCTTTCGCTCTGGCGATCTGGGGCGTTTTGACAAACAGGGGCACCTCTACATCGTTGGCCGCAAGAAAGACGTGATCAAGTTGCCATCTGGCAAGAATGTCTTCCCTGAAGATGTGGAAGCGTACTACGAACACTCGCCGTTCGTTAGCGAGGTCTGCGTGCTCGGGGTCAAGGACGAAGCAAGTCAGTTCAAAAAAGCAGAAAAGCTATGCGCGGTGGTGGTGCCGAATTTCGAACACCTGAAAGCGCGGCACATTGCGAATGCGCGGGAGTGGGTTGTTTGGGAGCTGGAAAATCTCGGACGGGAATTGCCGGAGTATCAACGCGTGCATGATTTTGTCCTGCGCGCCGATCCCTTGCCGCGCACGACTACACGCAAAATACGGCGGTTCGAACTGCGAGACCAACTTGAGGCGTTGAGGGAACGAGAAGGCAACCGGCGAGAGTCGAAAGCCTTTGTTCTCAGCGAAGCAGATCGGGCATTGATGGATTCTCCAGCCGGGCGCGGCACAGTTGCGGCTGTAAAACAGCACGTTCGCGATATCGAGCTAATTCATCCGCAGATGAACTTTGAAATTGATCTAGGGCTTGACTCTCTTGCGCGCGCGGAATGTGTTGTCAGCGTCGAACAAAGCCTGGGCATCGATCTCAAGCCTGAAGAAGTGTCCACTGCTCAGACATTGGGCGAGCTAATTCGGTTAGCCAACGCAAAGACCAGCGGTGGGCCACGACCAGTGGAATCAGCCCCAGCGGAATTTCACTGGCGTGATGTGTTAGCGGGAACACCTGAGGCATTGCCGGAAGTGGAGCAACTCCTAAGGCGCAAACCAGGAATAGAGTTCTTTGCACAGGTGGTCCTGTGGTTCATTCACCTTGGCGCGCGTCTTTTGTTTCGCATGGAAGTGAAGGGCAGTGAGGTTCTCGCCCAGCTCGAGCCACCGTATCTAATCTGCCCAAACCATCAGAGCTACATTGATCCCTTGCTTGTTTGTTCCGTCTATCCCCGGAGCGTGCTACGAAATGTTTTTCATGTCGGGGCCAGCATGTACTTTGCCAACGCGGCTATGGCTCAGCTAGCAAGGGTGATTAACGTCGTGCCCATCGATCCTGACGTGCAACTGATGCGTGCGATGCGGGCCGGCGCCGCCGGACTCCGTGTCGGTAAGATTCTGAATATCTACCCCGAGGGCCAACGCTCCTTTGACGGCCAACTCCAGGAGTTCAAGAAGGGGGCGGCGATTCTCGCGACCGAACTGAATATACCGATCGTGCCAGTTGCTTTGGACGGCGCTTATCGCATCTGGCCGCGCAAGTCCTGGCGCGTGCGCCTGGCCAAGGTGAAGATAAGCTTCGGCACGCCCGTCGACGCGCGCAAGATAGCTGCAGATGGGGCGGATGAAGAAGTCGTTTACGAAAGAGTCACGGCCGTGCTGAAACAACGAATCCAACAGATGCTCGATGAGATGCGCAGAGAAGAGTAAACAGGCGAGCGAGGTGCGCGGCGGCGTGTAAAGTGTACCATTGAGGGGTGGAGTTGGGACGGTTGACGCCCACCGCTACACCGGGCCGACAGCAATCGTCTGACTTTCGTCTCCACGTCCCACCAGAACCGTAACGGCGTGGGCCTCACCGCTGTCGTCTAGCAGGCTGCGGAAAAACTGAGCATTGTTAGTGGTTTCGTCTTCATGAACACTTTTGCTTATCGATGATGGGCGATTTTCTTACTGCGATTGATCCCTTGAGTAGCTCATTGGCCACTTTGTTTCGCTTGCCTGAGCG
>JANNJZ010000497.1:0-11667 GCA_031396065.1 Pyrinomonadaceae bacterium | reverse complement strand
AGCGTGCTGTTTTGCAGCGCCATATCCGGGGCTTCTTTCGCTCAGACAATCGAGGTTACGAACAAGTCGCGAGAGGCTGCCAGCCTTCACCTGCCGACTGTCCCGAAGCCGATCAGTCCCGCGAATCTCAAACGTGACATTACACCGGTTCCGAAACAGAGACGCGCCGTTGAGCCGGTCGTGGGCTATGCCGATCTTCACGTCCACCAGTTCACCAACGAGTCGCTTGGCGGCGCTTGGCTGAATGGCAGTCCAACTGGTCCCATCACCACCGCGCTTCCCAGATGCAGCGGCAACGTGCCGGGCGCTCTGGGGCGAGGTCACGGCGCCTTCGACTTCAACCAGGTTCACAACGTGGATCCACTGGGGACTCTGGCCTCACTGCTCGCATCGGAAATCGCTGCCGCCGATACCGGTCTACACGCGAACCGGCGCCACGGCTACTGCCAGGCGACCATAATTCCCGGACCCGGGTTGTGCGAGGGAAACGTCGCGTGCAACCTACTTGGCCAGTCGCAGTGCGGTCCCCCACCGACCCACGTGTGCGAGTGGAGGAGCCTCGGCAGTGCCTGCAGGGACAAACCAGGCGACGGAATTAGCGTCGGCTCCGCGTGCAATCTAGTCAGCGGCGGAAATTGCAACAAGACCTGCACCTGGAATGCGGGGCTCTGCAGGGGAAATCTGGCCTGTAATACACTCTCGAAATCCAAATGTGGTTCGAGTGTTTGTTCAATGCAGAGCATTGGATCGATCTGCCGCGACCGGGACGGCGACGGGAAGAGCGTAGGTCTGGCCTGCAACACCCTCGGTCTGTCGGCCTGCTCAAACACGTGCAGTTGGAATCCGAACTGGGGCTCCATCACGCTGCATGCCGAAGACCGCGATCACGACTGGACGGATCGGAACCAAAACAACCGTGACAAAGCGTCGTGGCCGGCCTGGGACGCGATCGCTCACCAGCAGGTCCACACCACGTGGCTCCACCAAGCTTACGAGAACGGCCTGCGCCTGATGGTGATGTCGGCGCTCAACAACGAGGCATTTTGCGGGCTTCTGCCCAAGTCGAACCGGGCGAACGGATACGAGTGCGGTGACATCGAAAACGTCACCCGACAACTCAACGCCGCTATTGCGCTCGACAACGATCCGAGCGCGTCCTTTTATCAGATTGCCTACAGCGCGGCTGATGCTCGGAACATCATCAACCAAAACAAGCTGGCAGTTGTCCTTTCGGTCGAAGCAAGCGACATCTTCAACATCAATTCCCTGGCCAGGCTGCAAAGCCTATATAACCTGGGGGTTCGAACGCTGCAGCCGCTCCATCAATTCAATGGCGCTCTGGGAGGCGTGGCTACCCACGACGGGAATATCAAGTGGCTCCAGGCCAGAAGGAGCGCGACGACTGTGAAGCGCCTCTGCCAAGACCACGGAGGGTCCGGTAACTACGCCAGGTGTGACGCTTCAACCGGCGATCTAAGCACCCTTACCGGGAGCCTGAACCCCCTGGGTCTCACAACCACCGGGAGGCAGTTCGTCATCAAGATGCTCAACCTGGGAATGCCGGTTGACATTGCCCACATGTCCGAACGAAGCGTCAAGGACGTCGAGCAAATCGTGACTGCCGCCTGCGACTACCCGGTTTACATCTCGCACGGACACGTGCGGAAAATCCTCGACAACTACGGCTGGAAGGCGCAGAAGAACCACGAGAAGACCACGCCCGACTGGCAACTGGATTTGGTCAAGAAGACGGGCGGGCTCTTCGGCCTCAGGACGGGCTCGGACTACTATCGAGCGGACGGCTACCACGCGGCCATGGACGCAGCCGGTATTCCGACATCCATGCCAACTGTGGGTTACATTTCAATGCCGGGGAACAAGTTGGGCGGAAACGAATTCCACTTCGCCTACGCTCTCGACTACTTGAGTCGTCTCAAGGGCGTAAACGTTGCGCTCGGTACGGACCTCAACGGTCTCATTCAACAAATGGTTTTCAGCGGGGAAGACCAGGATTCGAAGATGGCCGGCTTAGCGCACATGGGTAAAGTGCCGACTATGTTCAGCAAGCTTTCCGCAACGGGGCTCGATGTCGGAACCTATAACCACCTTAAGCGAGACTCGGCAGAGGCGTATCTGAGGATGTGGGAAAAGGCGGCAGCCTTCGCCACCGGCACGTCCTGCTGCCCCACCCCCAGCGTAACCATGGTGAGTCCGAGTCGAGCCTGGTACGGCCGAGCGAATCGGATAACAGTCGCCGGCACGGGCTTCACGCCGCACGCCAGCATGCAGGTCAGCTTTCGGCACCAGCTCCTGTCCACCCAGATCGCTTGCACAGATGTCGAGTTTGTGAGCACCAACTCGCTTCGCTGTACGATTCCGGTTCTTGACCCCAACTCCTTTTACGACGTCACAGTCCGCAATGGAGGGTGCGGCCTTCAGTTCACCAAACAGAAAGCCTACTTCGCGTTGTTCCTGGAGCCAGAGGTGGCAGTTAGCCCATCCGATCCGCGCTTCACTCAAGCCAATCTGGAGACCCGGCCTGGCCCAACAGATACCGTCAAACTCGTGGCTCGCGCCAAATCGGGCGAGGATCTTCTCGGTCGACTGGACGAAAGGCGGCTCGAAATTGACGGCGCCGAATGGTTGGCCGGCAGACTTGCTGGTGGAGATGAGTTCGCAGGCAACCAGTAGCACAACTTTGGTACGACTATCTGATGAGCAAAATCGATTGACAACAAGCCGTTGATGAGCACGTCGCGTTCAGCATTCGGACCTGACAACAGCTTCTCAACTCCTCGCCTCCCTTGAGCGAGCAGCATGTTGTCAATTCACCCACTTTGGTTCGTCAAGGGAGTTAACGTCATCACAGTGCAAAGAACGTATTTGTCTTTGCCTCATCCTCGGAGTTCCTCATGTTTACTCGGTCTCACGTATCCTCTTCCCTCACACGCTACGTCCGTATCGGTCTGCCACTGCTCCTGGCATTATCGGTGTTAGGCAGCCCGCTCTTCGCTGAATTCGACGAAGTCAACGCGAAGCGCAACTACGGCGGTCCCGTCGATCGTGAACTGGCGGGACAACCACCTGAGTCCTCTCAAACGCCGCAAGACCCTCCATTCACTGCGTCTATTGACAATCAACGCACGCTGCATATTGAGGCGACCAACGCGACGGAGACGATCATCGCCGAGGTGAACGGAGACCCGGCGTCGATCTCGATCGAGTATCGTTTGACGGCCGGAGCACCGCCCCAGAAATCGTCGTTCCGACTCGACGCCTTCGATACCCTGGTGCTCAACGCGCGAGGCGGAGCCGACTTCGTTAACATCATCGATGCGGCGGAGCTACTCACTGCCCGGAGGAAGGTGCTGAAACTCGACGGCGGTAGCGGCGAAAACATCGTCGTCCTGACCCATCGCCCGTTCAACCCGCAAACGGCCAGGCAAATGATGGAGCTGCTGAATCTTTCGAAGCAGTCTGAGGAGCTGGCCAAACGAGCCAGCGAGGCGGTTTCCCAGGCGCTGTCGAATGACGCGATGAGCCTCGTCGAGAGTTATCGGGTGGATCTGACGGAAGCCTCGAAATCGTTGATAGCCGACGCCGAGGACCAGCTATTCGGTCCCGCAGGCAAGCTGGCCGAGCGTAGCGAAAAGGAGCTTATCGAACTTGGTGACTCGCTGACTGCGAGAAGCGACGCTCTCGCAAAACTGCAGGACGAGTTCGTTGCGGATATGACGAAGAAGTATGACGCGTCGAACGGCGTCTCCGCGCCGGACGACAATAGCGAGACGTCCGATGCGACGAGCGGTAAGCCGGACGCTGATCTGGCGTCTCCAGGCGTTGAAGAAAGGGAGGCGCAGAGCGCGCAGGCGCAGGCCGACCGGCTGTCGGAGATCGCAATGAAGCTAAGCGCCGACGCGAAGACGCGGGTTGAATTGATGAGGAGTCAAATGGAGATCGATGCGTCAGGGATCGATCGGCGCGGCGCCGGGATTAAGAGCCGGGCAGAACAGTTGTCCACTACGGCCGAGCACCTTGGTGCGCGGGGTGAGGTTGATCTGTCTGCGGCAGCCGAACGCGTGGTTGCGGCGGTCGCGGAGCTCAACTCGATGAGGAGTAACTTCGAAGCGGCAGGGATGGCCGTCCGTGAGGAGCTTGAAACAGCCGTTGCGAAGACGGTTGTCACACAGCAGGGGGAAGCAGGGTCGGCGTTGGGAGCTGCATGTAATTCTCCAATCTCAACGACACACACGTACAGCGGCAGTGGCTTCTTCTTCCCATTTTCCGCGGCATCGTCGAGCTGGTCTATCACGGGTGGAGCCTTCACTGATTTGCTGATCGGTGGATCTGCGGCTGACGACATTCATGGCGGCGCCGGCACCGACTTTATCCTCGGGAGGGGTGGAAACGACCACATCCATGGCGACGACGGCAACGACTTCCTGGTCGGAGAATGGCTGATCGACTCGCTGTCGATCACCGGGAATGACTGCATCTGGGGCGACAACGGCGTCGATATTGTGATCGGCGATAACGTTATTGGCTCGACGACCGGCACCCCCGGCGGGGACGACGAGCTGTCGGGTGGAACCGGTATCGACATCGTGATCGGCGACGATGCGCTGCTCGATATCTTGAGTCAGAATCTACCCGGCGGCAAAGACACGCTGGAGGGGAACGAAGACATCGACATCTTGTTTGGCTGCGGCGGTGTCGACAACATCAAGGGGAATGACGACATGGACTTCGCCGAAGGAAACGGTGGGGCCGACGTCATTGACGGAGGCGATGGCCGGAATTTCGCGTTTTGCAACACCACCGTCCAGCTCGGCAATCTGCTGCTCGGTGGTAACGACGGCGACACGGTAACTGGCGGCGCCGGCATCGACATAATCTTAGGCAATGAAGGTGCCGACACGCTGACCGGCAAAGACCAGGTCGATTTCATGTTCGGTGGAAGCGGCAAGGACAAAATGTTTGGCGACACGGGCGGTACGATCTGCATCATCAGCGGCATACCCATCCGGCTAGGTAACTTGATGCTCGGCGGAACCGAAGAGGACGACATGCGCGCCGGCGGCGACCTCGACGTCATGCTCGGCCAGGATGAAGACGACGAACTCCGCGGCTATGACGGCAGTTTTCAACAACCGTTCGCCTTCGATATCGACATCCTGTTAGGCGGCAGCGGAAAAGACTTTCTGCAAGGAGACAACGAGCCACTCATCCTGCTCTTTTCACTCGACTTCATGTTCGGCGGTTCCGGCAACGACGACATGCACGGCGGCAATAACACCGACTTTATGTTTGGTCAATCGGGTGAAGACTCGATGCATGGTGACAGCAATTTATTCATCAACATATTTTCGATCGACTTAATGTTTGGCGGTCCCGACAACGACTTGATGGACGGCGGCAACAGTCTCGACGTGATGTTTGGAGAAGGTGAGAACGACACGATGCTGGGCGATAACGAGGCCGTTCTCTTTTCGCCAGACTTCATGTTTGGCCAGTCAGGGGCTGACGCGATGAATGGCGGCTCGTCCTTCGACGTCATGGTGGGTGGCGACGACGCTGATAACATGCTTGGCGATTCGAATCTACTGCTCCAGCCCTTTTCGATCGATTTTATGTTCGGCGGCCCCGGGCCCGACTTTATGGATGGCGGAAACGCGCTGGACTTAATGTCGGGAGGTCCCGACAACGATACCATGCTGGGTGACAACAGCACTCCAGTGAGGCTCTCTCTCGACTTCATGTTAGGAGATTCCGGTAACGACGACATGGATGGTGGGAACACCGTGGATTTCATGTGGGGTGGAATTGGCAATGACAAGATGGTAGGCGACAAGCAGCTTTCGTTTCAGCTGTTGTCGCTCGACGTTATGTCCGGCGATGAGGGCTGCGACACCATGTTGGGCGGGCGAGCGTTCGACATTATGTCGGGTGGCCCGGGTGTCGATCAAATGGAAGGCCAACTAGGGCCGGATCTGATGTTCGGTAATGCAAACAGCGACACGATTAACGGCGGTGATTCGCTCGATGTTATCGAAGGCAACGATGGCAATGACCTTATCCACGGCAACGGCTTCATTGATGTTATTGGGGGCAATCAGGGCGACGACTGCCTTTACGGCGATGATGGAATAGACGTCATCGCAGGTAATCAGGGGAACGACTGTATCCACGGCGATAACGGGTGGGACCAACTCTTCGGCAATGACGGCAACGACCTCATCTTTGGCGACAACGGGTTTGACCGTCTCCGCGGCGGCAACGGCAACGACAAACTAGACGGTGGCAATGGTCCGGATATCCTCATCGGAGATGCGGGCTCGGATGAGCTTTGGGGCGGGCCGGGACCCGATCTACTAAGCGGTGAAATCAAGCATCAAGCGGGCAGCAGCGGCCTCAACTGTAATTGTCAACTCGAAGTGTGCCCGATCCCGCCCGTCGTCACTCTGAAGGCCGACAAGTGCGTCGCTACCACTTCCGAACCGCACACCATGCCGGATAGTTCCAACGGCGGTACGCCCCAGGTCACGATAGGCGAGATTATTCGTTACCGACTGACGGTGACGCTCCCCGAAGGAATATCAACCTTCGTCAGTCTGGTGGACCATCTGCCGCCGGGTTTGACGTACCTTGGAAATCCAAGAGTAGCATTCGTGTCAACCGGCGGTTCTGGCGTGATCACTTCGAGCGTGCCTGCGTTGTCGGGTAGCGGCTTGAATCTTAGCGCATCTGGTGTTGGTACCTGCTCAGGGCCAACGCCTGTCTTTGTTCTTCCCATTAGCCAGGTAAGTGGAGGCCCGTTTGGCTCGGGAGTGGATCCGATTTTCACGCTGGGTAGCCTCAACAACAGTCACAACGATCCGAATCTTGAATACGTCATTGTGGAATTCAATGCGCTGGTAAACAACCTTCCAACCAATGCTCCGGGTTTGCCCAATCAGAACGGCGCGACACTCAGCAACTCCTATGACGTATTCGTAGGCGGAACTCAGCTGCCGACTGCTGCATCGAACCCTTCTAACGTTGCTATCGTCGAGCCCCATCTTGACGTGACGAAAACCGTGTCGCCCGTCACACCGACGAATACCGCGACTTTTACTGTGACCTTAAAGAACACGGGTACAGCCGCCGCGTTTGATGTCGAGATGAAAGACGTGCTTCCTGCTGGATTAGTCCTTACTACTCCAGCTCCATCCGTGAACGTCGCTCCGGCAAACTGCTCACAGCCCAGTTTGACAACCACCGGCAACAACACTTTGACGCTGACGGCTCCGCAGATTCCTGTTGGTTGCACTGTGACGTTAACCTTCACCGTGAATGTTTCCGCGACCTGTAACCCACCAGCCAACACAGTGCAAGTGAGTTACACGAGTCTCCCGGGCGGCCCGGGTGGCCCCAATAGTCCCGTTGGGACGCAACCTAATAACACTGGCTCAGTCACGCCCGGATCAACCGGCGCCCTGAACGGCGACCGTCTCTATACCGCCTCCGCTCAGGCGTCCATCCCCGGCGTTGCCTGCAAGCCTTCTTGCGGGTGTCCGCTGAAGATTAGCCGCTTTCGGACCAACGGACCTGCCGGTCCCGCAGATGAGTTTGTTGAAATCTTTAATTCCGGCGACTCACCTGTCACTGTTTCAAGTTGTTCAGACGACCCGGCGACTTCCGCAAATGGCATAGGGGTCTTTGTCTCTGCTGGCCAGGGAGTCCATCCTCAGTTTGGTCAGGCGGCGAATATATCTTCGCTGGCTTGCCAAATTCCGGGTAGTACCGTGATCCCCGGCAGAAGTTCGTTTCTCTGCTATGGCACTGAGTACAGTCTGAAGGATAAGGGAACTAACGGTGTCAGTCAGCACGCCGCTGGTAGCATGAAGATCGGATCCGGGACTGCCTCGGCAGGGACAAACGATATTCCTGACGACGCCGGACTGGCTTTGCTTTCCCTGGGCTCCAGCACAGTCACGCAGTGTGTGATCGGATCGCTTGGCTGTCCCTGTGGCTTCAACTACGCGGATCCCGGGGGCGGCGGTACTGGAAGTGCCGTGGTTCTAGATAAGGTCGGGTTCAACCCGTACGGTCCGGGTTCACCTGCGAACACTGGACCAGGTCTGTATCCGGCAAACATCTATCCTTCGCTGGCCGCTCAGTATTGCGAGGGAACCCTAATCCCGAGTTCGCCGGGAGGCCCAACCAATGTTGCTACGAATCTTGGTTGCCTGCAGCCGGTAGGGGATGCAAGTGTGATTACGTTGGGACCTGGCGGAGTCTGTCCGGGCGCGATTGGCCCGCCATCGGCTCCGACTGCGTTTCCTGTTTTTCCCGGTGGCACGATAGGAACCGTCCCGGTCTGCTATGGAGAATCCGGGCAATACGAGATTTTGCGCCGGCAGACAACATTCGATCCGCTTCGGGGTACCCTGCACACCGATACAGATAACAACGGCAATGACTTCATCCTGGTGTCGCCTAACCCGGCCAGTAGCAATGTCGGTTTGGGACTCACGGGAATTCTCAATGTAACTTCGGTGCTAGGCGCGGCTGGGGCATTCGACACTACCGCACCACCCGACATGCCGTCGATAAAGTTCCCGCAAACCGTTTCTAATGTCGCGGTCAACTTTGGTTCACCTCCGGACGTACTGAACCCGGCCAACGCTCCACTGGGCACACTTACAGTTCGATTGACTTACACCAATCTCTCTGGTGCCCCCATCACTGGTTTGCGTTTCAAAGTCGACAATCTGGCGACGCTTTGTGGAAATCAGACTTCTCCTAATTCCACTCTTTCGCTCCCTGCGACCGGCAATGCCCGAAATCTATCTATTTTGCCAACCTGCTCGGCTAGCGTTAACAGCGCTATCCTCAAGGTGCTTAACTCCCAGACGGCGACGGTGACCATAAATGGAAGTCCAGTCACTTTTCTCGGTACCGTGCTCGAGGATTTGAGCCAGGCATCGCCTGCGCAAGGAGCGCTGTCGCCCTTTGGTGGGGGAGTCGATAGCTCTCTAATCATCATCGACGCGGCCCAGCCCACTATTGGTGACGGCGTTACGGGCGGCAAGGGCATCTTCGGAATTGGACTTCCCATAGGAGGGACTGTCCGTGTGCAATTTAGGTTTGGCATTGTGAGGGGCGGTGCCTACAACATACTGATTTCGCCAATGGTGAGGAATTAGTATCCGTTCCACACGACACTAACGTGATAACCAGGCGAGGTGACGAGGAAACGCTTCATTGAATGAGTTTGGCTAGTGCGCAGCCTTCGGCGTAGTCAGAATTGGACGGCTCATGATGCTCATCGCGCCGAGGGCGGTCCGGCCGCACTTGGAGTTTTATGCTTATTCTCTTTTAAAGAGTTACCAGCTGCAAACTAAGGTGCGCACATCCGTAGGCCCGGCGTTAATGCTTGCCTGTGCTTCGCTACGCTGTCTTTGACGGCGACAGGAAATTTTCTTCGCGATTGTCCAATATTGAACATACAGCCTTTGAGGTCAGGAGTACGGTTACCTCATAGGGTCTGATTTCCGGGATAATTCGCCATCTGTAAATCAGTCTTTCTCAATAGTCAAGAGATTGTCACGAATCAGGAACTCTAACTCGTAAAGACTAGACGAAGCCGGCTGACCTCAAGAGCAGAATCCGCCCCTCCCTTCTCTGCTAAACGGTCTGGCTAATTCGAAAACCTCTTCTCCTACTTGTCACCGTTTCTATCTCTGTTCCTGATTCCCTTGCGGGCGTCAGCTTCACAATCGGAGGTTGGAAATGTCTTCACACACATCAATCATTACCCGTCGCCCGGTGTCGATCGAACTGACCTTGGTCACCACAGAGCCGCAGCGAGAGAACTACCCAAGTAGTAGAGCCGCCCACAAGGCCACTCTCTTGTTCGCTGCATTAGGAATGGAGAGGTTTAAGTTACCTAAAGTTCGCTTTCTGAAATATGCCTTGCGTTTGGCAAGTGTTCTCGTGATTTGTATGGGCCTGGTGGCCCAGGAACGCAGCCGAGAAGAGCCAATCGCCTATGTTGGCCATGGTGCGATGTTCGACCAAAATGGGCGCGAGGTGGCTCCCACGCCCTCGTTCATTCGGCAGGCCCAGGCGTGGTATCGTACCGAGCTTATTGCGAAGCTCACCAAGCTCCAACGAATGCAGTTTGGTGAGTTCGAGCGCGGGTTAACTCAAGGTCTAACGCTCGATGAGCAGTCGCGACTTGTGCTCAACACTCATCTTCTCGATTGGCTTATCAATGCGGCCGACGTTCAGAATGGCGCTCGAATCCGCGGCAAGAACAACTTGATAAGGACTCTCCTCAAAAGAAAGCTCTCCAACATTCCGGACGTCCGCGTTCCTCGGAGCACTGTCACTCATAACGTCAATCCAGAGCTTCTCAAGCGCCTGACAGCCATAACGGCGAGTGACAAGAAGGGTCCCGGTTCGTCGCTCGAAACGGACACGGGTGGTGCCGACTATCGAATGAAATGCCAAATGGAGGGCGTGCCGATTCCCCCTGACTTTGGCCCCGGTTCCGCTTGGAAAAGGCATGGCCAGATTCCACAGGAGAATCTCTTCATAGTTGCGGGATTGCGGGCCGAGGTATTCACATATGAGAGCTTAAACCCCGTTGGCATGTGTATCGCGCTACCGCGTTTTGATTTGAATGAGACCATTATGCTTGACGGGGTAATTTGTCTTGGCAAAGAGAAATCGAAGGCTTGTTTTTGGGACAATGAAAAGAACGCGGTCCCATTCCAATTTCAACTCGGCGCATTCCGTTCTTTCAGCGATTTTGGAGGGGGCACCGAGCTCGTGGGCGACATCAACATTGACGGCGCCGGCGGCGTCTGCTCCGACTGCCACTCGGGCCAGAATCCGTACATCATTCATCCGAACACCATCCTCGGAGATCTGAAAGATGTGTTTGGCCTACCCACCTTTGCAGATGCCAGGTATGATCCGATTGTAAGGTTGGGAGACACTCTTAAGTCGGGAGATCCTTTGCTGTGGCCGCAGAACCTGCGGACGACGAATCCAACGGATTCCTGCAAAGGTTGTCACGCCAAAGGAGGTTCGGGTGGAGTCTTTCCGCACCTCGCGACCGACTTGCCCGGCTATTGCGGAATTTTCAGAGAAGCCATAGGGGCAACGTACCCCGGCGAGCGGAACCCGCCGCCGACCATGCCGCTAGGGCAGGAGGGAAAGTTCGCCTGCACCCCGGGTCTGCCGACCACGGCGGCGGGATTCGTGCAATGCAGTCAGGATGTATTGACACTACTAAACTTGTGTACCATTCCGTCCACCACCAACGTCGCCGGCAGAGGCGACCCGCACATCACCACTGCAGATGGTGTCAACTACGATTTCCAGGGCGCGGGCGAGTTCGTTTACCTGCGCGACGCGGACGGCATGGAAATCCAGACACGCCAAAAACCAATTGCCACTACGTTCAATCCGGGGCCTAATCCACACACCGGACTCGCGAGCTGCGTCAGCGTGAACACGGCTGTTGCCCTTCGTCTGGGCCAGCACCGGGTCACCTTCCAGCCGCAGACGGCAGTGGCGGCTGCTCTGGAGAGCGCTCGGCTTTCCACGACCTCTACAAATGTCCAAGCGCCCATACCTCTCGAGCTTCGCATAGACGGTCACCTGACAACCCTG
>JANNJZ010000481.1:0-1983 GCA_031396065.1 Pyrinomonadaceae bacterium | reverse complement strand
CGAGGTAATTGGCGGCGGCGAGCGAGCCACGTCGCTTGAGTTTCTGGAGCAGCAAATTGCCCTGCATCAATTACCAAAAGAGGCCTTCGAGTGGTATCTCGACCTGCGCCGGTATGGCAGCGTCCCGCACGCAGGCTTCGGCATGGGCATTGAGCGTTGCACTGCGTGGATGTGTGGCATCGAGCATGTCAGAGAAACCATTCCATTCCCCCGTTTGATGAACCGGCTGCGTCCGTAATGAGACGAACACCAATCCGCAGATTACGCAGCGCGGCCTAGGCCGCAACCAAAATAAGAAACGCTCCATGACTGTCTTTTGGCATTATATGTTTGGGCCAACAAACAAAAAGCCGGAGGCGAGTCATGAAGCGTTTTCTGGAGCGGCACAGTGGCCGCATAACTGGAACTCTTTCGGGGTTTGATCGGGTGCTGTTTCGGGGCACCTTGCGTTCGATTGCTTATGTTAGCGGGTTGGAGGTTTTCCTGTACAGCCAACATGTATTGTTCAAAGATTTTGGTGGCTACGCTGAAAGGTTGTCGCAGCGGATTATAGAACAAGCGAAGCTTACGGCCAGCAAGTTGGGGCGACCTTATCAATACCTGCAGTCTTCTAAGGCCTCGAAAGAGGAACTGGCGCTGCAGATCATGGAAAGGGACGGCATCAAACAAGGACTGGTGGCGGTGTTTGCCTGCGTCGAACCCTGTCAGTCGTTTGATTTGAAGAAAGATAAAGTGTCGAAGCATTTGCTGCTGATTTCGAAGGAACGTAAGTGTCTGCATCTTTACTTCTACTATTTGGACCGCGAGTTTGGCTTGATGCATATCAGGTTGCAGACCTGGCTGCCGTTCACGATTCAGGTCTGTGTTAACGGACGTGAGTGGTTGGCGCGGCAGCTGGACCGGGCCGGGATTACTTACACCAAGCGAGACAATTGCTTTACCTACATCGCTGATCTGAAGCGAGCGCAACAGTTGATGGATCGATTGACGGAGCGCAATTGGGGGCGTTTTCTCGATGCCCTGGCGCGAAAGGTGAACCCCTGGATCCATCCTCGGACCGGACTGGATATCAGGAGCTATTACTGGAGTGTGCGTCAGGGGGAATATGCCACTGACGTGATGTTTCGGAGCGCCGCCAAGCTGGCCGAGATCTATCCGCGGCTGCTGCGCCATGCCATGTTTGAGTTTGGCAGTGAGGAAGTAATGCGGTTTCTGCAGCGCCGCACTAACCAGCGTTTCGCGGGCGAGGCCAGCAGCGATCTGCAACGGCGCATCGAAGGAATCAGAGTAAAACATCGGGTGGAGGAGAACTCGATCAAAATGTACGACAAGCAAGGCAGCGTGCTGAGGATCGAGACGACTATTAATAACCCCCGACGTTTCAAAGTACACCGGAGCGGTATTACCCGCGGGAAGAAAGTCAAAAAGTGGCTGCCGATGCGCAAAGGCATCGCCGACATCCGGCGCCGAGTAGAACTCAGCCGGGCGGCCAACGGGCGCTATTTGGATGCGCTGGCGGTGGTCGGATTGGAAACACCCTCCTACCGACTGCTGGACCGAGTTAACCACGTGGTGAAGAAGGTGAAGCGACGGTATCGGGCTTTGCGGCCGATTAGCCCCGATGACTCCAGTTTGTTTCAAGCCATTCTCCACGGCGAACACGCCCTACAAGGGTTTCGTAACCGAGACCTGAGGAAAACTTTGGCCGACTCTGATCCCAAGAACAGTTCCGCCCGCGTAAGTCGTTTGCTCGCCTTACTGCGCGCACACAAATTGATCTACAAGGTGTTCAAAACCAATTACTACCGCATCACTCGAAAAGGGCACCAGGTCATGGCCACCGCGCTTAAGTTCCGACAACCAGATATTGCTCTCTTGGCGGCATAATTTCTTGCTAAGAAAACAAGAAGTTGTCGGTTTGCTTCGCAGATTATTTTTAGAGATGGAAAGGTGAGTCTTGAACTCCCGACCCTGAGTCGAGAC
>JANNJZ010000475.1:0-8602 GCA_031396065.1 Pyrinomonadaceae bacterium | reverse complement strand
CGCCGATCGATTTGGCGGGGTGCTTGTCGCCGACCGCAATGATGACCGGAAGGGGTAGAAAACAGATCCAATACAACCCAAGGAGCGACCGACCTTCGTAGATGTGTTCTTTCAGCCACGGGTACATCTGCTTGTCCATCTGCCACACGTCGCGCCAGTGAAAGAACTTGTGAGGTATCCCCTCATGTAAGGCAAAGAAAGGCCCCAGCTTTGGATCGAATTTCACCCGCCCAGTCTCGTCCCTGACGGGCGTCACTTCGTCATCAGTACAGCCAAGAACCTGCTCTTTGCCAGTAGCCGGATCACTAACGACACGCGCCAATAGGGTGTACCTAGATGGCTTGGTGAGTGGCAGAAATGACTTGATTGAGGCTTTGACGTACTGCCTCAAGTACAGCCGCTGTAAAGGCCGATAGCCATACCTGGTCTTGAGATACATCCCGCCGGCAGTTACGCCCAAGCCAATGATCGTCCAGAGAATGAGGTAGGTCGTGATCCGCCTCTGAAAATTTCTAAAGCGCGTTCTTCCCTCTTCGGTGAACGGGTTTCGGCTCTTCATTCCTCCCTCCTCCTCGTCACGTCTTGCTCTTTAGCAATCCCTTTAATCAGACTCCCTGACCGTTCCTTTTGGCGCGCATCGCGAGCGCTCCGTCCGCGATCTCAGAGGTTCGTTCGTTGGCAATAGTGCGGAACTTCTTCCACTCTTCGGCGGTTAAGTTGTTCTCAGCGAGCAGTTGAAAACCTTGCGTAATGAGATACTGCCCGCGCGCAAACTGTTCAAACAATATGCGCTCACTGCCGGTCAATCCGTGTTCGTTATTCAGCTTCTCCAGTGCCGCAGAGCGACCCCACAGGTGCGGCGTTTCTCCTGTCCTCGCCGCCCGTTTTTCGATCTCCATCCATAGGTCTTCGGAGATTCGATAAGATATTGTTTTCAGCTTTTTTGTTTTTGGCATGATCACTTTTTCTTTCTAACAAGTGCCTGCGGACGCATGCATTTGTATGCAGCCGCATGCGCCTTCTTCTAATCTCCTTTGCTGCCGGGTTTACATACGCATGCAAAAGCGTGCGTGCGTATGCACCCTCCAGGGGTGACGTGTCATCAAAAATCAGGTGCGAAGCAACTCCTTAAGCTTTCACACTCTCTCCCCGGAACCTCGGAGCTAAACAGAGAGGGTGTCTTTCGTTGACTCTTCATCGCACTTGATCCTCGATTCAGGTCGTCACTATGCTTGCAGTGGCTCCCGAGCTAACTCTCTTGGTTGTTCTGAAAGTGCCATCGAACTCGATCTCTCGTCCTTGCCGTCCTCTTTCCCATTGGTGCGCGACTTCCGCGCCTGTTTAGGCTCTTTGGCAAGTTTGGCAATCAGGCTCTCTGCGGCGTTTACATAACTCTCAGTCGCGCCTTTCACTGCCTGTTTGAGATCGGCATCCAGTGCCTCGATGACGCCTCTTTGTTTGAGCAGATCCGTCAGTAGGAAGTCACTGGCCGGGGCCGTTAGCGTGATGTTGAATGTCCGCACGTCACCTTCGGTTGAGTCCTTAACTTCAACTTTCATTCGTTCAGATTTGCTTGGCATTTTCACTTCTCCTTTTCCAACTAACGTTCACTTGCTGCCATTAGGGTTCGGCAGCTTGAGCGCTCTCAGCGGTTCAGGCGCAAACCCCAACGCAATAACTTCTGCCTCGTGAGCGAACGCCGCCGGGATGGTAATTTCATCCAATCGGGTTGCCAGATAGAGCCTCGCTCCGTCCTCGCTCATGCCGTTATATCCCTCATCGGGCACGCGGATTAACAATGCGGGACCGTCGATTCGCTCCTTTCCAACGGAGACGACCTCGATGCCAAGTGGCTCCGGCCGGTAACGCACAAAAAGCTGACCGCGCGATGAACTGACTCCTCCCGAACTGTCGACTAGTTGCATTCCTGGCGGTAGCAGACCAGCGTTGTAGACTCCTGCTAAGAGGGCGGTGACGCTCGCCGGCGTCCGCTTGTCGAGAGATTCTTTAGCTGCAAATAGACTGGACGCCGTAGCCAAAGCTGCTGCCTCCCGAATCCGTTCTTCCGTAAGCGAGACCTCGCCTTCCGACGCTGCCATGAATGAACGGACTTGCTGCTGCCGCTGTTTTTCGACAATCTCCTGGGCTTGGTTTTCCGTTAGGCTGACGTGCGGATCGACCTTGCCGCTTCTCTCCGGCAAAGCGACCGAGAGCAACCGCATGCCGACGATTAGTGCCCCGACTATTCCCACGATCAGCACCGGCATATTGCGTCGTTTAGTCATGCCCGGACCTCCTGCAGTTCCTCTAAGGCTCCCACTCTGCGTCCCTGACCACTGGCAAATGCCGCTTCAATCCAGCGGTCAATTTCGGCGCGCTCTTCGTTGGCCGCTTCTTCCAGCCGGGCCAGCGCTTTCCGCAAGCTGGACAGTTCCTTTTGCTCTTTGCCAAGGCAAGCGAGATATTCGGCGATGATCTCTTCTGTTAGTAGCGTCACTCCGTCATCTACGAGCGCAGTGAGTAGATCAATAGACTCCCGCAGTCCCGGCTTGTCCCTCACTTGCGGCATGTCCCACTTGATGAGCTGCGTGATCTTAACGGTGGCTGCGATGAGATAAGGCCCAGCCTGCGGCACTCGCGCACAGAGGATTCGCACCTCCTCCTCCGGCTTAGCCAGTTCCATCCAGGTGACGAAGCAGCGCGAGCGCAGCGGTTCTGAAAGCAATTTGAGGTTGTTGCTGGTGAGCGTCACGATGGGCATCTGCTCGCGTCGGCGAACACCGATCACGCCCTCAAGCTTCGGCACGTTCGCCCAACCACGCGCTAATGGTTGCAGCAGCAGATTCTGAATTTTCAACTCAAGCTTTTCGACCTCATCGACGATCAGCACCGGCGGCGGCTCATTGCGCTCCGAGGCTTCCTTGGCGTAGGCGAAGGCCTCAAGGAACTCTCCCCTTTCGTAGAATTCCTCGGTCCAGACGAGCGTCCGAGCAGTCTTTGCATCGGTGCCGCCTCGTACTGACTGCTCGATGGCACGCTCCTGGGCTCGCTGTCGCCAGCCGCCAAGTACCTCGTTGGAAGTCAGACCTTCGACGCCGGGAACGTAAAAGAGCGTTAGGTTGCAGCCTTGGGCCAACGCTTCACCCAATGAAGTCTTGCCTGAGCCGCGCGGACCCCCGAACAGAATCGGATGATATTGACGCAGGGCCAAAGCCACGTCGCTCAAGGTGTGCGACTGCGGTATGTAGCCGGTAGCTGCGAGGGCTTCGGCGAGTGCTTGCTTGCCGCATTCGCGCACCAGTCTCCGGGGATCAATGCTTGGTCTTTGTGAGTCTCTCAGTTCCACTTTGTTCGCCCTCTGGTCATTGTTCAAGGACTGCTGCTGCGATCTTGCGCAGCTCGGGAGACATTCTCGGCATGGCTGCTCGGATTTCTTCAGGCGAGCCGGTAGCAAGTAGTTCAGCCAACTCGCGATCGCTCAGCCCAGTTGCTGGTCGCGCCGCGTCCACGTCCGTGATCGCAGCTAGCGTCTCTTCGTTCAGATCGGGACTTGCCTCTGTGCCTTTAATAACGCTCGGCAGATCTGTGACCATCACATAGCCCGTCGTTCCGGCTGCTACCTCGACGAATCCCCGGCGTTGTTTCTGATCCAATTCGCCGCCGATCACGCCGCTGATTTCGTCAGTAATAGGATTGACCGCACGGGTGCGCAGCCCGTCAGAGATGATTACGGTGCCATTACCGCGTCCGCCGACAAGCGCCCCTGTCACATTCAGCGCTGCCGTACCGACTTTGCCAAGCATGCGCGCCCAACCGCCGTCGAGTTGTCTGCGTTTCCCTTTGAGCCCTGCTCCACCGTCACCGCCGAGTACGTCGCCGCCAAGCTTGACCAGTTTTCCGCTTTGCGGATCAATGAAACCAACGATGCTGACGTAAGCGCGGTCGTATTCGCCTCCTTTGCTCGTGCCGACAAGGATCGTGCCCCGCTTCATTGACCACCCGTTGCCATTCATGTCACGCGTCAGTTCTAAGCGCGTGAGCGCTCCGCTACGCAGTGTGTAGAGTCCGCCAATGGTGCGAACTGGCAACATGCTGCCAAACGAGGGCAGCACTACGGAGGAGCTAGTCTCCCGCGCCGATAGCGTGCGGCTGTTTGGTCGCGCATTGCCGCCAACCGTTGAGCGGTTTCTCTGGTCAGCTCGTTCGTTCGAGTAGAGAGAAGTCTCAGAGCTGCGCTGTGAACGAACGGTTCTTGCATCGTTCGCCGAAGCTGTCACTGTTGAGCTGGTCGGAGCCTTTTCGTTGAAGCTGATGGAATCTGCGTTAGTCCTTGAGTCCAGGGTGTCCGGCTTAGTCTTGACCGTGCCGCCGATGTCTGGCGGGAGAGTGAAGGGTGTATCAAGACTACTGTTTGAGTTACGCGCCGCCTCGGTTGCGGCCAATGGCGTGTTAGTAACGGTGGCAGCAGTGGTTTCCTGCCGAGTGTCGGTTGTTAGCCGCTGAGCCTCTTCGATGGCTTGCTCAGTCCGGGTATCTCGACCCGTTGTCGTAGTGGCATTCGGCGCGGGTGGTACGGCCCGTGACTGCTTCGCGCTTTGTCCATATTCCACTCTGGTGCTGCTTCGGTATTGGATGGCGAAGACGCATACCGCGCTTACTAATAGCAACAATGCCACTCCTACCAGTACGAGCCTGCGACGACGCTGCGTCTTTTTTCTGCGCTCAGTGGTGCGGTCTAGCGCAGACGCTTGCTCTTCTTCATCGGCTAGGTCAAAGACTTCGTTCTCAGCACTCGCTCGCGTTTGCTGATGCTCATCCTCAAATCTTTGGAGATATGGATTCTCTTCAATGACCGCTGTGGTAAAGGACACCCCAGTTGCCTTGCCATTACCGTTTCCGTTCTTCATCGCTCACTCCTTCATCTTGCTGCCGCTGTCAGATCAGCCATCGCCGGCTCGTCGGCGGCACTCATGTGCGCAACGACGATCTTCAAGTGTTGTTGCGCGCCCAGAATTGGTGTTTCGTAGGCCAGCACGAAATAGCGAGTTGCTCCCGGTGGGATCGAGTTATCGTCGGCGCTGGAGGCGAGATTAAGCTTTTCGACTTTTGTTCCAGCTTCGACCGGACGTTGCTTCTCATTGAGCGTCTCAACGTAAAGGTCGGGGTAACCGGAAATAATTCTTAACGGTTCCTGTCCGGTGTTACGTACAGCGAAGAGCGCCATGCGCGCGCTGTCGCTCAGCTCACGAGGGGGAAGCATGGAGATCTTCAAGCCGTGTCGCTCCTTGGTCCATTTCTTGAACCACTTGGGGTTCTTGATAACCTCGCTCAGTGCGGTTTCGACTGGCTCCCTGTAATCAGCTTTCGGTCGTGGCACATTAGCGGGCTCGGTTGATGCGGTCGGTGTTGATGTCTTCACCGCTGATTCGGGTGCGGTCGTCCCGGTGGCGAGTTCTGTCTGCGAGCTGACTTCCGGTCCAACCAAATTGATCGCCAGTCCAGCCGCACGGCGGGCGCTAACAACCTCCTCCGGTTTGTAGTTGATAACTACTCGGTGTGCCTGCTGCTTAAGGAGAGCCACGGGGTAGACCATTACCGTGATCGCCATGCCGCTATCCATCTGGGCAATGATCGAGGTCGCAGGCACGATGGCTTGCGGTCCTCGCGCCCCGGTGGCTGGCACCAGAAAGCCACTGCCAGCGCGCAGGATTAGGTGGTGATCTCGCTTCAGGCTCGGAGACTTCTCTACCGTCACTAGGTCTGAGTTGCCAGCGTGGATCGCAAAGAACTTGTCGCTGGCCGGAAACTCGATCAACGTCACACCGTTTTGGGCCATACCGATCCGAAGAAGCGGATTCGAGTTCGCGGCTATCGAGATGCTCGCTTCGCCAGAGAGGTACTCTGGATTATTCAGCACGGTGGCTGGAGGGATCACCGATCGGTTGCCCGTGGGCTTGCGATGGGCGAACCTTCTCCCTCGCGCGGCTACCGCAGTTTGGCTGGTGTTCCTCGTCGAGTTGATCTGGTTCTTCGGTCCAGTGGCCGAGTCTTGCGCACTGGCGGGCAAGCAGATCGCCAGTAGCCCCATCATCAACAGAGCCGTCATCATGGATCGTGTCAGTTTCATACCGCCTCCTTATTGCATTGGTTGTGGTGGAGCGACGGAAATCGCGGGTGGACTGCTCGCTGAGTCGGTTCCGGCAACAGCCTGGTCGGCCAGGATTTTCATCTCTGCGATTCCGGCGATGCGGAAGCCGGTGTTCTGGTTATCCTCCGTGCGTTTCGCAGTATCCGGCCTTAGCGCCAGCGTGAAGACGAGCTGCCGGCTGTTGTGCTGGGCGACACCGCCAATTGTCTTGCTGATCTCCTGCTGGCCTATTAACTGAACCTTGTAAGGGTCGTCGCGGCTGATAGTCACAGTCTGCGGCTTCCAGACGGCTTGCCATTCTTCGCGCTGTTGCGTTTCCCATTCGCCTGACTGTTTTACCTGAGCAACGAGAGCCACGGCCCCGTCAGGAGTCATCATCTTGAGGCCGCGCACTATGTCCGCTCGGCGCGTCTTTGGATCGATCTGGAAGAAGCTCTCGGCCCACTTCGCAGCTAGATATTTCTTGTCGCCGTCGCCGGGCCTATCTGGGATCACTTGGACGGGGCCGGACAAAGCGTAGTGCTGGTCATCGCCGACGACGCGATCACCTTCCGGCGTACGTTCAACAACGATGAGTGAGGCGCTGCGCGTTAGCTTATAGGTGAGCAGCCCTGCCAGCGTCAGGCTGAGCGCCGCGAACGCGAGCGCCGCCACTGCCAGACGCAGGATGGTCCGTACATCATTGGGATCGCGCTGCGTGATCGGGTAATAGATCGCTTCCTGCTCGTCACTCTTGGTTTCGTCGGCTGATGCTTCACTGACAGCTCTATCAGGCGGCATCGCCAATTCTTCTACGATTGCGCTCATAGCCAGCTCCTATCCGTGTATCAGTTAATTAGTTCGTCCGCGTCCGTGTTGACATCATCGATAACTTTGTCGCTGTGCTCCTCGTCTAATGTTTCCAGCGACAACGGTGTCCCGCGTTCACTTCGCAAACACTTGATAAGACCAACCATCCCGTCGATGAAAAACAGACCAACGCTACGCACCTGGGCATCGGTAACAAGCAGCCTCATCTCGTCCTCCGCAGACTCAGTGTGCTCGTCAACGAACTCCTCCAAATAATCGTCCAGCGTGAAGCGTCGGCTCATGTCCCGGTCCTCATCTACAAGGGTTCAAAGTCAGCGATTGACATTTCAAATCTCGAGGGATGGGAAAACAACTGATATGCCATGCGGAAAACGCCATAACCTTGGAAGAAAAATCCGGCTTCCGGTTCAGGATCAAAAAAGCTCGGCCTATCCACAAAGCGTCAAAAGTGTCAAAAGCGTCAAAATGTGTGACGCTTTTGACGCTTTTGACGCTTTTGACGCTCCACCCGAATTCACCGATTCGGTCACAACAAAAGACCTATGAGGTCCTTCAAACCTCATAGGTCTTTTGCAAATCTGGCGATCCACACTCTGATCGCCCTAATTAACGTAGATCGAACTCGCTATCGGAGCCGCACCTTTATTCTTAGCTGATTTCGGTGTCTCCTGGGTCTGCTGTTTTCCTCCAAGCTCGGAACTGTAGATGCTGCCCTCTATTGCCGCGTTTTCTAAAGCAGTCTTGCTTTCTAGCTTTTCGTTGGCAGGATCTTCGACTGCTGGGCCTGCTCGCGCCTGAAAGAGTCCCGTGCGACTAATGCTTTGATAGACGACCTTGCCCCGCGCTACATAGTCGCGGGTCTCCACGTACGGCGGTATCCCTCCGGTGCGAATACCGCCAGGATTAATGATCTTATTGTTTGGCAGCACCAATCTCCTGCCGTCGCGAAAGGCTTCGACTGTGCCCTCACCCGCGTTATAGGCCGCCAGTATCAGATCGCCTCGCAGGCCAAACCGCTTCTGCAGATCGCGCACATAGCGAGCTGCCGCGTCTATCGCTTCTCTTACGTCGTGCGGATTCTTAAGGCCATAGCGCGCGGCGGTTGGCGCGGTGAATTGCATCATACCGTACGCGCATGGCTTGCCATCTTTGTAACTGATTGCCTCTTCTCTGAAACGTGATTCTAAATACGCAATCGTCCACAACAGGCTCGGATCGACGTTGTGGCGTTGCGCCGCTGATGCAATGAGCGGTTCATAAAGACTGGCGCGCGTACGCACCTTACTGGCAGCTCCAACCGCCCCCGTTTCCTGCGCGTGGACATACACAATCGACAGCAACATCAAGATAGGCCAAAGGGTGAGAGTCTTAAGTCTCATAATCTGTTTACCTCGCAACTGGCAATCTGATCCCCGCAAACTTGATACCGTCTCAAGAATTCGTGGCACACCTCTTGTTTGTCGCCCTTCACGACAACACTGAACCATCCGCTTCGGTTGCTGATGCGCAAGGATGAACCGTAGCGGCGCGGGGGGATGTCAGTGGCAGCGCTCGACGGCGTTGGAATGGACCAGCGCCGTTGAGCTTGGAAGTTAATTATTCGTAACTGGACGCTCAGATTTCTAAGGAGAACTAAGATGGAGC
>JANNJZ010000416.1:0-2320 GCA_031396065.1 Pyrinomonadaceae bacterium | reverse complement strand
TAGACGAACCGATGCAACAGGGCTTCGACTTCCCGCGCCCCGGCGTCGGTCTGCGCCATCGCCCGCGGAATACGGTTCTTCAGCGCCGGATTGGCAAGATCGAGAAACGCCCGCGCCTCGGCCTCGTCCCGAAAGGCCCATCGCGCCAGCGCGTTGACGCGCAGGATGCGGGCGACCGCATCGGCCTCCTCCAGCTTGAGCTTGCCGCGCGCGGCGAGGCGGCGCTTGAAGGTCCTTTCCGGAATGGCGCGGAACACATCCTCCCGCGCTAATGCGCCCTTCTTGATCAGGTCCATCACGGCACGCGCCGGAATGCCCTTCTCGATGCTGGCATAATCGAGCGGCGCGGTAAGGGATCGGGCATGGATGTTCATGGCGGGATGACCCTACCATACTATGCCAAATGCCGCAAGTTCGAACGGCGTTTGGTGAAATTCACTCGGAATAGAAGTTGCCCCTTCCCAAGTTGCATGCAGCACAAAGAGTTCGGAGATTTTCAAGTTCAGTCCTTCCTCCCTTTGACCACGGCACTATATGATCGACGTGTAGGGTTAGGCCGGGACTGGCAGGCGGATTATTGCCACAAAGCACACATTTGAAATTATCTCTGTAGAGAATTCGAAACCGTAGTCCCAATGATATTTCGCGTCGATCTCTATTTGACGCCGCAATGCCAGACACTGGAGAATCCGAAGCCGCAGCCATTTGCGGCTTCGCGAGCCCTCCTGCACTGGAGCCATTCTCATCAGCAATTGTTTCCTTCTCAACATATTCGATGAAAGCCAATAGAGCCTTTCGCCAAGTTCCGAAGCGATTTACGTAGTTCTTTGATTTCAACTTAGAAGGCAACCTGTTCATCTCTGCGTAGTGAGGTTGGCGTCCAAGACGTTCCCAAGTTTCTCGCAAATTGGTGAACAACTGTTCATCCGAATGCACTCTGCGAGACGCACCAAGTTGACGTTGACCGAGTCCTGCTAACTCCAAGGCTCTTTGCCATGAACCAAATCGCCTCGGAAAGACACCTCGATCAATTCGCTGATCACCTTTTATGTCTCCGCTTGAAATGTCCCTTCGACCAAGTCGTGCAGATAAGTCACGCAAATATTCCAAGAGGGCTTCGTCGCTCTTGCCTCGATTCGGCTGCGCCTTCATTCTTGTTGTCACGATTTGACCCGCATACAAATGGCCAAGATCAGCAGCTTCAAGGGCAGCTTTCCAGCTGCCAAAGCGTCGATTCACGATACCTCGAGATACTCGTGCGGTCTTCTCGAAGGCTATGCCCGTAAGTGGAGTGACGTTCAGCAGATTAGCTACCCGTTTGATTTCTCCAATTATCTCTTGATCGGAATATTCCAACAGACGGTTGAGTTCGAATTTCGTCATCCTGACCTACCGAAGAGAACATGCAGTTAACATCACGCCAACACACTTGCACCAGACCCACTTTACCAAATTGTCATCGCCGGAGGTGCAACATATCCGAAAGCCGCAGACCGCGGAGCGATGGTTCCCCGCAACAAGTGCGGGGATGACAAATTGTGGGAGACTTACGCGGCCAGGCGTTTCGGACCATTACAACACCCCCTTCGCCCGTTCCCTCAATTTGAACTTCTGTATCTTCCCCGTGCTCGTCTTCGGCAGCTCGGTGAAAACCACATGCTTCGGCACCTTGAATTTTGCCAGGCCCGCCATGCACCAGTCGATGATCTCCCGATCGGTAGCCTGCTTGCCGGGCTTCAATTCTATGAACGCACACGGCGTCTCGCCCCATTTCTCGTGCGGTTTGGCGACCACGGCGGCGGCCTGCACCGCCGGGTGCTTGTAGAGCACGTCCTCCACCTCGATCGATGAAATGTTCTCGCCGCCCGAGATGATGATGTCCTTGGAGCGGTCCTTGAGCTGGATATAGCCGTCCGGATGCATGACGCCGAGATCGCCGGAATGGAACCAGCCGCCCTTGAAGGCCTGGGCCGTGGCTTTCGGATTCTTGAGATAGCCCTTCATCACGATATTGCCGCGAAACATGACCTCGCCCATCGTCGCCCCGTCGGCGGGCACCCGCCGCATGTTCTCGGGGTCCATCACGGTGAGATCCTCGAGCGCGTGATAGCGCACCCCCTGGCGCGCCTTCTTGGCCGCCCGCGCCGGGCTTTCCAGCTCATCCCATTCCGCCTTCCAGTCATTGACCACGGCCGGCCCGTAGGTCTCGGTCAAGCCGTAAAGATGCGTGACGTTGAAGCCCGGCAAGCAGGCTACCGATCGGGAGATCATCGACTGGTGCAAGGCGGGGCTCGCCAAATTCAAGGTGCCGAAGCATGTG
>JANNJZ010000383.1:0-2233 GCA_031396065.1 Pyrinomonadaceae bacterium | reverse complement strand
GTTTGGAGGCGCAAATGAGCGACTTTGTTTTGAACCTCCTTATCATGTGTGCCTTCGACGACAATCACGCCCGACACAATTGCTCCTTTTGAAGCCTTTAGTGTCAGCCCGGTGACATCCTGGTCCGCTAATACGAACGTTATTGCGTCAATCCGGAGATCGCTATTCGGTTGCCGCATGCTAATAACGGAATACTTACCCGGCGTTAGATTTTCGATTCGAAATGCACCGAGGCGGTCTGAAAGTACGGGTGCGCCGGCTAATCCGGCGGTCCGATCTCCAACAATCTTCTGAAGCCCCAATTGCAAGCCTGGGAGCGGCTGATTCGTGTCAGAATCGATCACTACTCCCGCTGCCGCAAAGCCTTTGCGGCTTTCGCCAACCGTGATGTCGATGTTCACAGCCTCGGCGCCTTCACCCAGTTCGATCACTCTGGCTTCGTTAGAACTTGCAACATCAGGATGGTAGACGCGCTCATAGAGCGGCCGGCCTGGTCCCATGGGACTCGATGCGGTGTCAGGACTCTGACCAACAAACACTTTATATCGGCCCGCAGAAAGACCGTACACTCGATACATGCCCCGGTCATCGGTCTGAGTGCCCGGTCCCATTTGTAAATTCGGTCCGGGTCGATCGGCTTGCTCAACGAGAGTTACAGTAACGCGCTCCTCAATAACAGGCCGTCCGTCGGCCTGGCTGACCTTTCCCGTAATCACGCCACCACGCGACATTGAGAAATCGATACCGTCGACAATTTCGCCATCCGCCAATATCACGCTCTTGCCTTGTCGTCCCTGGGAATTTGAATCGGAGACGATAAAAGCCGGAGCCACGGGCATCACTTGATAATTGCCGGCCGGCAGATCCGTTATGCGGTAATTTCCATCTGCATCGGTAGTGGCCTTTCGCAGCGGTCCAGGTTGACCGCCAAAATCACTCCGTGCGGTGACCGCAATTCCGCCTTTACCCTTTCCCTTAACGGCAATGTGACCCGAGACAGTGCCAGTGGGGTTCTTAATTATTTTGCTTTGAAGGTTTGTCTGGGCTTTTGCTCGCAGGCAGAAACTTGCACAACTGAGGCTGAGCGCAAACAGGACTGTGTAGCGAGTGAGGCGACCCATATTAAGGAGTCCTCTCGATCCAGGCGTTCGGGGAGGCGTAGATAATACCCATAAACGTCTGATATTGTCGCGATCAAAAATGCATTTGCCTCATGCGCTAAACATATTAGGTTGTCACAGCTAAACCATGCTGCTAGGATCGCGGCAGAGTATTAGATTCTGATCCAAGCGATGGCCATTTTGGTCTTTGGCCTGATCTAACGGATAGTGCTCTGGCTTAAATCCGAACCCGTTTCAACCATAAATGGCACTCCTGAAAATCACCGATGCAAGTGGCCGCCAATGGGAATACAGCCTGCTACCTCAAGGTATTTGCACCATAGGACGCGCACCCGATAACGCAGTCGTCCTGGATGACCCTCGCGCTTCCCGTTATCACGCACATATCAAGTCGTCTGAAGATGGTTCATTTACGCTGGTTGATGGCGCGATGATTAATGGACAACTGCGTCGCAGTGCCAACAAGGTGTTCGTTAACGGAGGTCCCCATACTGAATCTCAGCTAAAGAACGGCGATCGGGTCACTATCGGCGCCAGCACAATCCGGTTTGAACAGGCAGCGGAAGAGCGAACGACAGATGTGCGCTACGACGATAAGCCCCTTGGCCATACCCAACTGTTAATCTCTGCGAACGACGTGATGTCGACGGTGCTCCATTCAAAGCAAACCGAGACGGTGGCGACATCACCATCGCGGGACAAAGTTCTCGAAGCGCTGCAACGTAAGGCGAACATACTTACCGCGCTTTACGAGATGAGCAAAACGTTAGGATCAGTGTTTGACCTTGACGCTATTTTCGCGAAAGCCACCGACATTATCTTTCGCTCCACGCCCGCCGATCGAGTGGTAGCCCTGCTGGCTGAAGGCACCGGCAATGAAAACCCGGAAGATGTGAAACTGAATCCCATCGCCATGCGCGCCCGGGATGAAAGTCTCAACAATCACGCTCGCAGACTGACCATTGGCCGAACCATAACCCGAAAGGTGATGAAGGACCGAGTAGCCCTGCTTTCTCAGGATGCCGCCTCAGATGAGGAGTTTGCCGGTGTCGATTCAATCGTATCGCAGGGAGTTCGTTCGACAATCTGTGCTCCACTGGTCGGCGAGTCGC
>JANNJZ010000341.1:0-20673 GCA_031396065.1 Pyrinomonadaceae bacterium | reverse complement strand
GGCTTCAAGTTCGTTAGCAGGTAATTCGATAAGGGTAACTGTTTGTATTCCACTGACGCTGGTTGTTGCGGTGAGGCTTGGGTGATAGCTTGCAGCTAACAGTTGAATAAACATTTCTTGGGCCGCGGCCAGGCCGCCGTTTTCCTTTTGAAATGAGTAAACGGCGAGTCGGGTTGGAGCGTATTTTCTGATGGTATTCATGGCGCTATTCGGTGTTGGTTGAGTAGTTCGTTTAGCAGACGGCCTCGCCGCCGAGTATGACTTGCATGTTGCCGGCTATGAAAAAGGGCTTGCCTTTCATGGCTTGAATCTTTGCTGCTTCACTTCTGACATATTCGGCGAGTTCACCTTTGCAGTCAGGTTCCATGTCGAGTTGCAGACTTGCGTAATTGAGGTAAGCGAGTCGTTTGTAGTCTTGTGTTCTTGGATCGTCACGAGTGCGATCGGCGTAAACCAGGCCGGTTGGAAAACAGTACTGGCCAACGATCTCGTTCATTTCCATGAGGGCGCGTAGCATCGCGGGTTTAGTTCGTGGTTGCTTGATTCCAAGGGCTTTGAATAGCGCGGTAGTGACTTTGCCTCCCCAGGCTGTCTTTACCACGCATATGGCCAGCTCAGGTTCTTCGAGGTAGCGTTTTAGCCAGTTATTAAATATGCGTTCAACGTCTGCGCGTCCTCCGGTCGGATCGCCTTGACCGCCAGTGCGAGCGAGATAAGCAGGAATGTCAGTGTGGTTATGCTCGCCAGGATTTAGTTGGTCGTATGCGTTGACAAGCTCTGCTGGTGTTACGGTTTTCATTGTTTGGTGGGAGGCTTTAAGCGGCTATTAGGCGTTGTGCAAAGTCGCGTGTGTTGTCCGATGCTTTTGCGTACCAAAACTTTCCTCTGCGGTGGTAGCGCCAGGTTCCGTTTGTGCGATCGTGGAGCTGGTCGAGAATGTTCTGCGGAGGTTTGCCGGGGAAGCGAAGTTCAATGCCCTGCCGTTCTTCGTTTTCGGTAATGGTGATACTGGTAGGTGTTGGCGTGTCGTAACCGTCAACTGCGCAGGCTGCGCAGGGTAGCGGACAAGGAGTGTCGTGTCTCGGGTCAGGGCAAAATTGTTGTGATGTGAAAGTTAATTGATACCCACTCTGGATGAATTCGTTGGTAGCCCCATCCAGTCCGCCTTCTGCGTAGAGAATTCCAGATATTTCGGCGTTTGCTGGAAAGGATGTTCGGGCTAGTAGTTCATAGATGTGATCGGATAGGCAGCGTCCGTCGCCTTGGCCGAAGAGGTGTTGTGTGTTGTTGCCTCGGAACTCTATCTGCTGGGCCTCGCAGAGTAAGCGTCCTATTTGATCGAGTATTTCTGGAGCGACCTCTCGGCTGCCACTCACGTACTTGGCACGGCCCAGGATCTGTTCAACTGCTTCCCCGAAGGCGCTGTTGTCATTAGTTTGAAGGTCCTGCATTCCGTCGTAGCGACCGTATTCGTACTTATCGGCAATCGCGCTGACGGCTTTGGCGGTTGGGCCCAGGGTCCACCTGTAGTTTACTGAGTTGGTCATGCTGGCCGAGTCTGAGCGTACGGAGAATTTTGTCTCGGGGAATGCAATCGCCAATTCCTTACGGAGGTTCGCGGCCGCGCGCGCCTGGCGACTCGTACTCTGGTCGTTGGTCTTGGCCCAGGGATATTGACGTTCAAGTTTTTCGACGATGCGGGCTACTTCTGCGTTATGGGCTTGTTGTTGTGCGTGGCGTTCTCGCTGGTCGTTTTCTACTTGCTGGAGGCGCTGACTTTCTTCGTCGGCGGAGCGGCGTTTATCGTCAATCGGGCGATTGGCTTTTAGCGCGGGTAGTGCGGCTGCGACTGCGGCAACGATCTCTTTGTAGTTCTCTCTGGTGATAGTGTAGCTGAATTGTTCGCCGATGATGGTTTCCGCGGCGGTGACGTCGTCGCGCTTGGTTTTGCTGAATAACGAGCAGTAGCTGTAGCTGCGTTCGGGTCCGCCTACGATGCCGTCGAGTTGTATGAATTGCTTATGCTCGGTGGTCAATTCTCCTAACGCTGTCCTGACGGCTTTAGTTTGGAGTGGGCCGGCGGTGGAGGTCCATTTAGACTGTTCTGTTGTTGTAGGTGTCATTTGAGTTGTTTTTGGAGAAGTTCTGGGATGGCGGGCGGCTAAAAATCTTCTGGGTTTTCCTGTTCGTACTCGTGGGCGCAGTCATCGTGCATTGAGCCGGATGGTGTTGACTCGTCCTTGCCGAGCGGTATCGGTGTATCGCAGCGCGCGCAGATGTATTGAGCGGCGGTGGTTATTTCAGCGACTAACGTTTCGGTTTGTTGCGTTGGTAGATCGGCTGCGCGGACCTGGTCAATGAGGTCAAGGGCGAGACTGCTGTTTGAAGTGTCTCTTAACTCGTCGAGGTCAATGAGAATAACGGCTATGGTTGGGGGTTGGTGGAGGATTGAGGCTTCTGCTTCATGGAGTTTGATGATGACTGGTTGGAGGGAATTTGAGGGTGGTTCGTAGAAAACAATGCCGTACTCCGTGGAAGGTTGCACGGCCTCCCGGAAGCCGTCGAGTGTGGCTCGTGCGTTGGCGAGGGTAGCGGCGTCTTTTATTTCAGCGATTAAGGCTAGTGTGATCATTAGGAGCGTGCCGTAAAGAGAATAAATGTTTGTTGCGTTATTAGTGGCCGCGATGGTTTTTTGTGGCTTTTAAGCGGACTGGATCTCTGTGGCGCTTCGTTCGAGTGCGGAAGCGAATTTCTCAGCTCGTATGGCGCTGGGTTCTGCGGCTGCTGGAGTCATGGAGCGTCCCAATTTTGCGCGTCTTGCATGAACTGCTTCGTGGTAGACGGATATGGCGTCGGCGCGTGGTCCAAGTTCAATGTAGCGAGGTGGAACGTATCTTCCGAGTTCTCTTGTTAAGCGGGCGGCATCGTCTTGAGCGAGTTCGCGGTATCGAGCGCGCCATTGGTTAGAAGGCTGTTGACTATAGAGAACGGGGATGTGTTCGATCCCAGGGACTTCTTTGAGGGCGCGATCGCTCAGGAGGTTACCGAGCAGAATGAAATCGAGTATTTGTAGTTGACGTACTTGGGCGAGGGCGTCAGGTTGTAGCACGCCCTGTATGCGGCAGGATGAGTCTGGGCGCATAGCGGTTTGGTTTACCTTATGACGCTGCGGTTGTTGTGGGTGCGGGTATGTAGTGCGACGGTTCCCACCAGTCACCAGGTAGGTTTCTCCAGTAGCTTTCGACCATACGCCAGGTCATCTGTGCGCGGCTGACAATGTCGAGGGCGGCTTTCATGGCGTCGGCCGTGCGCCACTGCCGTTGTGTGAGCATGGTTGTCATCGTGTAGAGGATCGTGGCTTCGTTCTCCTCGATCAGGCAATTTTCGGTAAAAAGAAGATCGACGAACTGTTGGGTAAATCCCTGTTCCTTTTTTCTGGCCGTATCCTTGATGATGCTCTTGACGCTGTAAAAGATTTCGTCTCTGGCAATAATCCTTTGTCGTTCCAATTGCATGGCGATTAAACGGGCAGTTTCTTCCTGGCCAGGTGCTTCCGGAATGTTCGTGATTGCTCTTACTGTGGTGGCGATCTCGTGGGCTGTAATGGTCAGAATTTCGTTGTCATTGAGGTCGGAGCAAATAGCGTGAGGGGAAGGGTCAACGTCGAACGCGACGGTGTAGCGATGTGAGTAAACGAAGCAGGTTCCAAACGATCGGGCGAGTTCGTCGTTGGTGGCGCCGACTACAAGTTGGCGTTCCCAGCGGTGGCCGGAGGTCATGGCAGAGATGATTTGGGCGATGAGATCCTCGCGAGTGGTGACCGTGTTGAGAGCGAGTTCTTCATTGTTGTTTGTTGGGACGTGGTTGGAGGCAGACAGATCCGTGGGGTTTTCAACAATTGTGGTTATGGGAATGAATAGTGAAGGTTGACGTTCGTGGGGTTGGGGCATTGTTGTTGTGGATTATGTGGTTGTTGTGAGCTGGTGATCTTTGGTTGCGGTGGAGTCGCTGGGGAAAAGTATCGAGGTGTCTTGGTCTTCGGATTGCCCGGAGGCTCCGTGAGTTTGAAAGGTGTCAGTGGTGTACTCACAGCCGATGCTGGCTAGAGTTTGGCAGAGTAGAGCGTAAGCTGCGGCCGGCTCGGTGGAGGCGATGGTGATTGTGACGTTATTGAATTGAACTTCTTCTATTGGGAGTTTGATTTCGGATAGACGCGGTAGGGTGGTTCTTGCGATCGGAGTTTGGATCAGGTTATTAATTTTCCAGTCGACGTGGCCGTCCTGGTTCACGGTGCAAAGAAGTCGCGAGTCTTCCGGAGCTTGTTCGCCTTCGGTTAATGCGGCCCAAATGGTTCGCTCGAAGAGAGTGTCTTTGTATTCGTAGACAAATAGAAAAACGCATTCTCTGGTTGCGCGGATGATGGCTTCGTCGACAACGGTTTCGCGGACGTGTGTTGTGGTGATGGGTTGGCTCATTTACGCTGCCTTTTTGTCTACGTCTATGCAGCAATTAGCGCAACGGAGACGGTTAGGATCAATTGGGCTGGTTTCGGTTGTTGCGTGTTTAGTTTCGCGAGCACATTGCTCTTGCATTTCGGTGAGGGTGGTGATGCAAGATCGCATCAGGATATCCAAATATCGCTTGCGGGTGTCTCCATAGAGTTGGTGTAACTCGATGGCGAAGAGGTCGTGCGCGGACTCAATAAGAGCGTTCTCGGCTTGTGTGTGCAAGCTTTGAGCTTCCAGTGCAGGGCAATGGCCGGGTTTTAGTCCTCGGTAGCCTTGGCGGCGATGCTCGGCCTCAAGGGCGGCGTAGTAGCGGCGCAACTTGGCTTGTATTTCTTCTGATTCTTCGCGGCCGTGGAGCATTGTAAATTCTTCGTCTTCCGGACTGTTGATTTTGCGGCCTACCCACTTCGCGGTATCGCCGTCACGGGGCGATGCGTCGAAGCGTTCGGCCATGGTGCCTTCACAGACGAAGTGGAAGCTATCAAAGATTGGTTGCACGTAGGCAGCTACGCGAGCTGTGGTCATTTCGGCGTAGGCTCGGGCCTCACAGATGGCCAGCGCTAACTTGGCGTTCTCTCTACTCCATTGTTTCAAGTCGGCAACGGAAACGGATTTTGGTTGATCGGGCATTTTGCTTTTGGTCCTTGAATTGGTTGGATCGAGTTATGCGGCCAATGCGTTTTCTTGGTTGGTTAGAAACCGAGCGGCATAGTCGAGATTATGAACACGCTCCAGTTTTTCTGTATCGAAGGTATAGGCGAGGCTGCCGGTTTGCGTTCTCATGTGGAAGAGGAATTCTGTGCCCATTCCAGGCCCAGGGTAGAAGATGTTTGTGCCGCTTGGTCTGATGCTCCAGACAAATCTTTCGGGCGCGTCCGGGGAACTTAACAGTCTGAAATCATGGACGAGTAGATCGTCGGCAAAGGTTAGTAGCAAGTGTGGATAGCGCACCGCGATCTGGTACATCTGTGCCAAGGCTTTAATTCCGGGCGAGCAGGTGTCACGACTGTTCGCGTCCATGCCTAACTCGCGGGCACGTTTGATGATTGCCTGCTTCAACTCTTCGGTTTGATTTCTATCCATTATTGGCTCTATTCAATTTGGCGTCGGTTTCCTGGATGAAGGCGAGTGTGGCTTCGTATTCCGGCCGTAAGAGTTCTTGAGCCTCGGCACTAATCGGAGCGCTCTCGAAGCGATCGTGCAACTTGATCGGGTACATGACGCCGGTGGTTTCGTGGAAGCGGGAGTCAGAAGTGTCGAGGATGCGGCCGCCATACATGGCGTGTCGCGTGTTGCCTTCGGGTTCTGCGTGGACGTATTCGCGGCCAGCAACTTGACGTCGTACGAGTTTGATTAAAGGGATGCCGGCAATGTCAGATTCTTCTAGCGGACCGTCTGGGCAAGCCAGCGCTACTCTGTCAAAGCGGGAGCTAATGCTATTGAGAGGGCTCGCACTGCCGTTGCATTTGTAGATCTCCACGGTGATGTATCTCATCTGGTTTGTCTTCGGCATGGCGGCAGTGATCGCTGTTTCGTCCGTGTTGTTGGTCTCCGCTTGTATTTGTTACTGGTTGGAAAGTGGGTTGCCGTGGCGGGCCGGTGCGGGTACAGGGTTGGCGAATCTTTTGGACTAAAGCCAAACGAGTCGGTAGCGGAAGCAATTGATGGTGACGTAGCGATTCCGGCGAGTGGGTTTTGATCGGTTATGGAACCAGGGGAAGTTGGCGTAGAAGCGGCGGCACTTTCGGTCGTGATAGATGATGACGTCTTTACACATGGCGAGCGTCTTGGCGTCGAGATGTTGAATTGCGACGCTATCGTCGGTGGGTTCGTGCCGGGCGTAAACGATTGGTTGTGTATAGGACATTGTTAGTTGCCCTTCGTGCTCGCGTTCATCCTTGAGAAGAGGAATGTGGTATTGCCGTAGATGACTTCGGCGCGGGGTTGATCATAGGGTGAACGGCAATGTCTTTCGGAGGCGCGGAGTAGTGTGTTGGCGTATCGAAGCATACTGCCAAGGTATTCGATTGCCAGCGGGTTTCCGTGTAAGTGGTCGCGGACCAGTTCGAGGTGAGTTGAGTCGATGCGGCTATTGCGCGAGAGGGGAATGATTGGAAGTGGGCTGCTTGTTTGCATGAGAGTTGGTAGTGAAAGCGCAGAGTATTTCTTGATTTATTCGCCGCTTGGTTTCTGAGCGGTAGGAGAGTCGATGTATTCCGGATCGCTGGTGTCCTGCCAATGTGCAACTCGGTCTTCTTTGACGAACCAGGTCACGGTTTGTTTGGTGATGGTTACTAAGTGGCAAAAAGGGTTTTCGTGGCCGAGGACATGTCGAGCGAAGGCCTGCGCGAGGCTGTATTCAAGTTCTTTAAAGTAACGGCAGTGAGCGGTGACGTCTTCGTCGTAGTCAAACTCTGCGTTGTATTGGGCCTCGGGCTTTACGGTTTCCCATTCGACCTTGTAGCGAATAGCTCCGAAATCGGCCCAGCCGTTTCCATTGATGCGGACTCTCATGTTGTGGCGGAAGTAGCAGCAGCTCGTGGATGATGCGCGTCGTAGCTTTGGCGTAGGTGAGCACGGCTACAATGCAGGTAGATCGCGGTCGTGGCCAGGTGAGCATGGCCGAGTAGTGCCTGGACGTCTCGGGTTTCGGCGCCGTGGTCCAGTAGGTGAGTGGCGAAGCTATGTCGCAGCGTGTGCGGGGAAATGTCTTTGAGGTTAGCGATCGTGGCGTAGTGATTGATGATGGTCCAGAGAAACTGGCGGGTGAGTGGTTGTTCCTGATGTAGAAACAGATGGCGATTGTGAGCGCGTGGTAGTCGTTTGGTGGCGATATAGTTCTTCAGGGCGGTGATTGCGCTTTTGCCGATCGGGATTGTTCGTTCCTTCCTTCCTTTACCAAAACATGTGACGAGTCCGTTTTGCAGATCGACGTTTCGTTGTCGCAGTGTGATCACCTCGGAGGCGCGCAGTCCTGCGGCGTACATTAGCTCGATGATCGCATGGTCACGCAGCCCATACGAAGTAGTCAGATTTGGCGTGGCGAGTAGTAGTTGAACTTCGGGTTCGGTTAAAAATCTTGGTAGATACGAAACCGGTGGTGGTGTATCGAGGTCGTCGGTTGGTGGATCGTCGATATGGCCATCGAGGGCGAGAAACATATAGAAGCCGCGGACCGCGCTGGCGATGCGGCGTACGGTTGCGGGTGCGAGGCCGTCGCGTGATAACTGCGCAATGAAGTTCCGGAGATCGCCGGCGCGAAGAGCTTGTATGGGCTTGCTGGCCTGGTAGGCGTGGTGTGTGAGACGGGCGAGGTCCTTAGCGTAGCTGGTGAGGGTATTGTCAGATAGGTCTCTTTCGAGTTTTAGGTAGCGCAGGAATTCTTTCGTAAGCGGTGGCCGGCCTTTGGCGGGCATGACGGGTTTTGATCGATTTGGTTTCACTGCAAGAGATGCGGGCCGCTGGTTTTTGCTTGAGTGATTTTGATTTGGGTTACTGGTGATTGTTTCAGGTTGATCTGTCGAATCACGGAGTTTGAGCATGAGGCGGGCTTGCTGTTGCAAGCGTTGGCAGACTTCAGGGTCGTTGAGTCGTTGACAGTATTGATTTGGGCTTGTTGAGCGGCGCGCGCAAAGGTGATGTCGTTAATGGGTGTGGGTGGCGGCAGCTCGGAAGCAAGCCAGGGCTATAAATTGAGGGGATGGTAGCGAACCAAAGATTCGGATTACTTCCAGGGTGTTGGTTGGATCTGTGAGTAGTGGTTGCGTGATTGCTGGCTTTTGTTTGGCGGCCTTCTTGTGTGTGTTCCGGGTTGCATAAGCGGGTTGGAAAGACAGGAGCAAGCTAAGGATGAGAACGAAATGCTGTAAGGCGTTCTGGTGGATGAGTCGATAGCGGTTCATGAGGTAAGTTCTTCTTTCCTACCATGTGTTCCTCGTGCTCCTCGCGAGGGTTACATTGCGGCGCTCTCCTGCTCCAATTTTTAGTTTGAGTGAATTGAAGCGGGTTGGGTTTAGTGTGGGATGGGTTGGTGGCATAACGGCATAACTTAGTCTTAAGTCAGGCGTAATTATGCTGCTGCGTTGGCCGCGGGAAGTCGCGGCCGTTAGGACGTAGCTGTCCGCTGTGGTGCGGCAGGCATGGCAATGCCGTAAGCACTTACTAGAGAAAAGGGATCGTGTGATTCGGAGAACGTTTTTCGGGGAGCGTGTTCAATCCCCAGTGGAGTGCATGGCCATTCGGCCTGAGTGGATTAGGAGGTTCGTCGCCGATGGTGCTGCTGGTGAGGTTGTTCCTGCTGCTGCGGTTGGTCGAGATAAAAACGAAGTAGTGCTTCGACGTCGTCCGCACCTACTGGTTTTGTGAGCTGAGCAGTGGCGCCGGCGTCTTGCATGTTTGTTGCCGGATCGTTTGATGACGTGAAAGTGATAATCGGTATGGTTTGATATTCCGGACTTTCCCGGAGTTGCTGGAGCAGTGTTAGCTCCGCGGATTGCGATCGGGTTTTTAGGGAGCGGCCGGTAACTTCGCCAAGTAGCACCAGGTCAATTGGTTTATGTTCTCGGATGATGGCTTGGGCGCTGTTCAGATCGCGGGCCTGGGTGACACGGCAGCCGATTTTTTCAATCAGTGGGACGAGCAGGCCAAGCAGGAGGTCGGAGGCCTCGATAAACAAAACTTCTTGGCGGGAAGACTCGGTGGTGGTGTTCATGGGCGTAACGTTTTGTGCTGGCGGCTTCCCGATGAATCGTTTTAGGAGCGCCGCACATTCTTTGGTCGCTCGGTGGTCAGCGGCTTTGTCTTAGTAGTTTGGGAAACGAGTTTAGATAGGGGCAGGAATGTTTGTCACTTAGCGCTGGCGCGAGGAGTATGTTACGCCCATGCGCTGGGACTGGAAAGGGTTCTGGAGATTTATTCATCTTCAGTCTCTTATGCGATCCAGCAAAAATTGTTACAGCTCTGACAATAGTGGAGGTCGAAAACGCCCGTAAATTAGAGCGGGGGCGCATATTACTCTATTGGCAGGAGTTCCTGCAAGAAAACTTGCATAGAGTTTTCGACCTTTTGTGGTCGGAGAGGGGCCGGCTAAGCAGCGGATATTTGGTGTGCGGTTAAGGAAGGGTTTGCGCTTTTTTTATTTTCAGTAAACGGGGTCCAGTTTTCAATCATGTATAGGTAGTCGTGGCGATGTTCCGGGGAGCCGGCGATGGTGCGTCGGGTGGATGGTCGGTGATCGGCGAATGTGGTTTGTCTGAGGTTCCTCCTGGCCCAGGGCATCAAGAGCCATCGGTGATCGGGTAGTTCATAGGCAATAACATCGACGGGCGGTGTGTTGGTTGTTGGTCCGAGCGTTATGTATTTACCTGGATTGGATGGGTTGATATTGGTAGTGCGCAAAATGGTTCGTCTATTTTGCACCATTAGGACAGTGGAGCAACGAAGTCCGTTTGTGGTTTTGATGAATTCATATGCCAGTTGTTTCTTATCGAGTATTGCGGTGAAGCGGTCTAGTCGGTCGACGGATTTCTGGGAGACGGATTTGGTAAAAGGAAATGACTCTGTTTTGTGAGCGATGATGGCCAATCGTCGTTCGAATGCTGATATATTCGAGGCCTGTGCGAGTTGTCTAATTCGTGTCGGGGTAAGGTTGAGCCGCGCAGCAATTTCTTTAAAGGACAAGTCAGAATGTAGTAGCCGTTGCAAAGTTTTGCTTCGCTGTACTTTGAGGCAATCATTTGCTCGATGGACTTGGAGTTGTTCCAGGGTGAAGGATTGCTTACAGCAGTTGCGAATGATGCTTCTAGGGCGTCGAGTTATGCGATCTGAATAGATGAGTATGAGCTTAGGGGCGGGATTAAGTTTTCGCTCGCGGCGTCGATGCCGGTAGCGATCGCGGCCGTTCTTTAAGGCATTTTGGATTTCAATATTTGTTTCAGCTTGTCTGTAAATAGTGCCGCGGCTCGTGCGGAGAACTCTGGCTGTTTTTGCCAAGCTAAGACCGTGGGCCAGGAGGTTTTCGATTATTTGATGGTTGAGTTCGTTGCACGGCCGTCCGGGACCTTGTGTGATTTGGAAGTTAGGGCAATAGGCTGATGTGGCCGGTTCTGGTTGTTTTGGTTCTTTGGGCGGCAGTCCCCGGCTTTGGCGGTAGCGAGCTCGACCGGCGGCTATGGCGATCTTTAGGTCGGCATTGCTTTGGGCGTTGCGGTTGATGGTGCCTCTGCTTATGTGGAGTGTGACTGCAACTTTAGGAATACTAAAACCCTTCGCTATTAACTCCTCAACTATCTGGGGCTCGATTCGTTTAGCTGGACGGCCCGGCGATTTCACAATCGCAGAGGTTGCAGGAGTTTGCTCGTGAGGTAGAGATAGCGACTGGTTTCCTGGGCCGCGTTTCTTCTTACTGTTGGTTAGGGCGTTCTGGATGTGTGGTTCGCGGGCGGCCTGACGGTAGATTGTATTGCGGTGAGCATAAAGCAACACGGCAATGGTATCGATGGAGGCGCCGCGGGCTAAGAGAGATGTAATTATCTGGCCGTGTTGGCGGTGGAATATGCGCTGAGGCCGTCCCTTGGTGTTTGTTTGAATGGTTGCAGCGCGTTGGTATCTCTTTTTACGTCTCTTTTCATAGGCCTGAAGGCGGGCGAGGTTTATGGATTGGGTCCGTACTGACGCTAACTGATTAAGGTAGGAACTACTGGTCAGCCATTTTTGGAAATTCGGGTCGTGGTGATCGGCTTTCGGAGTCCAGCCTTGATTAGTTCGGCGAAACAATCGTGAAGCTTTAAGTAGTTGCTGGAATTGCCGTAGTGTTTCAGGAGTTTGCGGGTGGTCAGGGTCAAAAGCTTCGAGATAGATATTCAAGCTGCAGCCACCACGATGTAAAGCTGCAAGTATTTGTTCCTCCGTCTGTTCCGTATCTAACAACCATAAATAAAAACAAGTGGCTTTCATGGGTTGTAGACGGTAGAACGCCCATCTAAGAGTGCGCTCAGCTATTGTTGGGTGCGCAAGTACCTCGGGGTCAATGTAAGACCTTTTGATGATAGGGCGCTGTAATGCGGTGTGTAGCTTGCGCTCGAGGCGTACCAGGCCAATCCGGCGTTTAGCGAGAATGGCGATTCGTTTTCGGATCTCGTGTACTTCGGCGGTTGTTTGGTGGACGTACTTGGATGCGCGAGCGACTAGGAATTTCACCAGCCAAGCCGGCTGAGTTTCGTTATGGTCCATCGCGGGTTTGATAACGAGACTGTTGATTTCCCTGATGCGGTTGGCGAACCTGGTGGACCGTTGGATGAGACTTCGTATTTCACGATCGATCTTGACGATCTCACTTTGGTAGCGCAGATCAAAGATCACTCGGGGCTGCGGTGATAGGGCTTTGTGCGGCGGATTAATTCGTGCTTCAACCTGCATAGCCGGTCCACGCTTAGTTAGAAGGCTCTTAGCGAAAGAGCGCGATACTAGCATAAGTTTTGGCGGCTCCTGGTACTCTTTTCGCGATTTATTTCGAGTGATTTTCATAGTGCAAACATGGCTTGGCGAGTGATGATTTGCGCTTGTGTTTTTCCTTGTTAGGTCACGAGTTGGTGCATTGATGTGGAGGCATGTTGTTTGAGTTGTGTGCATGAGGGGTGGTTGTTATGCGGATCAGTTGGACCGAGGTATCGCTTGGTGTGGGGGTGGGGTTGCTTTTTTGCGCGCAGTTGTTTGGAAAACGGTGAGCGTGGATTGTTTTTGGTCTGTCCTGCACGTGTTTTTTATTTTCGGAAGCCGGAAAGGGGAGCCAAAAAAGGGAGGGAGTGTCGGTTGTTCGAGGTGAGGTGTATGTGATGGTAGTGGTTTGGTGATGTTGTTTTTGTTGTTCTGGATTGTCGTGTTCAGTGTTCAGTCAGTTGGATTTCATGATCCAGAAGCCGTCGTGAAGGGTTGCGTGGCGGTTGAGGCAGGCGAGCATTTTTGTGGTCCAGTTCGGTCGTCGGCTGCCGGCGGATTCGGTGCGTTCAATCGCGTTGCAGAGCTGCTCGAGAGTAGCGCGGCCTCCGAGCTTTTCCAGGACGGTGACGGTGAGGGAGGTCCAGTTTGCGTTACTGAGAACTTGCAGTCGCGAGCTGGTGGTGAGGGTTGCGTCGAGTGGAGCGCCGTTATCGTTCTGGAGTTTTCTGAAGGTGAGAATATATTCGTGGGCTATGCGGATTAGCTTCTGCTTATCGTAGGTGGTTTGGTCGGAAACACAGTTGTGTTGTCGCTTGATGATGACGTCGGTGAGTTGGCCTGGTGCGAGCTGTCTGATATCGGAGGAGATGTGGAAGTAGTCGCCGTTTTTGCGGAGGTCGCCGATGAGCAGGCAGTAGTAGGCGCCGGGGCGCAGGGCTCGGTAAGCATTCTGTAAGGCGAGTTGGAGTTTCGATAAGAAGTCGGGGTATGACTGGCAGTGGGAGAGGTCGTCGGGAAGTCGTTGCGATCCCCAAACGGTGCCCGAGTATCGGAGCATGTTGTGATAGGGCGGGTGGATGAATACCAGGTCGGCGGGTCGGGTGAGTTTAGGGCGTATTTCGTTTTTGAGAATATTGAAACCGGTGTTCAGGTCCAGCCCGGTGTATTCAATTGTGTGGCCTTGTGTGTTTAGGAATTGGCAGACGTCGTGACTGGTGCCGCTGCCTTGCATGGGATCGACAACGAGAACTTGCTTTGTCTGGTCGGTGTATTGAGCAATGAGGTCGCGCACTATGTAGCCGCTGCAGTTGCCGCGGTAGTCAGCGCGTCCGAATGGGCCACGTTCGGGGTAGGAGAGGATGCTATTCATTGGTTGTGGTGTTAACTGTTGGTGATCAATTGTGCTTGTTTCTGGACGATGCGTCGTAGAGCTGAATACAATATTGCTCGCTCGTGATGTTCGTTCTTTTCCAGAAAGCGGTTTGGGTTGTGGCTGTTGATGTTGCCTTTGAAAATTTGTTTGACTGTTTGAATTTGTCCTCGCTGGTCTATCCAAAGCAGTCCCCATTTGTCGGGCACGTCGTCTGGGTTAATGATGCCGGCAGGGCAAAGATAGAGGCGAAAGCTGCCCATGCCTTGCTCGGGATACAGACGAAAAATCTTTTTCTTATCCGCAAGAAAGTCGCTGCGCAAGGTTTTGACTTCGATCAAAACAGTGTGTTGATGGTTGAAGCCAATAACGTCAGGCGTTTCTGTTGATAGAGAACGAGATCTGAGAAAACAACGGGACAACGCTCGATGCATTTTCTTCTGAGCCAGGTGGCCGCAGTAAGGGTGATGGCTTTATGAGTCAGTCTTTGCGTTTCAAGAGTTTTATCCATTCGTGAGTTGCATTAGCTTTGAGTAGAAATTTGGTTTTGGATGTCAGAGGTGTGGAACTGTTGGCCGTTCCTTTTTTCTTTTGGTATTTGTCGGTTCAGTGGCAGTGATTATTCCCAGGCGAGTAGGCGGGCAGTTCCGGATCGTGACTGAATGAGTCGCGGTGGATTGCGACTGGCTGACTGGCGAGTAGGACACGAAAGGCGGCGTGGTGGAGCTGGTGTTCGTCGATCGGGCAGAGTTGGGCGGGGCGAATCTCCTGGAGGCCTCGGTAAGATTGTTGGAGGAGGCCCCACCATGGCGGCAGGTGATCGAGTGAATGGAGTGCTGGCGGGGTGATGATGTAGTGGAGGTTGCCGATCGGGAATCGGCGGTTCCCGGTCCGCGCGCTGTTGAAGGTCGCGAGAAAGTCAGTGCGGCTGACTTTGGTTTCAAAAACGATAACCAGGCGTTCGGGGAGTGAATGTTGTTCGCCGCCGCCGGCGGCGAGCCAGAAGCGGTGTTGGAGCGAAGCGATAACGACGGCATCGGCGACGTAGTTTGGGCCCAGGAAAACTTCTGTTGCGTGATTGAACCCGGCGCCGGTACAGCGCTTGGAAATCCAGCGTGAGGCTCTTTGTGTTAGTTGCGGGTGGAGCGTTCCGGCCATAAGCAAGGGAAAGATTAGGGGCGGGCTTTGTGAGCTCGTATTTTGGATGCGGCGAGTGTGGGTGCAAGCGTGAGTACCGGTTTGGCTGGGGCTGCGCTGTAGGTCGGGGCTTTACTGCCGAGACGGGCAAAGGCAGCTTCCTGGGAGCCGTAGGCATCGATGGTGGCGGTGACGGCGGCATCGGCGACGCGACGGAGGAATTCGTGGAGCTGTTCGCCGGGTTCGATGGTGAGTATGTCGGTGGGCAGGGTGATGGCGTTTGCGCTGGCACCGCGGTTAACTCCGGTGATGACGGTGAAGGCTGGCGAGGTGGTGTGTTGTTCGCCGAGCGCGGAATTGGCTGTCACTGGTGTTGCCTCATGGGTAAGTGGTTGGTCCTGGTCTGTGGCGATCGCGGCGTCGGGGAAAAGGTTGAGTTGCGGCGCCGGTGAGTAGGGGCGGGCGCGTTGTTGGGCTTGCAGCGCGAGGGCTGCCAGGTATTCGAGATCGATAGTGTTATCGGATTTGATAATAAGCCGCCATCGGCGGTAGTTACGGAGGTGGCGAATGAGATGTTGAAACCAGACAGGATATTTTTTGGTTTGGCTGGCATCGTCGTCAGAGGTGTTAGTGATCGCTGACACCAGATCCAGGGAATCGAGGTCAAGCGGGTACTCGTCGGTTAGTGCGAGCGAGACGACGTGGGGCGTAGTGGTGGAGTTGCCGAGTGTCATAAGGTGGGGAAACGATGTAGGTTTAGATATTTGCGTGTTGTATGCTTGATTATGACTGGGGTTGCTTTGCTTTTTCGTGTTGTGTGGTCGTTTGCCGAAGAAAGTTAGAGCAAGCAGTGTGCCGTTATTTATTGGGCTGAAGGGAGTTGTTTTGGTTGGTGGAATAGCGGCGATACGCGAGTGGCGAGCGCTGCCTCTAACGAAACGCGGAGCCAGAGCCGGAAAACGAATCAAGAACGCGACATGAGGTCCAGTCTGGTAATTGGAGATGTTCGGGCTCGAGTATTGTGATATCAGGTCTGATTCTGAGCCGGCCGCCTTCGTCAAACCATGAGAGGTCACTGTGGGCGGCGACCCGTGGTCCTGCTTGCTGACGCGTCGCGCTAGGTCTGCGGCATACGGGCAAGGAATTCAGAAGCTGATGGAGTTGCGACTTAAGATCGTATTCGGTGAGAACGGAGGCAGGCGCGAGACGGTACTGAACGCTCAATCTCGAGATACATCGCTCAATTTGTCTCGTAAGCGCAATGAAATTCATTTTGTAAGACTCGAATCGCGAGTGATTGTCACGCCTACTTCTTTTTTCGCTGCCCTTGTGCGGCCTGCTGTTTTCTCAGAGTGCCGATGAGCTTGTCGCTGCGAGCATTGGACCCATCCGGATTTCGTATTGCGTTCTTGAGACCTAATCTCCCTTCTGCTGCCTTTACAGTCGAGTCTTTCCGAATTTTTCTGGCGGTCATGGTCCCCCTTACAGCCAATCGGAAGTAAATTGTCCTTTAGTGTTTCTGTATCGCCCCACGTTCTCGTCCCAGTCATTGGAGTTCCACAAAAGGAAGGCTGCGATTGCGGCAACTCCGAGCTTTGCTAGAATGCCCGAGCTGATGGTTGGCAATGGCAGAACCGGCTGCGCCGCGGCAGCGAGTAACCTGTCGAGGGTTTGATAAATCTCGCCAGGGTTCGGCCGATTCTCGATGATAGGACTCATCATCCGGGTGACTAGGCTGCGGAACTCTGTTGGTCCAGGCAGAGAGGCAAAAAGGGATGGTTGCGGACTACCGGTAAACAGCGCGGTCATTGTTCGGCCAACGGCGTATATATCAGCTTCCGGAAAATAGACTCCGCCTTGTATGGCTTTTGGGTCGGCATAACCAATGGTCCCAAAAACGGAGTTTGTTAATGATCCGCTGGTATCAGCTTTGAGGCCATAGCCAAAATCTGTGAATTTCACAATTTCGCGATCATGCTCAAAGAGAAGTAGGTTCCCGGGTTTAATATCCCTGTGCATGTCCCCATTGACGTGCATTTCCTCAAGTCCGTGACTGATATCACGAAGCCAGCGACGCGCCTCGTTTCCAGTCGGTAAGCTTCCCTACATATGATTGCAGCGAGCCTAGAGGAGCATACTCAAGAATTAGGTAGGGATGTGGGACATCAAGGTCGCTCTTGTACAAATCGACAAAGTACGGGCTAGAGTCATACTTCCGTAGCATAGCGTCGTCGCGCTTGAACCGCTTGAGAGTTTCTGCATTACGAACCCGGAGTACCTTTTTCGCTACAGTTCTGCGGCAAATCAGGTCTTCGACCTCATAGACATCGCCGAAAGCGCCTCTACCTTTAAGTTTGATCGCTCGATATTGCCATTCCATCGATCTACTCCAGATTGATATTTCCGAGGCTTCATATACTACCCCTTGCGGCAGGTTAGTGAAGAAAAAACACTGGCGACCTTGACGTCGAGGAAAACTGGCTTAAAATACAAGGGAAACAGAGGTGACTTTATGAGCGACACAACCAGATGAGAGAAAAAGCTCTGAGTAAAGAGCAAGTGCTTTCGGCGATTCGTCGCTGGATCTTGCATGAGGGTTTACCGCCGACAGTTGCTGAGCTGCGAAATGTGCTCAAAGTGGGCTCGACGCGAACCGTACTACGCTATTTACGTTGGCTCGAGGACGACGGAGAAATTGAGCGTTGGTCGGGGGCGCGAGGTATGAGGCTGGTGAAAACGAGTAGCCAGGATGCGCAAACGTCGAGTGTTCCCTTGGTAGGAGAGGCGCCGGCTGGTCCATTGATGGTGGCAGAACAGAACATCGAAGGATGGGTAAGGCTGCCCAAAGAATATCTCAAGCCCGCGAGGGCAAACTTTTTTCTACTTCGGGTTCGCGGTGATTCGATGAACAAAGCCCTAGTGAATGAGCAACGTATCGAAACGGGGGACCTCCTGCTGGTGCGGCAACAATCGACTGCTCGTTCGGGGGACGTTGTGGTGGCTTTGATTGACGGCGAAGCCACCGTCAAACGGCTTGTTCAGGGTGAGGATTATTTCTTGTTAAAGCCCGAATCTAATAACCCAAAACATAGGCCCATTATTCTGGACCGGGATTTTCAGGTACAGGGAATAATCTCGCGGGTTTTGAAAAAGGGTTCGGAACTACTCAGTTACTTAGAGGACTAGAGGAGAAATCATGACCAAGAAAAATATTCATGTGACTCATAGACGAGACAAATCCTGGGCGGTTAAAGGCGAAGGCGATAAGCGCGCTTCCAGTCTTCATAAGACGCAAGGTGCGGCGATCAAGGCAGCGACCCCATTGGCGAAGGCCAACAAATCCGAGGTGGTGATCCATGATCGGAAGAACAAAATTCGCGACAAGGACAGCTATGGAAATGATCCGCACCTTCCGGTAGATAAGAAGCATTAAGGACTGGTTATTGCAATGCTACGTGCAAGTTTTATTGGGATTGATAAACATCGGGATGCAGAAATACGCGATCTAACCGGCGCGGCCCGAGATGCCAAGGCGGTTTGGGCACTTTTTTGCGACACAATTCCAGGGATTGAAGCGAAGTTACTCATTGACAGCAAGGCGACCACGGCCGCAATCCGTCGAGCTCTGGATGCGACGTTAGGTGCCGCCGGGCCCGACGACACTGTCGTCCTCTCGTTCTCTGGGCATGGTACTCACGATCATCGGATTGTTACTCACGATACAGCGATCGATGACTTGGCTCAGACCACCATTTCAATGGAAGAGATAGCTGTTCGCTTCAAGTCGTCGAAAGCTAGGGCGGTGCTGTTGATTCTCGACTGTTGCTTCAGCGGAGGGGCGCCGGCGCGCGTACTGGAAACGAGTCCTATTTCTCGCGACCCTGTATTTCCTTTGAAGGAGCTTGGCGGCAGGGGTCGCATTTTGATCTCCGCTGCGAACGTCAACGAGGTTGCCTATGAGAATCCCACACTTCGGCATGGACTGCTTACCTGGGCGCTGTTGGATGCGTTTCAGAAAGCTGAAACCACGATTAGTCTTGCAGGGATTTTGGACGAAGTAATGGCTCGGGTGAGGGCGGAGGCCGAGAGAATGGGTGTCGCACAGACGCCGGTGGTGTTCGGCTACGTCGAAGGCGGCCTGACGATCCCGCCATTACGGGCGGGTCAGAATTACTTTTCGGTATTTCCAGAGTTCCGTGGGATTCGAATCGGCAGCGCGGTCGAAGAGTTGGTTGCATTCGGCTTGCCCGCGGATGTTCTTAGTGAATGGAGTTCTTGGTTTAAGGGAGGACTAAACGAACTTCAACTTGAAGCTGTTAATAATTACCGGATACTCGATGGCCAATCTCTACTCGTTGTCGCTCCCACGAGTTCAGGGAAAACCTTTATCGGAGAAATGGCTGGTCTCCGTGCGGTAGTAGACGGACGTAAAGCTATTTTCCTGCTCCCTTATAAGGCATTGGTTAACGAGAAATATGATCAGTTTTCACTGATGTACGGTCAAAGACTGGGAGTACGCGTAATCCGGTGCACGGGCGATCGTGTCGACGCTGCGAATGCCTTCGTCCGCGGGAAGTATGACTTGGCCTTACTAACCTACGAGATGTTTTTAGGCTTGGCGGTGAGCAATCCGTCGGTGCTGAATCAGCTTGGTTTGGTGGTGGTTGACGAGGCGCAATTTATCGCAGATCCACGACGAGGGATCACTGTAGAACTGTTAATGACGTATTTACTGGCAGCACGCGAGAAAGGCATTTCGCCTCAGCTCATCGCTTTATCTGCAGTGATTGGAAATATCAATAACTTTGACGACTGGCTTCGGTGCAAAAGTCTCGTGACTGATCAGCGACCAGTGCCACTGGTCGAGGGAGTGCTTGATAGAAGCGGCACGCTTCAATACCTAGACACGGCCGGCGCTGTAAAAACAAAGCAGTTGTTACCGGCGGGAGCGGTTCGACAACGGAAAGATAAGCCAGGCTCACAAGATGTGATCGTCCCGCTGGTGAAAGCGTTAATTCAACAAAACGCAAGAGAACAGGTCATTATTTTTCGCAATCGTCGTGGTCCTGCGGAGGGTTGCGCGGCTTACCTGGCAGATGAGCTTGGGCTTCCTCCCGCTGATGAAGCCTTGGCGGCACTGCCTGCGCACGATTTATCCCACTCCTCGGCTCGGCTCCGGCGTTGCCTAGCCGGTGGGACTGCATTTCATAACACGAACCTTTTTCCGGAGGAGAAGGAAGTTGTTGAACGAGCTTTCCGGAACCCGAACGGAAACGTCAAGGTGCTAGCGGCAACTACCACGGTGGCGGCTGGAATAAACACGCCAGCTTCAACTGTAATTCTGGCGGAACAGGAGTTTGTAGGAGAGGACGGTCGTTCTTTCACCGTAGCTGAATACAAAAATATGGCAGGGCGAGCGGGACGACTCGGGTTTAATGAAAAGGGTCAGTCGATAATTTTGGCCGACAACGGCTATCAGCGGGAAACTTTATTTCGGCGGTATGTGGAGGGCAGTCTCGACGCACTAACCTCGTCGTTTGATCCGCAGAAGGTGGAGACCTGGGTGCTCAGACTGCTCGCGCAGGTAGGACGTATCGAACGACAAGACACGATCCGCCTGCTCTTAAACACATACGGCGGTTACCTGGCAGTGAGAGGCCATCCGGACTGGAAAGCCGATATGGAAGAGCGGCTTACTAACTTGTTTCAAGAAATGATTAGACTGGGCCTAATTGAGGAGGAAGGACATCACGTGCAATTGAGTCTCCTCGGGCAGGTGTGCGGGCGTTCGTCACTAACTTTTAATTCGGTGATGAGACTGATTGTATTGCTCCGTGGGGTCCAAGGTAGTGAGCTTACCATCGAACAGATGATGGCCTTAATTCAAGGACTTCCTGAGTTGGATGACGTGTATGTACCACTGATGAAGACCCGGACGAAGGCCGGAAAAGGACTTGCACCATCCGAGTCGGGCTGGCCGAGGAATGCTGCTCAGAAATATGGTTCGAGAATTGTTGAGATGTTGCAACGCAACGCGCGCGATTTTTTCGACTACTACGCGCGTTGTAAACGCGCATTGCTATTGTGGGAGTGGACGCATGGCCTTCCGATGGACGGCATTGAGCAGAATTACAGCGTGAACATGTACAACACAGTCGGCTACGGTGACGTCCGAAGTTGTGCTGATACCACGCGCTTCCACCTGCGAGCTGCCCATCAAAT
>JANNJZ010000315.1:0-15542 GCA_031396065.1 Pyrinomonadaceae bacterium | reverse complement strand
GGATTTCCGCGTCGTCGCTATAGGCCGGCGTGCGATAGCCAGCGGTTTGCGCAGCCACCTCGGCCGTTGTGCGACTGCCATCGATCTCAATCACGGAGAGCTCTTCGCCCGCATGGACCGCCAGGAAGTTGTTGTCCGTGCACCAGGCACTGAACAACGGGGCTGCATTAATAACGGCGTCCGGCCCGAACAGACCATCGCGATGACTCAGGAACAGGGTCATGCCGTGGGCCCCCTGGTTGAAATCAGACGATCTGGCTTGCCAGTTGCTTTGTTTGTCAGCGAACAAATGCTTTGAGCGCCCAAGTGTTTTCACCGTTAGGACAGTATTCACGCTTGGGTAACTGCGACTTAACATACGAACCCCACAGTGTTTGCTGCCAGGGGACTTTTATCGACTTTAAATGATCAAGGAACTTTTATGCCGACTCTAAATGACGTTGCTCGAATTGCCGGTGTTTCAACGGCCACGGTTTCACATGTCATCAACCAAACCAAACGCGTCAGCCCAGCCGCTACCGCTCGGGTGCAGAACGCAATTACTCAACTCAATTTCGTCCCTAATCCGATTGGCCGCCTACTGGCCCTGCAAAAGATCGTTCCGCACTCCAAAGTGCCGGCGCTAAGTGCTACATCCGACAAAATCGCCACAGAGTCTGTCATATCCGGAGCTCGAGGTACCGCAGTTTTGGTTCACCCAATGGCAAAAGACTCCAGACTTAAGTCAATCTCGGGGGCATCAGACGAAACGACCCGGGCGATGCTAAGGATAGTGCGCGCAGCGCAACCTATTTCGAGGGCCGATCTGGCGCGCCGACTGGAAGTGCACCGCAGCACGATCACCGAGATGGTGAAGCCCCTCCTTGCTTCCGGCCTATTGCGCGAAGCGGAGCCGGAGCAGGTGAGAGCTCGAGTTGGCAGACCTCCGGTGGGGCTGTCGTTTCGCGAAGAGAGCACTTTTTTTATCGGCGTCAATATCGGCGTTCGTCGCAGTCAGGTTGGGGCCGCTTTGGTCAATGGGGAAATGTTGGCCGAGGAATCGTTCGACACTCCCAGGGATCCCGACGTGGCGCTCTCGCAATTACGCGCGAGTGTCGAGAAGCTGCGCGGTTCACTCTCGGATCGTAGGCTTTCCGCAATTGGCGTCAGCGTTCCCGGTCCCACCAATTCGGCGCGGACTCATCTTCTGTTTGCGCCTCATCTCGGATGGCGCAATGTAGCGGTCGCGAACGCCCTCAAAATTACTGATTCGTCTCGTCTCCCGACCCTGTATCGCGAGGTTCCCGTGGTGGTTGAAAATGACGCCACGGCCGCGACAATGTACGAGCGCCGGAGGCTATTGCGAAACAGTAAGTCTGGCGAGCTAAACGATTTTGTCCTGGTTCGCGTAGGCACCGGCATTGGGGTTGGCATGGTAATCGGCGGCGAAGTCTACCAGGGAACGAGGACAGCCAGCGGCTTTCCCGGCGAGTTTGGCCACATGACTATCGTGGCTGGCGGCAAACCCTGCGCCTGCGGTAACCGCGGCTGTTGGGAGCGCTACGCCTCGGCCGCCAGCGCTGCCAGTCTCTACGCCGGCGATCGCCTTCAGGCCGGAGGTCGAACGCAGCTGCGTTTTGTAGATATCGTAGCGCGAGCCGAAGCCGGACAGACTCGGGCGCAGGTCACTCTCGAGCGAATCGGGGAATATCTGGGCATCGGAATTGGGAATATCATCACTGGGCTGGGCATCCCGCGCATCGTGGTCAGCGGTCGGGTAGTGTTTGGCTGGAGATTTATTGAGAAGTCACTACGCGAAGCGGTGGCTCGCACCATGGTCAGCCGGCTGGCAACCTGGTCCATCGAAGCTGGCGAAGCAACTGGATCGGGGTTAGGTGGGGCTTTGGAGGTTGTGATCGAACAACACCTGGCGACTATCGTTACTCAGTCGCGCTCAGCAGCGTGACTAGTACGTTCTAACCCAAGGGACGTAAGAGCGGGGGCAAGCGGGGTCCCCGGCGGGGCAGACCCGCTGGGGTGCTAAGCACGCCTTCCCTACCCCGAGATGATCAGTCTTGAGGTCATCATGTCAGCGTGGAGGAGCCACGAAGCTGAAAGCAACAGAGCGCGACCGAGATCTCATGGTTGGGAAGGCGGGCTTGCCCCCGCTCCAGCTGCATTCCCTTTTGTTAAAGCCCATCAATCTCATCGATCTTGTTCTTCGCCTCATCAATCAATTGATTATTTCGCTCGTAGTCGGGGACGCTGTTGCCACCCGCTAACGCAGGTGGTTCTGACAAGTCGGGGGCGCCATGACCACCCGCTGACGCAGGTGGTTCTGACAAAGTGGGAGGATATTGATGCCGGCGATAAACCGGGTAGGCCTCGGTTCGCAAATGCGCGAGCATGTGATGTCCGCGGCGGGTGGCACGTTCGTGGCGCAACGCGGAAATGTCGATTGGCGACACTACGATTCGCTCACCCGGTCCGGGCGAAGCCTGCGCTAGCAGCCGGCCATCGAAATCCACTAACTGGCTGCCACCGGGCCACGAATATGGTGGATAGTGTTTCAAGCTGGCGCCCTGATTCGCGGCCACGACGTATGCGATATTCTCCAGTGCGCGACAACGGTTAACGATGGTCCACCAGTCCATCGGCTCGGTCGCTCCCCAGGGATCCATATAAGCCGAAACCCGAATCAGCACCTCTGCCCCGTTTGCGGTTAGTTGCCGCATTGCTTCCGGAAAAAGCCAGTCGTAACAGATCGCACAACCGAGCCGGCCAATGGGAGTTTCCGCTACCGGAAAGAGCGGTAAGTCATAACCCTCAAGATCGTGCGGACTCGTATGTACCTCATAAGGAATCCAGGTATTAACCTTGCGATATTTGTACAGGATCCCTTCTGGGCCGATCAGGCAGGTAGTATTGAAAACATGGCCCGGCCACTTTGGATCGACTTCGAGCATGGAGCCACTCTGAATGTAAATGTCGTGTTCCCTGGCCTTCTGTTCCAGCAGCGCCGTATGTTCGTTTGGAATTTCGACGCCAAGTTTCTCGATTAACTCCGCCGCAGTCGGGAAGACCGGTGCGGCATGGGCAAACTCGGGAAAGACGACCAGTCGAACCGGCAGGAAAGGCGCAGCGCCCGCAACCGCCGAATCGATCATCGAGAGCATGCGCTCGGTGTTCGCCCTCATCGCCCGACGGTCCAACGGATTCGGCAGATCCGTTTGGCAGGCGGCGGCTGAATATCTAATGTGTTCCATTCCCTGGTTTGCCTACCGAGACTGTGTGAAAACGCGTTTGCGGCTCTGCCGCCCGATGTGCGGGAGGGCTATGCCCTCCCGGGAAATGCTAAATACGATCCGGGGCTACGCCCCAATTACAGGGACGGAGCCCCGGGATGATGAAGGGGGCCACGCCCGGTGGGGCCACAGCCTCCACCGCACATCGGGGGGCATAGCCGCGGACCGGCTTTTCCACGCAGTCTCTAGCGCGTGGTGGTACTGACTTCGTTGGTGCGCACGCCGCGTGGCTGCCCCGCCATCTCAATCCTGGGCACCGGCGACGCCACCACGCGCGTGTTGTAAGTCTCCAAATATCTGAGACGTTCCCTAGTCAGCGGATAGCGTTCCGGCCAGCGGTATGGAAAACTGCTCATTCCGTGAAACGGCAATGGCCCAACTTGATCAGGACTGGCAGAGTTGATGTCCATCTCTTTACTGAAGCCGTCCGCGTATAGGAGGAAGGTTCGTGTCCATCCGGTCGGCAACGCCGGTAACTTGCTCGCGTCAAACGACAGACTAACCTCATCACCTGGCCGCGAAATCACGAACATGTCGTCTGACTTAACCAGAAGCTCGCGCACGTTGCCTTCGCGCGTGTACCGCCCGGTCATCACTTTCCACGGCGAGGTAAATGAGACCTGATCATAGTCGTAGCCAAAAGGCTGGCGGCCATCGCGCGAAAGTTCCCGTGAAAAGCCACGCCATCGCAGATTGGCAACAGTTGGGTCGAGCTTGGTGATCTGCACGCGCGAATCGCCCGTCGAACCGTCAAACAGGATCTGGTCCCAGTAAATACGCATGTTGGTGACGATGCGGACTTCACGGTTGGAACTAAGAAACTTGCCGGTCAGATCCACGGTCACTGTTTGCGGCCGGCCAACCGGGATCCCGATGTTTTCAATGACCGTGTGCCAAAGGCCGCCCGCATCCTTTACCTGGAGCGCGGGCAGCATCAAGCTCTTCCCGCTTTGCGAGGCGGCCAGGGTATCGCTCGACCAGGCGTAATCCGTCCAGCCGGTCAACAGCAAAAGGTCTCGGTCTGGGCTCGTGGGGCCGTTCTTGTCCAAAGTCCAATGTCCAATGTCCAAAGTCTGTTTGCCGTTATTTGAATTCGTGCTGACCGGCTGGAATGGCGACGTTCGTGAACGGACTTTTGACTTTGGACCTTGGACTTTGGACTTTGGATCTTGGACTTTGGACTTATCTCCGAGGTTCAAGGTCAAGGTGTGTTCGTCCGCGAAGCCGCGGATCTGATGGACGCGAAAATCGTCTGGATAGTCGCGGTCAAGGTGGGCAATGCGCGACAGCACGTCGTGTCCATGTTCATCGACTGCGGAAAGCGGTGTCCTCGCATCGCGAGTAGTGTAGAGCTTGAATGGCGCCAGCGGCTCTCCGGTCAGTCCTTCATTCGGATAAACCTCCACGCCTTGCGGGTGGGCCACCGCGATTAGTTGCAACCGATCAACGAACAGCGCCTCCTCCAGCTCGTTAGTGACCCGCAATTCGTAACGCCCGTTGCGTTCTTTCAGTTGATCGCCACGAATCCGCACGTACTCGTCCGGGTCAGGCGCGTTATAGCGACCGGGTTCTTCGAGATGTCCCATCTCGCCGCCGCCCATGAAGTCAGTCAAAAATTCAAAGCGTTCGCCATTCCAAACGTAAAGATACGGACACGATGATGGTTTACGATCCAGTTCGGTCACTGAAATCATCATGGCTGAAGAGGTCTTACCCGGCGATGCTTTCGGCGGTTCCATCTCTGCCTGAACAATCCCGGCAGGCCACAAGACCCGGACTACCTCCGCCACTGTGCGTTTGCCAAGCCCAAAGACGACATCAGCCGGCGCTGGGGCAGGAGAGGCAGAATACGTTTCGAGTCTCTGGACCAGGCTGCCGGCCCGAGCCTCGATCCTCGCGCCGACTCCACTGCGGTTGCTAACCTTCCCGGCGAGATTAATCCGTATCGAGCGGTTGAGGTTGCCACCATCATTTCGCGCGACCCGAAGATCGCCGGAAGGCGAAAGATAAATCACGTCTTCGTCCCCGTCCTGATCGATGTCGCCGGCAGCGAAGAGGCGGCTCGTGCCCACCTGGAGAAGCGAGCCTGGACGCCCATTGGATTGGGCACGCTCGCTAACTTCTTGCCAAACCGGAGTTCCCGCCGGGACATCACCTGCGGAGCTGTTACCAACGTGGCGCCAAACACGAAGGCCTTTGTCGGTAAGGGCGAGACAATCGAGCAACCCATCGTTGTCGTAGTCCAGAAACTGCGCCGCCGTCACACCCTCGGAACCGCTTGGCCCCGCCATGGTCTTGAACTTTTCCTTACCGTCGCTGATCGCAAAGAGGCCTCCGCCATCAGCGCGACCAAAGAAGAAATCCGTGTAGCCATCTTTATTCACATCGCCGGCTGCGATGGATGTCCAACGGCCTTCGGCGGCCAAGCCGATTTCATTGGCCACATTGCGAAACCCACCGTCACGTTGGTTGCTAAAGAGCTCAGGTGCCTTGGTATAACCCGCGAACAATAGATCGATGTCGCGTTTATTATTAAAGTCGGTCGGCACAATCGCGGTGGTGTGTCCGGTACGATCCAATCTGGCAGCAACGGTGATGTCGGTAAACTTTCCGTTGCCGTCGTTTCGCCATAACACGGTCGGCGCGCCGGCGAAGTCGTCCGGAAAGATCGCCGACTCGCCATCCTTCAACGGCTTTGAGAGTTTGGAGAGATCAGCAAGGCCTGCCACGACAATATCCAGATCGCCATCGTGATCGACGTCCACGAAGGCGGCAGACGAAGGCAGGTATGGATACGTAGCGATTCCCGCGACGGAAGTCACATCGGAAAACTTCCCGCCATCGTTGTGATAGAGACTAAGACTGCCATAACGAATCACAAACAGGTCCGGCTTGCCATCATTGTCGTAGTCCCCGGCAACTACTCCAACGCCAACTGCTCCTGCGCCCGCACCGGTGGGCTTTTCACCCAGCGCGCCCGATTGGGCGGTGGCATTCGTAAACTTGCCGCCGTCGTTTCGATAGAGCTGTTGGTTAACTGGCGAAACCCAAAAGAGATCAAGATCGCCATCAAGGTCGAAATCGAAAAGGGTTACATTGCCGCCTAGCGCGGCAGCCAGATCGCTTCGAGCAGCATCATTCAATTCCCCACTTTTGAATCTGCGACCAAACAACGAGGGTCGAGGGCCGGCTGGGTCGGCAGCTGTCGAAGTGCCAGGAAGAATCGCCGCAGTAGCATCATTGAAAACAACGGCGGGAACGGCCCGGTCAACAAGTTCTGCTTCGGCGCCGGTGGAAACGACGGCCTCAGCATAACGGCCCTGCTCCAGGTAATTCGTGCCGAGGGTTGAACCGGTGCCGCGTTCACGCAACTGCTGAAACTGCTTGATGACGTTCTGCCCTTCATCGCGCTGGCCGGATCGCATCAGGGCAGTTCCCAAATTGTAGAGGGCGGTCGCGTTGTAAGGTTCGGATGCCAAGGCGGTGCGTAGAACCGCAATGGCTTCCGGGTATTTGCGCTGCTGCGCATAGAGCTGGCCGAGGTTGATATTCGTCCCGGTATCAGTAGGGTCGATTTTGAGGACGCGTTGAAAGGCAGCAATAGCCTCTTCAGGACGGTTCTGCGTTTTGGCAATGAGCCCAATTATGTAGTGGGGCTGCGGCGCTCCGGGGGCGATCGCAATTGATGCTTGCATCTCCCGCTGCGCTCCGGGCAAGTCAGGCACATTGAAGAGTGCGATGCCGAGATTGATGCGCGCCATGGGCAACTTCGGATCGAGTTGCAAAGCACGTCTGAAGGCGTCGGCTCCCTCTTTGTGCTTAAACTGTTCGAGCAACGCCACCCCAACGTTATTAGCGCGATACGCTTCTTCTCGGGAAGACGAAGCCGGAGGTTGGTTTTGGGCGCTGGTGCGATCGACTAGCTTAGAAATGGTGACAATGAAAACTGCCGAAACCAGAGGGAGGAAGATCCAATACTTGGAACGCTTCATAGGTGATTGCAGAGCTGGGGGCCCCTTTTCTCCTGGGCTTCTGATCGAGTGAAACGGGAAGACTGCTTGCTGACTATAAAGCTGGGCGTCCGATTGTCAAGCGGACGAATTGCCTCACGCAATGGCGGGGATATACTAACCAGGTTGTTGTGGCGTTGCGAGAAACCAAAGGAAGCTGATTGCCTTTGCGGATCTTTGCGAGTCTTTGCGTTCTTTGCGGTTCGTTTTCTGGATCGGATAGGAATTAACCGCAAAGAACGCGAAGACTTGCAAAGATCCGCAAAGAAAAAACTATTCTGACCGCGTAGTATCGCGGTCGACCCGGACTTAATCATGCCAAACCTCCTCAGAACCGTGGCTTTAGGCGTCGTGTTACTTGCAGGTCTGTCATGGTCTCCCGCCATAACAAGTTCCATTAATACGCAGAATCCAACGAGCTTCCTCGTAGCGATACTAAGAGCAGATGGCACGCTAGTGCCTTTCGCTCAGTACGGCAATGGCGGCTTTTATAATCCATGGCCCAAGCCTCAGCCTTGTCCTGGATGTACCGATGAGATTTACCCGCACTCTTTGGGAGGATTGCCGCGGCCCTGGTTCGTGCAAGGTGGAAGGATGCCGAAAAGATGGTACTTCCGCTCACCCAGCGGCGCACGTGCCTTACTGAAAGCTTTGAAGCTCGCTGAGGTTGAGAACCATTCCGAGAAGAACTGGGTGATACGGACAGATTTTCCTCACCAGTCTGTCAAGCGTTCCCATCATCTCAACATAGGTGTGGCAATCACTGCCAACCTAAGCATTGAAAGCATGATGGAAACCAAACCCGAGCTTGCCGGTTTTACATCTTTCATTAAGGATGCCTTCGATGCCGAGGAAACCGCGAAGCTTGAGAAGCTGGTTTCCGATAAATCTCCCGAAACGGCATCACTGTTCGGGCTTGGCTTTCCCGAGTCAGCGGTCGAACGACAAAAAGTTGCAAAGACAACTAAATTCTACCGAAGCGAGTCCCCAATCGACGGTGAGTATCTCTATTACTTCGAAGCCAAAAAAGAATACGCAATACCTCGTCTGTCCAGCAGCGGCCCTGTTTCACTTTACAGTGGATGGGCGGGGGTCGAGGCCCGGCAAGGAGGACAGCTGGGATTAATTCGAAGCGAAATAGTGTTTACCGATACCGATATGAAGGGTCCGACCACTTCTCGACCGCTGGGCATTTTGAAACTCAGCGGCCGCACCTTCCTCTTCGTCGAAGAACATGGCTGGGAGGATGAAAGCTATGTGATCCTGGAACTTAATGGAGGCATTCATCGCCTGCTTGAAACCTCCGGCGGGTGATCACACTTGCCCGAAAACCTAAAAGCGTAGACTGAGGACCGGTTGACTGGCGCGAAGTTTCACTCCAGAAGTTCGAACCTAACTTGCCAGAAGCCGTTACTTATAGGATTGTGCTATCTTTGTTTCCATCCGAACGCGTTGCGTGGAACCGAGTGATTTACCGTTATTGAGTTCCCCAAGGACTGCATCCAACTGCGTTCAGGCCTGCGCGATGCTGGTGAAGCCTTCAATCCATTTCAAGGGTACAGTTTTGCTATTCGTGCTCGGCACTCTTCTCGTGTCGTTTGCCGGATGTCGTCCCGACGCTAAAGTGCCGGTGAAATCCTCGGCGGAATATCGCGAACTAGTCCGCACCTTTTACATCGGACTGGCAGCCCTGGAAGTTGGCCACGACGTTCAGGCTGACAGCAAGCTCGCGGAGTTCACGAAACTGGCACCTACTGAACCTGCGGGTTGGGCAAACTGGGGTTTGCTGGCGCTGCGGCAGCGAAACTTTGATACGGCAGCGGAGCGACTACAACGCGCCCGCGAGCTCGCTCCCGACAACGATCAAATCTATTACCTGTTAGGGCTTCTCGAAAGCAGTCGCGGCAAAACCACCGAAGCAGTCGCCGCCCTGCGTAAAGCAGTCGAGCTTAACCCCAAAAACCTGATCGCCATCAATAAACTCGCCGAAGAAGTGGAGCGACAGGGTGATGAAAACGGCTCCACGGAAGTCCAGGCGCTCATCCAGAAGATTCTCACTGCGCAACCGGACAACCTCGCTGCGCTGCTCGAACTGAGTAGAGTTGCCGCCAAACGCGGCGACGCCGAAACGCTGAAGTCGGCAGTTGCAAAGATCACCGCTCGCGCACCTGGCTGGCCACCTGAAGTCCAACAGCAAGTTGCTGCCGTCGCCGCGGCGGCTAATGGCGGCGACCTGCGCGCGGCTGCTACCAGCACAACCTTTTTGCGCAATGTGCTTTTGCGTGTGCCCGAATATCGACGGAGCCTCGCCTCAATCAAGCCCCCACCAGGCGAAGAGGCAGTTCCCTTCACGCACTTCCTCCGGCTGGAAACACCCATCTTTACGACGGCGGCCGCAGACACCGCTCTGAACTTCACTCCTGAGCCGGTGGCAAACGCGGGACCCGGTCCGTGGAACTGGATCGGCGCGGTTCCGCTCAGCGGCACGGGCTCGCCTGTCGTCGCCACCGCAAACGGGAGTGAGGTGCGTTTAGCAAGCGGCGCAACTTTTCCGTTTCCCGGCGGACCGTCCAGAGTGGCGCCCTCGCCCGACGGCATTCTGCCAATCGACTTTAGCTACGATTTCAAGACTGACCTCGTGCTCGCCGGCGCGGGTGGTGTGCGTCTGATGCGGCAGGATGATCCGAAAGTTTTCACTGACGTCACTGCTAAGACAAAGCTTCCGAGCTCGATCCTGGGCGCCACCTACTTAGGCGCCTGGGCAGCCGACATCGAAGCTGACGGTGATCTTGATATTGTTTTGGGAACGAAAGAGAGTGCCCCGATCGTCTTGCGCAATAACGGCGACGACACCTTCGTCGATATTCAACCGTTTACAGCTCTAGCGGGAATGACCGGGTTCGCCTGGGCCGATATTGATGCGGATGGCGACCCCGACGCTGCGATGATCGACGGCGCCGGCAAGCTTCACTTTTTTAGTAACGAGCGACAGGGACAGTTTCGCGAGCGCGCTTTGCCGATCGGATTGGCAAACGTACGGGCGCTTGTCGTGGACGATGCCAACGCCGACGGTTTACTCGACCTGCTGGCGATTCAGTTTGACGGCCATATCATTCGCATTTCAGATAAGAACGAAGGCAGCGAATGGGATATGGCGCAGGTTGCAGAGTTTGGCAATATCGGGAACTACCTTGATCGGGATGTTGAACTTCATGCTCTTGATCTCGATAACAACGGTGGGAGTGATGTATTGCTGACTTTCAGCGGATCTGGTGTTGGCAAGGATGCCCCAGGCGCACATGTTTGGCTGAGTAATGAAGAGCACAAGCTGGTCGCCATGAATAATCCGGTCGGTCCGTCTTTGGTTTTCGATGCCGCGGATCTGAATGGCGACGGCAGACTCGATCTGGTCGGGCTGGCAGCCGACGGCCAGCCGCAACAGGCTATCAATCATGGTTCGAAGAGCTACCACTGGCAGGTTGTGCGTCCGCGCGCCAGCCAGGCGGTGGGCGATCAGCGCATCAACCCTTTCGGCGTCGGCGGCGAGATGGAAATCCGCTCCGGCCTACTCGTGCAAAAGCAACCGATAACCGGTCCATTGCTTCACTTCGGTCTGGGCGAACAAACCAGCGCCGATGTCATCCGCGTGGTTTGGCCTAACGGCACAGTACGCGCTGAGTTTGAAGTTAAGGCCGATCAGGAGGTGCTCGCCGAGCAGCGGTTGAAGGCCTCCTGTCCATTTTTGTTTGCTTACAACGGAAAGCAGATGGAATTCGTTAAGGACGCCGTGCCGTGGGGTTCGGCCATCGGTTTGCGCATCAACACGATCGGCTCGGCAAAGATCGCGGCTACTGGTGAGTGGTACAAGATTAGACGAGACCAGCTCGTGCCGCACGACGGCTATTACGACATTCGGGTGACGGCGGAACTATGGGAAGTCTACTACTACGACTATATCGCGCTCATGCCGGTGGACCATCCGGTTGGAACTGAGATCTTCGTGGATGAGCGGTTTGTGGTCCCACCGCTAAAGCTCGGTTTGACCACTGTGGCTACTCCACAGAAGCTGGCCCGCGCAATTGATGACAACGGGAATGACGTTACGGACATAGTTAGCAATCTCGATGGTAAAGCTCTCGACACGTTTGGGCGCGGCCAGTATCAGGGACTAACGCGCGATCACTATGTCGAAGTTGACCTGGGAGAGACCGCGCCGCAAAGTGGTCCACTGTATCTGATCGCCCATGGGTCAATCCACGACACCGAGTCGTCAGTTAATGTCGCCATTACCCAGGGTAGCCGTTGGCGCGCGCAGAGCATGAGCATCGAGGTACCGGACGGCCGCGGAGGTTGGGCCGTAGCCCAGTCAAACCTCGGCTTCCCGGCTGGCCGAAAGAAAACCGTGCTGTTCGACCTGAAGGACGTCTTCCGTCCCGGCACTCCGCGAAAGGTACGGGTGCGGACGAACCTTGAGATCTACTGGGACCAGATCGAATGGGCGCAAGGCAGGCCCGACGCACCACTCAAGATGCAACGTTTGACTCCCGCTTCCACAGATCTACACTTCCGCGGCTATTCCGTCATTAATCGACCGGATGCCGGCGCACCGGAAGTGCCGGACTACAACAAGCTTTCGTCAACCAAGCAGGTATGGCGCGACCTGGTTGGTTATTACACGCGATTCGGAGAGGTCAGCGAGCTATTACGCGGGATAGATGATCGTTACGTGATCGTCGCCTCGGGCGATGAGATGTCGCTGCGATTTCCCGAGCAACCGCCTCCTCCTACCGGATGGGTCCGCGACTATGTGATCATCGGCGATGGCTGGATCAAAGACGGCGACTATAATTCTACCTTCTCGCGAACGGTGTTGCCTTTGCCGTACCACGCCAAGCAGGAATACGTTACCGTGCCCGGTAAACTCGAAGACGAGTGGGTCTATCGGCGTTATCCAGAAGACTGGCAGAAGTTTCACACGCGTTATGTAACGCCCGATGTTTTCCTAAATGTATTGAGGTAAAGCAAACTGTTGGTTTGCTTCGAGTCGGGGGGGTGAGCTGCGTTTCGAGGAGCCATTTACCCACTACCCCGAAACTAACAGTTTGCTTCGAAGCGAGACGTGAGCTGCGTTTTCGAGCGGGCCACTACCCCGCCATCCCGCAAACTAACAGTTTGCTTTACATCTGAAGCGAATGACTAAAAGCAAGCTCCCCCACATTCTTCTCGCAATTGTGTTCGTCGCTCTGATCGCGACGCCGCTGGTGATCAAGCGTCTGTCCGCGCGGCGCGCGGTACCCACCGCAAAGCTGGAAACAAACAGCGCACTCGCCCGTTACGGTTTTTATCTAGAAGAGGTCGGCAAGGCTTCCGGCGTCAACTTTATTCACCAGGCGCCGACCCTGGACCACCGGCTCGATCACATCATGCCCCAGGTGGCGTCGATGGGCGCCGCCGTCTCGATTGTTGATTTCAATCGCGACGGGTGGGCTGACATTTATGTAACCAACAGTGGCGAAAACAGCAAAAACGGCCTCTACCGAAATATCGGCGATGGATCCTTCAAAGATGTAGCCACTGATCTGGGAGTTGCCGATCTCAACCAACCCGGCACCGGAGTTTCCATGGGCGCCGTCTGGGGAGACTACGACAACGACGGCTACGAAGATCTCTTTTTATACAAATGGGGTCGGCCCGAGCTGTTCCATAACGACGCCGGACTAAAGTTTACCCGCGCGACAGAAACTGCCGGCCTGCCCACCTGGGTCAACGCAAACACTGCCCTGTGGTTTGACTACGACGTCGATGGACGCCTGGATCTTTTCCTCGGCGGTTACTACTCCGAAGACGTCGACCTCTGGCATCTGCAAACAACGAAGATGATGCCCGAGAGTTTTGAGTACGCGAAAAACGGCGGGCGTAAATATCTGTTTCACAATTCAGGCAACGGCTCATTTGAAGAGGTCAGTGCCAAACTCGGCATCGACACTCGCCGCTGGGCACTGGCCGCTGCGGCAGCAGACCTGCGCGGCACCGGTCATCCCGATCTGTTTATTGCCAACGACTACGGTGTTTCGGAACTCTACTTCAATGACGGCCAGCAGTTTCGCGAAGTTGGTAAGCAGGCCGGCGTGGGTTTCTCCCCCAAGAGCGGAATGAACGCGACGGTCGGCGACGTGCTGAATCAGGGCAAGTATTCCATCTACGTCTCAAATATCTCAGAAGACGGTGTGCTGATTCAGGGGAACAACCTTTGGGTACCGAAACAAGGAACGGCTGGAGATACGCTCGCCTACGAAAATCTAGCGCGGGCCATGGACGTGGAGATCGGGGGCTGGAGCTTTGGCGCTCAGTTTGGCGATCTCAACAACGACGGTACGCTCGATTTGTATCTAGTCAACGGATATATTTCGGCTGACCGCGACCAGAACTACTGGTACGATTTCTCCAAAATCACCGGCGGCAATTCCACCATCATTTCAGATGCGGCCCACTGGCCGGCGATGGAAGGTCGCAGCCTCTCCGGCTACCAACAAAAGCGCGTCTGGCTTAATGATGGTTCCGGCAGGTTTGTAAACGTGGCCCAGGCCGTCGGCGCGTCCGACAGTTACGACGGGCGTTCGGTGGCCCTGGTTGATTTGTGGAATCGCGGAGTTTTGGATGTTGTGGTTGCCAATCAAAAAGGGCCGTTGCTGATCTATAAGAATACTGCGGCGTCGGATAATAGGTGGGTCGAGTTCGAATTGGAGGGCACGGCCAGTAATCGTAGCGCAATTGGCGCCGAGGTTCGTTTGTTTTGGAATGGACAGCAACAGGTCCAACAGGTGTCCGGCGGCAGCGGCTTCTGTGCGCAGAATCAACGGCGACTGCATTTTGGACTCGGCAAAAACCCGCGTATCGAGAAAGCCGAAATTCGCTGGCCATCGGGAAAACTCCAGACCATTGACGCCCCCGTCGCTGGGCAAAACTACAAGGTCAAGGAACCAGCATGAGCGAGATGACTAATGAATCGATAGGCGGACCAGCGGTCGCGCTCGGGCCCGAAGGTGGCGCAGCCAAGAGATTTCGTTTCGACAGCCGTTACATTGCTCCTCTCTTCATCACCTGCATTCTGGTGGTCGGTCATCTTTCATATGGCATCCTCGAGAGTTACGAAAGAACCGCGATCGCCATTCTCGCGGCCATTGCGACAGAGTTGGTGCTGGGCCGGATCTTCTTCGGCAAGTGGCTCAACCTCGCCAGCGCATACATCTCTGGTATCAGCGTCGGCATTCTGGTTCGCTCGCCCGCATTCTGGCCATACGCGCTATGCAGTGTCATTTCGGTCATGTCGAAATATGTGTTGCGGGTGAAGGGCCGTCACCTGTGGAACCCGTCAAACTTCGGCATTTGTGTACTCTTGTTTCTGGCGCCGGAGACGGTGGTCAGTTTGAGCATTCAGTGGGGAAACTACATCTGGCCCATGCTGGTTATCTGGATCCTGGGATCGATAATCATCTGGCGGGCACGGCGTTTTCACATCAGCGCGACTTACGTGGTTTCGTTTTTTCTGTTTGCATTTCTGCGCAGTTGGATTACTGGCGACCCCTGGCAGTCGGAAGTCGCGCCCATCACCGGACCGATGTATCAACTGTTTGTCTTTTTCATGGTTACCGATCCCAAGACAACTGTGAAGTCGAAGCTGGGCCAGTGTGTGGTGGTCTTTTTTGTAGCCCTGGCGGAAATGCTGTTGCGATTGAACCACGTGGTCTACGCGCCGCTGTATGCGCTCTTCCTGGTGGGGCCAACGGCGATGTTGATTGAGATTTGGATGGAGACACGGAGGGAGCGCGCGATTCAGCCGCGCTCAGTTGCAGCCTAGCGCCCACGGTTTGACTGTCAAGACGATCCACGAAATTTCACGAAGAACAGCCGCATTTTGCCGGCGATGTTATTCCGCAACTGACCCCACGCGCGATCGACTCTGTGTGGAAACTCAGGTTCGCGGCTATGCCGCCTGATGAGCGGTGGCGGCTATGCCCCACCGGACCCGGAACCCCTCATCCTCCGGGGCTCCGCCCCAGATTACTTGTCGCGTCAAACTGGAAGTGAATGAGTCAAGTTTTTGGTCGTAAAACAGAAAGTTCACCGAGGTGCAGTGATAGCCTTTGCGGCTCTGCCGCCTTCCGTGCGGAAAGGCTCGGCCTTTCCGATAGCGGTTTCATTCTTTGAGGCTGCGCCTCTGATGTCGCGCGGAGGCATAGCCTCAAAA
>JANNJZ010000271.1:0-5189 GCA_031396065.1 Pyrinomonadaceae bacterium | reverse complement strand
GTCTACGCATCGCTTCGACCACCGGCTACTCTCTGCAAGCCCTTCGGGCTGTTATCCGGTTGGGTCTCTCTCCAGATTTTCTTACGTGTCAACGCACCAAAACTCTTCACTATTTCGGACTGCGTACAACGTTTTGTTCTCACAAAACTCACAGAACTTTTGCAGGAGTTTTTAAGTATTAGACCAGCAGTCTTCCCCTACCACTAAACGCACACCTTTATTCCGAAGTATTGGAATGCCTACCGGATTCTTGGAGGAAAGGACACCACTATGAAGCACAAACTATTTCTCGTCGCTGTATTGATTTTTCTGCAAGCCTCGACTTCGATCATCGCGCAGCAACCAAACGCTCCGCAGCGTTCGTACCAACAGGCCAGGCGGGTGCTCGACGATGCGATCGAAGCTCACGGAGGACTCGAAACCTTACGCGCCATCAAGGACTTCACTCTCAAAGAGAAAGGCAAACTTTATGCGCGCTTTCAAAGCCCCGCCGCCGAACCACCATTCGCTACCGGAACGTCGGAAGAAATTCTTATCGTCGACACTGATCGTGGATTCGTGTTTGACGATCTGAAGACTGTCAACACCGGTTTCAACAACTGGACCAAAACTGTTATCAAAGGCTCGGAAGGCCAAAACTTTGACATGTGGTCCAAAACCGCAACTCCGATAGTCAATGCATCCGTAAACAACTTCCGTGGCCAGATTCGCCGGCTGCCGCCATTCGTATTGCTCGAGGCATTGGACCGCGCGTCAACTCTTCGTTGGTTAGGTGAAGATGAAATTGGCGGCAAACGGCAAAAAGTAATCAGCGTTGTGCGCCCGGATAATCAACTGTTGACTCTTTCCTTTGATGGGCAGACCAATTTGCTGACCAGGTATGGCTACCTTTATGCCGACCCGGTAACCGGAGACTCCGAAATAGCCCAAACGTTTTCAGGCTATCGCCCGATCGGAAAGTTAAAGCTTCCGAAGCGAAGGGTGTTGTACAACTCCGGCGGCGTGGTCCAGGAAACGGAGTATACCGATCTACAAATCAACACGCGGCCCGCAGATAGTCTATTTCAAGGTCCGGCCGGCTTTGAAAAACTCGCTGCGCCACCGGCCGCGCCGCCGCCGCCGGCAGTCAGCAAAATCGCCGAAGATGTCTACATCCTGGAAGGATTGGCGGGAGGCACACACAACGTTCTATTCGTAGCCTTCAACGATCATGTACTGGTGGTCGAGGCTCCCGAACAAATTCTTTACAGCAATAACTCGGTCCAGGCGCTGGCGAAGATCAGGGAAACGGTGCCGGGCAAACCGATCAAGTATCTGGTCCTGACGCATCATCATTCCGATCATGCCGGCGGCTTTCGCGAGTATGTTGCCGAAGGGACAACGATTGTCACCACCGCTGGAACCAAGAGCTCTCTTGAAAAAGCCGTGACGGTTGAGTCTTCGCTGCTACCTAAGTTGTCCCCCAAGTCATCGTTAGGTCACAAGTTGATTATTGAGACTGTGGAAAACAAGAAACGGGTCTTTCAGGACGACAAGCACCTCGTGGAGTTGTACGACATCGGACCCAACCCTCACGCAAATGAAATCCTGGTGGCGTACCTGCCAAAGGAGAAGATTTTGTTTCAGGCTGATCTGCTAAACCCGGCGGCCAACGGAACCATTCCAATTGCGCAAGACTCAACGATTAGTTTTAGTGACAAGCTGCAACAACTGGGATTGAAGGTTGAAAAGATCTACGGCGTACACGGCCGGGTTGCGACACCAGAAGAATTGCGAACGTCGATTGAGAAGCGTCGAGCTTCGGAGCTGAAATAGTCCCAGCCCGCGGCAGCAGGTGACAGACCATGATCAGGTGACGCTGTCGAAAGGCGTATTTGCCAGACGTTAGCCCGGAGGGCTCGCAGAAAGTAGCCGGTGGTCGAAGCGAAGCGTAGACCACCGGATCGATTCGCGAAACTACACGCATCCCGGAGGGATGCCAGTCGCCGGTTAAGATCGACTGCGGACGATCTGTCGGACGGATTTGACTAGATCCTACCTACCTGCATCCCTCCGGATGTTGTTCTGGTTACACTTCATCCAGCGGTCTACGCTTCGCTGCGACCACCGGCGACTCTCTACAGGCCTGCCGGGCTGTTATGAGCCGGATATGGGAGGAGTGAACTTGGAAGGTCGCCGAATCTGCTTGCGGCTCTGCCGCTTTCCGTGCGGTAAGCCTATGGCTTACCGATAGCAATCTCTTGTTCTAAGGCTACGCCTAACCATTCCGAGCCAAAGTCGAAGCCAATCGGAGGCATAGCCTCGGTGGTCGAGAATGGTCTTCGGTAAGCCATAGGCTTACCGCACGGAAGGCGGCAGAGCCGCGAGTTTGTAGACGAGGACTATTTTTGGAGGAACAGCGTCTCTCAAGTCGATGGCAGAAGAACAGGCATAATCCCGCAACCCGATCACCAGGGATAAAACGAAAGTATTGTTTTTAGCCTGAACGGGGAAATCATCCGAAAGTATGACGACAAAACCGATGCCCTCCGTTAATTTCCGACGAACCTACTAGCGGAATATTTGCAGTTGGTCTAGTGTCCTGACTCTAAAGTCCGTATGACAATTTGTCGGTGATATTCGCAGGGCGGCCTCCATTAGGTCCGGAGGACCGGCATTTAATAGCCATGTCCGTGAGGGCGTGGATCAAGGATGTCTAAGACCCTGAGCGCCGAAGGTGCGGAATAAATTACTTGGTTAAAGCTCAACCAGTGCCGGCCCTAAGGGCCTCAGGCACTCTAGACTTCCTCCCACGCCCTAACGGACGTGGCTATTAACTTTCGGTCCTTCGGACCTGCGGTCGTGTCACTTCGGACTCAGAGCTATTAATCGAACTTCAGAGTCAGGACACTAGTGGATGAAAACTATCAGCAGTCAAAAAACTTCTACCTTGGGAGGAAAATATGGAACTAGGAAATTTCTCTGTGAGCCTCGCGGTAAAAGACATCGAGGCGTCAAAAGTCTTTTACGAGAAGCTGGGTTTTACAGTTTTCGGAGGAGACCAATCGCAGAATTGGCTAATTCTAAAGAATGGCAACCACAATCTTGGGTTGTTTCAAGGCATGTTCGATACGAACATTCTCACCTTCAACCCAGGCTGGGATAGCAATGCTCAACAACTCAGCGAATTCACAGACGTTCGAGAGTTGCAGCGCCGGCTGAAAGCCAGTGGCGTAAACATGATGACCGAAGCAGACGAGAACTCTACTGGCCCAGCCACCTTCATGATTGCTGATCCAGATGGAAACACGATTCTGGTGGACCAACACGTATAGGCCGGCAACGAGAGATGAAAGTATTGACCACCTGCGTTCGGCGAGAAACTCTAATCTCCCACTAATTTGCTGTTGGCCGCTCCTCTGATTGCGGCTCTGCCGCTCTCCGTGCGGTAAAGCCTATGGCTTACCGATCGGCATCTCTTGTTCCAAGGCTACGCCTAACCGTGGCTACTGCGCGCCTGAGATGTCCGATAGTGAAGTCAGTACCACCTCGCGGTAGCGGGTGGGTACGTACGGCAGAGAAGGCGTTGAATTTACCCACCCGCTACCGCAAGGTGGTACTGACTTCATGAGCCGTTACGGGCCGGATCGCGAAGGTAAGCCGCGCTGAATTGAAATCGACTCCAATACGCATTGGAATTAACTCGATCAAATCCAACAACATACAGACACTGAGCCAATCAACGTTGGACAGTAGCTCTCTCACTTCTTAAATAGTTTTGCGAACGCGTCCCGAGCATCGGTCGGAGGGCCCGACGAAGTTTCGCGCTCGACTACAATTCGAGCCGCGAACAGTTCGCACAGGTTGCGCGCATGTTTGTCCACTATCCGTGCGGGGATCGGCTTATTACATTCCAAGCGCGCGCCCGGATCGAAATGCGTGCATTGACGGCAGCTATGGAGATCGGCGTGGCACTTTGGGCACGCGCTGTCGAAGTTTATGTTGGGCGGAGTCTTTGCTCCACACGCGGTGCACTTCGACGCCTCGCCAAAAGCCATCATCCGAGGCGAGCGCGGGCCTTCACGATCCTGGGGCTTTGATTGTGGTTTTGATTCCGACTTTGATCGCTGCGGCTCGCGATCGCTTTGCATATAGCCGCGCTGATTGTATTTGCGGTCGCTCATCTTATTTGCTCCACGTGAGATTGAAGGGAATGCGCCGAATCATACGTCAAGTCGAGAGAATGGGACAGGAAAGGAGCGATGGGGGACGGAGCAATGGGGAAAAGGGGGGAAAGGGGAAAAGGGCAAAAGGGGAACGGGGAAAGGGAAAGACCGTCCGTGAACTCTTCCCCCTTTACCCTTTTCCCCTTACCCTTTCCCCGTTACCCTTTTCATTGAAACTTCGGAGGAAGAAAAAATCATGAACGATGTTGAACCGCTCGAACAGATCTCAACAGGTGCGGCCAACAGGCCCGCCTACATTTCGCACTACGGCATCCGGGCCAGACAATACAGAGACATGATTCAGTGGTATCAGACGGTCTTCCGCGCGAAGATTCAGCATGAGAACGAATTCCTCGCCTTCATGACCTTCGACGAGGAGCACCACCGGCTAGTGATCTTCGAAGACGCGGCGACGGTAGCGAAGCCGGAGAATGCCGCCGGGGTCGATCACGTCGGCTACGGGTTGGCGAGCTTCGGTGACCTGGTGGCTACTTACGAGCGCCTAAAGGCTGATGGCATCACGCCATTCCTGCCGCTCAATCACAGGTTTACGACCTCGCTCTATTACCACGATCCCGATGGCAATGACGTTGAGTTGAGCGTGGATAATTTCCCCACGAAGACCGAGTGTGATGCTTTCGTGCGCAGCGAGCAGATGGCAGAGATCGGCAGGCCGCCCTTCGGTTACGTCTTCGACCCTGATGAACTTGTAAGGCTGTATCATGAAGGCGCATCGGCAGAGGAATTAGCACGCATCGGCGTGCCCGCCGGCGATTAACAGCTGATCGTCCCACCAAGCGGTTCATATCTAAGACATGTCCAACGCTGACAGCGTTGTTCCTGGAGTCGCGCTCTCGGAAGCGATCTCACGAGTTGCGCAAAGCCATGGCGTTGTTGCCTCTGTTCCGAGCGCGGCATAGATAGTTTGGAGTGCGGTAACCTGTTACCGCTTTGGTCATCGGCGATCTGTCGCCGCCGTCCTTC
>JANNJZ010000270.1:0-19195 GCA_031396065.1 Pyrinomonadaceae bacterium | reverse complement strand
ACGAGGGGTGGCCACGGAGTGCCACCCCTACAAACTAGTTTTCAAACACGCTCTACCCCAGGTGGTTCTGACAAACCCGCAAACTAACAGTTTGCCCCAATCAGCGCCAGTGCGTCGGCTCCGTAGACGTCATGTCTGGTTTCATACTCATTCCTGGCCCGGGCATAGGCCTCGTCGACTTTAGAATCGTGGTCTGCCCAAAAGAGGGCGAGGTGCTACACGCGTGCTGGCGATGTCTGGCTGCGAGGGAATGCTTGTTATGGGAAAGTAGTTTAGCTCTGAATTGGAGTCAAGTATTTTGTGACTCGATGTTTTGTGACTCGACGAGGTGTGACGAGAGAGAACCGCCAGACGCTCAGACGCAGAGAGGCCAAGATGATAAGGATATGTGGTGAAGGATACGTCGATCGTAAACATCTATGGTGGAAGCAGCGTCGATGGTAAATATCTTTGGCTCCTTAATCAGTTTTCAAGTTCTGGTTTATCCTGGCGTTCTTCGCGTCTTGGCGGTTCGCTTTATCCAACTGGCTATAATCAACCTTGACTGAGTAACGTTAAGTGATAGATTGTCACATTTCAATTGCACCCCGATGGCTGTGGCGTGGTGGACTTAGGTTTGGGTGGGCGTTAGGAGCACTTGAGGCGAAGTTTGTATGAAACGAACAACGCTCCGAAAAACCGCGCAAACGCCATCGTCCGCGTTAGATCATTCCATTAACGGGCCGGATGCTATGAGCACACGAAAGCATCGAACTATTCGGATAGTCCTCGCCATTCCCTTGCTAGCTCTTCTGCTTGCTCACAGTGATCTCAAACCTGTAAACAAAGCCTCAGCGCAAACCAACCGTCCTATCTTGTTCAGCGATGCCGATTCGACTCGTGGGGTGGTGGTCGAGTCTGTTACGAATAAACGCGAACCGTTCTCACCTATCGCTACAGTTTCATTTGCGACTGACAAGCGGACGCGAGTCATGCTGATTGCCGGGAATCTGCGCCTCAATCCGGAAGCAGGTGTAGAGTCCGTCACCGCGGACGCCGAAGACGAAACAGGTCGTATCTACCCGCTGAAGGTTGAGTACGTTGGGCCCGTGCCTGACCAGGATTGGGCCACGTCAGTAGTAGTCAAGCTGGATGACCAAATGGAAGACGTCGGCGATGTGCTGGTGCGAATCTACTATCAAGGTATCGCCAGCAACCGCGTTCGGGTCGGCATCGGACATGTTGGTGGCGGTCCACCGGACGATCCGGGAGCGGTTCCGACACCGGGACCAGTGAACGTCAGCATTCCCACGAACCCGATCACTGCCGGCACTCTGACCACTGGCGAAGTGCAAACGATTATCGCCCAGGCTGTGTCTGCTGCAGTCGCGTTGAATAAGTCCGTTACCGTGGCGGTTACCGATTTGGAAGGAAATGTGCTCGGTGTATTCGGCATGACCGGAGCGCCCTCGATGGTCCAGATCCGCGGGGGTGGACCACTGCAAACGCCGAATCCGATAACGGGCCTCGTCCCGGTTGGGCTAGAAGGAACCAGACTGCCGTCTCGCATTGCCGCCGTCTCGAAAGCCGGAACTGCTGCGCTGTTCTCTACCTCAGGGAATGCGTTCACTACCCGCACCGCCGGTTTCATCATCCAGGAACATTTTCCGCCGGGGATAAACTTTCGCTCGGGCGGTCCGCTCTACGGCGTGCAATACTCTTCACTTCCCTGCTCCGACATCAAGATCCCAGGGTTGCCACTCGGCTTAAGTGCCGATCCCGGCGGCATGCCGATTTACAAGAACGGAATTGCGCAGGGAGGCCTTGGCATTGAAGGCGACGGTGTTTATGGAATTGATCGCGACTCTACGGATTTCGATCTTCCGTTTGAAGAAGTAATCGCGCTTTCGGCCGTTAGGGGATTTGAAACTCCGTCTTTGATAAGCGCGGACAACATTCTGGTCGACGGAATCAGACTTCCATTTATCAACGCTGCTGAGGTCCTGCGGCCAACGACAATTGCCTTTGGAAGCTTGCCGGGAGTAATCGATTCTTTATCTCCAATCCGCTCCGCCCAACCGTCTACGTTTACGACGGTAACTGTCGGAGGAGTTCGGGGCGAAGCCGATCCACGCTTCTTCCCTTTCGTGAGCAGCCCTGCCGGCGGGCCAAACGCGTTGACGGCAACGGACGTCGACAAAATTATTTCCCGCGCGGCCCAGCAAGCAAATGTTACCCGCGCCGCGATTCGTCAGCCATTGGGCAGCAATGCACGCGTGTCGATCGCCGTGGTTGACACCGCCGGACGCGTGCTCGGGCTCTTCCGGCAGCAGGACGCCCCGGTCTTTGGTTTTGACGTTTCGGTGCAGAAAGCTAGAACAGCTGTTTTCTATTCAAGCGCGACCGCGGCCGCTCAACTCCGCGCCGCTGGATTTGGCTCATACGTGGATCGGGCGGCGGCTGATGGACTAAAGCTGGACGGATCGGTTGCATTCAGCGATCGGGCCGTCGGGTTCCTGCATCGACCTTTTTTCCCGGATGGTATTAACGACACTGCGGCGGGTCCGTTTAGTACAGAGATAAACCAATGGAGTGTTTTCAATGTTGGGTTCCAGCTCGATTTGATTAAGGCGAACCTTCAGACGGCAATTCTGAGCCCTGGTACTCCGTGCACTTCAATTGCCAGTCTTCCAAACGGTGTACAGATATTTCCCGGCAGTGTGCCGTTATACAAGAACGGAACTTTGGTGGGTGCGATTGGAATCAGCGGTGATGGCGTGGATCAGGATGATTTGATTGGCGCCGCCGGCGCCAATGGCTACTCCCCTGCTCCGGCGATTCGCTCCGATCAGATCTTTGTCCGCGGGGTGCGGTTGCCCTTTCTGAAATTTCCGCGCAGCCCGAATCTGTAACGCGCCCGGCCTTAACACATGAATTGTTCCTACCTGGTCAAAATTGCATTTCGCTTAATTGCCTTGGTGCTTGCCGTTGTGGCTGCGTCGGCGGTTGCACAAACTCCACTTCCAGCGTTGAACGAGCGTGTGATTATCCGTTTGGAAGTTAGGCCTTTTGCCGGTCGTCCAAAGCTGGGTTTGGAGCGGAAGCGTTTCTATCTCATAAAAGGTACGCGGCAACAGCATCAACAGCTGATTGAGGACTTTTCGAAAAGGCCATTGCTGACGCGCGACTGCTATTACCGCAGCCTGAACGCGAGTGAAGCCCTGATCTCCTGGCTTAAAGAAAACGATTGTGAAGCGGTGTATTGCCGTGAAATCGAATACAAGTATCTCGAGGGCGCCGATGCCATAACTGAGTTTCGGTTAGCCTACGCCAAAGGTGTATCCCAATATGGCAGTGAAAAGCTGGCGCGCTTATGGCTGCCTGTTAACCTGCCAGATAACATCCGCAGTGGGTTTTACAAACAACGGCAGGAGGAACTGAAAATCCTTCTCAAGAACGCAGAGGCAGCCTCGGGCGCTCAAGTGCTCTCGGTAATGACTGACCGCAGCGGCAACGCGTACTTCACCGATGTAGAACCGGGAAACTACATTCTGTCAAACGTGATTCCTACCGAGGTTAGCACTTCCACACAACTCTGGAATTGCGACGTGAAAGTAGGTAGTGACGACGTAGGGGCAATAAAAGTGGTCAAGCTGGATACGAAGAAAAGCTGCCTGGTCGAGAATAAGATGCCGGCTTGTCCCGTAACGCAAACTCTGAGTTTGCGCGCCGCGCGACACGCAAATTAATAGTTTGCTTTACGGGCTTAGATGAAACGATACCTGGTCATACTCGTGGTTCTCGCGGTGGGTGGTTTGCCACTTTTCTTTTCAGGGCAGGTTTTTGAATTAGCTGAAACGGTTGCCGGCCAGACCCGCCGGCGAAGTGGGACGGCGCGGCGACCCGCCACACCGGCGATCGACTATTCGAGATTCCGTCACGCGACTAAAGAGCACCAGGAGACTTGCGTTCGCTGTCATAAAATTCCCACCAGCAACTGGCAGGCAGCGAGCGGGTTTCCGGATGTGGCTGACTTTCCGGGTCATGACGCCTGCGTGAGGTGCCACCGTCCGCAATTTTTCAAAAGCGCGAAACCGGCGATCTGTTCTAATTGCCACTCGAAGGTTTCGCCGCGAGACGATCAGCGCTTCGCTTTTCGCAATTCGGCTACGCCTCGTCAGTTCAATCTCAACTTTCCTCACGACAAGCATCAGGATTTAATTGCTTCGCTGAACCGGCCGGGGAAAACCATCGAGACAATGAATTTCGTCAAAACGTCCTGGCCAGCCCCTTCTCAGCAACCCACTCAGCGGAAGGCATATAACAACTGCGAAATCTGTCATCGCGACAGTTCGAAGCTGCTGGTGGGCCCAACCGGCGGCTGGGTCGATGGCGTGAAACCTGCCGCGGAAGCATTTAAGAGCCAACCCGATAGTCATGCTTATTGTTTCAGTTGCCATTGGAAAGCACAGGCGCCAATCAACAATCAGTGCGGTGAGTGCCACAAACCAGCAAAGCTTTCCATGGCGGTTGAGTCACCAAAGCGAATCTCGATGAAGTTTTCTCACAATGGTGGTGGGGAAAAGAGAGATCACTTGGCCGAATGCACTACCTGCCACATCAACGTTACCAAACCCGCGCACTTGAAACGCTCTGAAATCGACGTGCCGCTACTTGCGTGCGGTAAGTGTCACAGTCAGGACGGCGGAGCGGCGCCACCAGAGGCTGATTGTCATGCGCTTCGCGGTTCCCGAGTAGTCGCGGAGGAATTGAGGTGCCTCGAAGCGGACAAGAATTACAACTGCGCTTATTGTCACACTTCCAATGTTGGAAAACTCGATCCGCCTTTGAGTCATTTTTGGGTTGCTAACAAGATTCGATTTACGCGGAAGGGTTTGAAGTGAGCAAACCGCGGCGCGAAAGCATTGGGGTCGACCGGCTCGCAGGCAAACGCGTTTGGCGCGGCGCCAGGATTCTTCTACCCGTATCGGTCCTGGCGATATCTGGCTGGCTGAGTTGGGGGCGGCCAGTGGAAACGAGTGCCGGGACGATCCCGCAGACTGCCGCCGTAGACTACTCAAGATTCCTGCACTCGAGTCAGCGTCATTCATCGCTCGCTTGCACTGCCTGTCACGACCGAACCTCGGACAATTCTGCGATTCCTCGATTTCCGGGTCACAAGGCCTGTAAGAATTGCCACGACTCGCAGTTTTTCCCCCCAAATTTTCCTATGTGCGACATCTGCCATTCGGACGTCAATGGCTCCAATCCTCCATTGAAGAGTTTTCCCACCCGGTTCAATGAGAGCTTCAACGTGAAGTTCGATCACGTTCAGCACAACATCGGATCGGGCCGTCCGCCAAGCGGGTGTGCAGCGTGTCATAGCCGAAGCGGTAATCGCGCGGCTGCGTTGTCGATTCCCACCAGCATCTCGGCGCACAACCAGTGCTATCCCTGCCATACGCCGAGCAGCAAATCTTCGGCGGGCCGCGAAATGGCTTCCTGTGGAGTCTGCCACGACGTTAGGCCCTTCTCGCGGACGTCTACCAACGCGCGCGCCTTTCGCTATGCCTTCAGTCACGCGAAGCATGGCGTCGGGCAACGGCTGCAGTGCGCTGATTGCCACCGGCTGTCGGGGGGCTTGCCGCAATCTCGTCAGGTTAGTTCGCCCACAGCTTCAGAACATTTTCCGGCGACTCGCGGCATGACATGTCTCACCTGCCATAACGGCAACCGATCCTTCGGCGGCGACCTGGCGTTCAAAGATTGCCGGCGCTGCCACACGGCTGCGACTTTTCGGATGCCGCTGTGAAAGTTATCTTTTGATCAGCCCGCGGTAGCGGGCGACAGCGCGACTTAGTCGAAGGATCGAAGCTCCGACCCGCCGCGCATTCGGTACCGGCTGTCGCCCACGCCGCGGGCTCTACCTTCTAACTGTTATCGACCACCCGGGGTTCCACTTCGTTCCACCCCGGGCTTTATGCTGCCGCCCGCTCCGGCGGGCTAATGAGTTTGACATGCCCCAACTCGCTACTTAAGATTGTCCTGCTTGAATCCCTCCCCTTAGTTCATGGCAATCCCTGCGAATATCTCTGAAGAGGTACGACGATGAGAAAACCTTTGATCGTGATTGCGCTGCTGGCTGGTTTCGCGTTGCTGGCACTTTCGTCTTCGTGTAGCGGTCGAGGCAATTCTGGACGCAGTAGTATTGTCGCAACCAATTCGGCCTTTACAGCCGCGCAGGATGTGCCGAAGGAGAGTAAGGTCCAGCCGAAGGAAGTCGTGTTAGGCAAGGATAGCCAGTCTGACAAGCACGGCGAGGTCCCCTTCAATCACGAAAACCATGCCATCAAGAGCTACAGCGTAGATGGCAAGAGCGTGCTCGCCTGCGTGGAATGCCATCACACTGACCAGCCAACAGCCGGACTAAAGCCTCCACTAAAGACAGGTGAACGAGACGTTTTGTTAACCGCGGCGGTGCTCGCGGCGGCCGATTCCAAGCCAGTCAAATCATGTCGCGCTTGTCATCTCCAGGCCGGCGACGACAGCGCGCCCATGCCCACCATTACCGAAGCTGATAAGCCTGCGCCCACCAAGCTCACCAACGAAAATGCTTATCACCGGAATTGCAACCTCTGCCACGACAAAGCGATCGCCGCCAGACCCGATCTCAAGGCCAAGAAGGTTCCGGGGTCAAACGACTGCCTACCGTGTCATAAGCCGGCTGGCTAGTTGCCAATCAATAACCGAATAATTTGTAGGGTGGCACTCCGTGGCCACCCCATCGTTCGCATGCCTCGACCTGGTCAAAGCATGACAACGACCCGACGTTGAGCATAACCGCGCGAGGGGCGGCCACGGAGTGCCGCCCCTACAATCATCGGTACGGCAAGGCTCGCAGCCTTAACACCAGGGTCGACAATCAGTTCTTAGCTCCTACCATTAGCGCCGGATTCCAGTGCCTCTTATTTTTGAGATGTTCCACATGACAGGAATTGCAGTTTGGTTTGTCAGCCGCGAGTAATACGCGTTTGGTTTTTGATTCCGCGCTCCCGTTGTGACACCTACCGCAGGTAGTCCGCGGTGTCTCACGGTCTTCCGGATTGATCTTCTTATGGCAACTGGGACACGACATCTCACCCTCCGCGTTGCCATCCATTCCCTGAATCGTGCGGACTCGATATACATGCAGCGCATGAAACTGCCTGCTCCGCCACCTATCATCGGTGTCCTCAGGCAACCGTGTAGTGCTGGAAATCTGTTTCAGTGCCCAATCGCTATCACTCAGTCCCTTCCATGTCCATTTTCCATCGACCACAGGATACCCATAGGTTCCACCATGAGGCGTGCCCACTCGCCGGCCGTCATAGAGATTCTGGTTCGAATCGTTATGACAGGAAGAGCACATGCTGAGGGCCGCGGTTGCCGGTTCGAAGTCTGTTCCGCGGTGGTCGGCGTGACAGGAAACACACCCGATGCCAGCGGCCAGATGCGGCGAAGTTACGGTAGCGACAAACGCCGCTGCCGTGTGGCAGGCTGCACAATTTGATTCCATAGTTCGGGCGAAGGAATGACAGCCGGTGCAGGCATTCGCATTCGGCCGGAGAGCGATGGGCGGTAACAGACTGAGATTCGCCCTTGTGTGCGCTAGTGAAACCGGCCCAGGTGAATAGGCGTTGGTGTACCAGTAAGCAGCCGCCAGCGAGAGCAAGCCCACGATGATTGCGCCCCAGACGAAAAATGAAAGCGGCCAGCGCGACATCAAATCCGTCGTCGGCGTCCAGGTAAACTGTGCCTTGCCTGAGCGTTTTTGGGCTCTTGGAAACAGTGGCGAAGGCCTCACCATTTTCCCGGCCTCGCGAATTCGCTTATCCCAAAAAATGTCCAGCGCCTTGTCCCCGGGAAGGGGCGCGGCGCGCGGTGCCTTCGCCGGCTTCTTGCCTTCAGCGACAGCCTCAAGGGCGGGGAGTTTTGCGGTACCCAGATCGGGGCTACTGACGTTGGACAGGTCCGCAACTCGTCCAATCTGAAGGGTGACCTTAATTATCAGAGCCGCCTCTTTGAGTTCGATATGGAGCAGAAAAGGCCCGACCTCCAGAATGTCACCCGGCGAAAGCGCCTCATTTCCGAATACCGCTCGTCCGTTGATTGTCACAGGATTTGAGGGACGGAGACCGAACAGGAAGTAGGTCCCGTTGACTTCTTTGATCCCGGCCTGCGCTCGTGAGACAGCGGGATGATTTAGTCGCAGTTCACACTCCACCAGACGGCCGACTAGCAGGCCATCGCTGATAATGGTCACCGGATCCTGGACCAGATCCTCACGGACAACGAGGAATTTGCTTTGCTGCGCCATTCGAGAATGCCTGAACAAACTCTGCTTTTTATATCTTCTCTGTGAGAGATAGAGACTATTCCCACTGATCCCAAACGCCTCAAGACAAGGTGGAGCTTGAAATACGTTTCACTTCACCGCAAAGTAAACGACTTGAATCACGTGAACGATCATCAGCGCCAGCATGACCGAGGTTGAAATTACATGCGGCGCAATCCATAGCTTGAGGATCTTGTGCAGATAGATCAGCGCATCAACCCGGCGGATGGTGACCGCCGTTTCCACGGCGGTTAGCAAGAGCGTCCTTTCCTGCTGTGTCGCCAACCGTGTCAGCCGTTCCTTAAAGAACCTGCGCCCTTCAGCCAGCAAGGCCGTCAGCTGCTGACGACGGGTGAACTGCTGCATCAAGAAGGAAACGCTCTGAAAACGTTTGATCACTCTTTCCTCAATCTCTTCACGCAACCATCCCTGGCTCTGGCTCACGATCCCTTCGAGCTCTTTCTCGAGCTCCGCCTTGCGGGCTACCAGGTCCTCAATCAACAGCGGTTCGCCTTCGATGCTGGTCAGAATTCGCGGAGCGATGATATAGGCAGCGAAGCCAAATAGACCCGTGGCAATGACTACGACAAAAGCCAGGTAGAGAGCGGTAGTCAACAGGCCTCCCGTGCGCGTGCCCGCGTGCAGCATCAAGACCAAACCCGCCAGCGCGCCAACGTAAACATGGACCAGCATCCAATAGCGCAAGGCCCCGGCGCGTCTTCTGTAAACCTGTTTCCGGAGTGGGTAGGTCATCACGGCGGCGACACTGAACAATCCAAACAGCCCAGTGGCCCAACGTATCGTCAGCCAGGTTCCGGCGAGAACCCCATCGAATCCACGCGCTGCTAGTCCCCACCCGATTACTATTCCGGCAAACAGGATTGAGGCAGCGCCGGCCAGGTGCAGCGCTTTCGCGAGCGGATCGCTCTTGTGAATGTTTCGCCCGAAAGCCTGTGAGTTATCACGGAAGATTAGCCCCTGAGTACTGGCTATCTCGGCAAAGTATTTGACCGGATCTACTCGCAGCAAAGCGCCCGTCGGGCAGTTTTCCTCGCATGAATATGCCTGCCTCTCCACGCCCTGAGGATTAAGCGGGGTGTGCTCACAGAGATTGCACTTGATTGCTACGACGTCGTCAGAGGGCCCAAGTGGAAGCGGAGCCGGCGCCCTGGCGAGACTAAAGGTTTTCTTCAGACTGCCCATCAGGTCAAACGTCACGATCGGGTCACCGGTCTGGCGAGGCACCATGGTGATCGCGTCATATGGACACTGCGTCGCACAGTCGAAGCATCCGATACACGTCGCCGGATCTATGTCCACGTAGCCACGAGGATCGCGGAATATTGAACCGGTCGGGCAGCCGGTAAGACATTCCGGATCCTTGCAATGCATGCAAACCTGTGGCGAAAGCAGGTGCTGCGTTCGTTCGCTGCCAATCGTTACCGGCCGGGTTATGCTTATCCCTCGCCGCAACAAACGCGATTGTCCGTGAACCTTGTGACAGGCAAGCGAGCAGTTGCCGCACCTGACGCAGAGATCCATATCCATAACCAGCAAGTTCGCCCCATCAACGATGCCGGTCGCTATCTCCTCCTCCGCCGAAGCCAGCGCTCTCAGGTCAGGCACTGACTCGATTCCGGGAAGGTGGTCATCAGCGGTAGAGAAAGCTGCGAAGGCGGAAATGATTTGGGCACGCAAAGTGGGGTCGTCAATCAGTGGTCCAGTGGGTATCTCCAAAACTTCAGTCCTGGCCATGACTGAGGCGCTGTAGCTCCATGACTGATTCTGCCTGGTGTCTTCAAGGCCCAGGCAGTTTCCCGCGCCCAGAAAGTCAACCCCGATGGTTTGCCCCAGGCCAACTGCGATGCCAGTGGACTCGGGGTCGAGCGGCACTCCGCGAACCCGTCTGACCCACCCGCTTTTGATCAGAATGATCTTCTCGATTGGCGTATTTTCCAGGCACAGCACGTGGTGCTTACCGTAAATCATGAACTTGCCAATCTCACGAAGTCTTCGAACTATCTCGTCGTCAGCCGGTTTAACCCCGGGCATCAGATCTTCCAATACGCGACCGAAACCATGTGCCCGATAGGTCTCGTCAATCACTCGTCCAAACTTTGGCAGCTTTCGTAATAAACGAAGAGCAGGTCGAGTCACCTCCAGCACGACCACGTTTCCCTGCTTTGGCACAACCACAGTGGCATTGCGTTCCACGCCGGCCAGCACGGCCATTTCCCCGAAACAGGCACCAGGTTGGATCTGGTTGATTTTGCGCTGCTCGCCGTTTGGCTCTGTGATGTACACATCGAGGAGGCCGCTCACGGAGAGGTAGAACGTGTTCCCGCCCCACTCGCCCTGGCGCATGATCGCTTCGCCGCTTTCATAAGCAAGTAACCGCACATATGGCCCAACCTTCTTGCCATTGCCATAGTCGCGCCCGTCGACTATCACTTCCAGATCCCCGGCGTTCTTTAGTTTTCCATTGAGTTCGATGAAGAGTTCAGAGGTGACCTCCATCGCCTTCATGCTGGAGAGAATCGCTTCCCGGTCCGTAATTTCACGAGGCATGCACGAGTTATACTACGTGGGAGAACAAAGATAAATAACGAAGGCTGGAAGCCTGCGGTCTGACTGAGCCAATCGGCGGTAGTCAGGTGAAACGCGTTCGCGGCTCTGCCGCCCGATGTGCGGAAGGGCTGTGCCCTTCCGGCAGAGTTGATGAAATCCGGGGCTACGCCCCAATTGCAGGGGGCGTAGCCCCGGAATGATTAGGTCACTGTGCCCGGTGGGGCAGAGCCGCCACCGCACATCGGGCGGCATAGCCGCGAACTGGAGTTTCCACAGAGGCGCTACCGCGTTCAGTTCTGCAAAACGACGACCCCTTTCTCTAATTCCACTCCAAACTATTCTCTCTTTGGCCGTGGGGTGAATTTGTCTTATAGTGAAACTGCTATTAATTCTCCTCTGTAGAATCATTTTGAAAGGCGATAACTTCAGTTGACCGCAGCGGTCTGCACCTTACTTTCAACATGCCAACCGATTCCCTTCAGTCGCTTTCGTTAGCACAGCAAGTAGGACAATTCTTCTTCATTGGGCTGAGCGGTACAGAACTCGACGCAGACGCCCGCGTCCTGATTGAAGAAGTTCAGCCGGGTGGAATCATCATCTTTGGCCGCAATGTCCGGAGTGCACAACAATTGCGCGACCTGCTTGATGGCATTCGCGAGATGCTGCCTAACCTACTCATTGGTATTGATCAGGAGGGCGGACTGGTTGACCGGCTAAGGAAAATATTTACCCCAATGCCGTCGGCGAGAACTATCAGGCAACACGGTGATTTAGCTGCGGCCCGGGCCCTGGGCAGAATCACTGGAGGTGCGCTCAGGATTCTCGGCTTCAACATGACTTTCGCGCCGGTGATGTCAATCATGACTGATGAACGCGACTTGCTTTCAAACGGACTTTATTCGCGTTCGTTCGGCCGTTCTCCCGGAGAAGTTCTTGGCTACACGACAGTCTATCTCCGTGGTCTACAGGAAACCGGGATAGTTGGGTGTCTGAAACACTTTCCCGGCATAGGCGCTGGTGAAGTTGATTCTCATGAGCAGATGCCTTTGGTCAATCTTTCTCATGACGATTTGCTGGCTCAGGATCTGGCACCTTACGTGGAGCTTTTCCAACGCAAGGATGATCGAGTGCGCTGTGTCATGGTAAGCCATGGCGGCTTCCCAAACATTGATATCACCAAAGGTGTTACCGGCGGCCTGCTTGAGCCGGCGTCGCTCAGCTATAACATCGTTACCAACCTGCTGAGGAACGAACTTGGTTACCAACATTTGGTGGTCACAGACGATCTCGAGATGGGCGCTATCGCCAACCATTGTGAGATCGAGGACGCGGTTGTCCGTGCTTTTCTTGCCGGTGAAGACATGATGCTCATTTGCGCGCATCCCGAAATTATCCGGCGCGGCTATCATTCGTTGCTCGAGGTCGCCCGCGCCGGGAAACTCCCCAAGGATCGCGTGCGCGGATCGCTGCGCCGGATTGCGGCCATGAAGTCGCTTATTAAGCCGCCAGCCGATTTCGATGAAGAGAAATTTAAGGCGCTCTCCGATGAAACTGTAAAACTGAACGAGACGCTCAACTATAAATATGGAGGAACGATCTGATGCGTGCGTCGAAAGTAGCTTGCCTGCTATTGGCTGTTTTGATGGCGGCTATTTTGCCGATGGGCTGCCGGCGAAAATCGAGCGGTGCGTTTGTGATTGCGCTGGGCGACAACATCCGGACTATTGATCCCATTGGGTCACCATCGGTCGATGCCGCCAGCGAGCGCGTTCGGACGCTCATGTTTAATTCGTTGGTAAGGAAGGATGAAAAGTTTGACTATGTAGGTGAGCTGGCTTCGGACATCAAACGTTCTGAGGATAACTTAACCTTCACTTTCACTCTCCGCGACGGCGTGAAGTTTCATGACGGGCGGCCATGTACGTCCGCGGACGCCAAGTACACGCTGGACCTGGTCTTCTCCAGCACTTTCGCCAAGTCTGCGAGTTTCTACGAGGGAACCGGCGCTGACAGGAAGAGTTTCATCAAGAGCGTAGAAGCGCCGGACGCTCGGACCCTGGTGGTTACCACTACGAAAGCCTGGACGGGATTGCTACCAAATCTCATTCCCGTGGCGATCATTCCAAAGGATAGTTACGCGACGCAAAAGGACCATCCGCTGGGTTCAGGTCCGTTTAAGTTCGTCAGTTATGACAGCTCGCAGCAGGTGTTGGATCTCCAGGCAAATGCCGAATATTGGGATGGTGCGCCACATGTACCGGTCGTGCGAGTTCGAGTGATTGGCGACACCAATGCCCTCCAGGCAGAACTTCGCTCGGGCCGCGTCGATATCGCTCCGCTGCCCACCAGCCTTTCGCCTGACGCCATCAAGCTCCTTGGTCAGGATCCAAAACTACAAGTGCTGCAGTTCACCGGATCGAATCTCTACGTGCTGACTTTCAATTGCAGCCAACCGCCGCTAAATGACGCGCGTGTCAGACAGGCAATTGCTTATGCGGTGGATCGGGAAGGGATGATTCGCGATCTGCTTTTGGGGCAGGCGAAAATCGCGCATTCAATTTTGCCGGAAGAGTCGTGGGCCTATAGCCCCGGGCAAAAGTATTCGTTCGATCCGTCGATGAGTAAGAAACTGTTGGACGAAGCTGGTTTAAAAGATCCGGACGGCGATGGGCCAGAGTTGCGGTTTACTAAGCCGCTGGTGTTCAAAGTCTCGGGGAGCAATGTCTCAGGTAAGAACTACGCAGGTGTAATGCAGAACTACCTGAAGAACGTTGGCGTCCCGATGGCAATTGAAACGGCGGAACTGAATACCCTGTTTGACGAACTACGTCGCGGCAATTTTCAGATCTTTTATGGGCAATGGGTGGGTGGCAATCAAGATCCCATTTTCTATAAGGACCTTTTTGCGACCTCTGAGATTCCAACCGAGACGCGTGCAGCCCGCAATCGCAGTCGTTACAGCAACAAGGAACTCGATGCGTTGATCGAAGAAGCAGTCAATACTTTCGATCGGGAGAAGGCGAAACTGCTTTACACGCGCATTCAGGAGATTGTTAGCCGCGAACTGCCCATCTTACCGCTCTGGTACCAGGCAAACACGGTCATTGCCAAGAAAAACGTCGGCAACATTAAGGTCGATGCGAGTGGCGATTGGGGCTTTGTGAAGAACCTGACGGTGACCCCGTAGGACAGACCTTTTGCCTCCCAAAGAATAATCCGCAGATTACGCAGATTACCTTAAGCCTTTAAGGATGAGGAATGCGGCTGCTCATAAGAATGAGGAATTCAGCTGCTCAACTTAGCTGTCAAAACCTGAATCCGCGTAATCTGCGGATTCTCCTGCTAGTCCAAAGGTCGGACAACATCTCCCGGTTGACCGCACCTTCCCGAATCAACTTCGGCTTAGGTCCATTTAGATCCAGCACAGTCGAAGGCTCAGTCGCCGTTACCTCGCCTCCATCGATTATCAGATCAATTCCCATCGGGAAATAATTCTCCACTTCTTTCGCAGTCCGCGCTGGCGGCTGACCCGAAGTGTTCGCGCTGGTGGCGGTCAATGAACCGCCACAAGCTCGAAGCAACAGGCGAACATCGTCGTCATCCGGTAGCCGAACGCCGAGGCTCCCGGTTCCCGCGGTCAACTCGACAGGGACTTCCGGTCGCGCGACGCCAATCAGCGTGAGGGGTGCGGGCCAGTGTGCCCTGGCGACTAGTTTGAAAAACTCGGATTGCTTGATAAACCGATCGACTTCGCTTTCATCCGAAATCAGCAGCAGGATGGGTTTATCGTCGTCTCTCCCCTTCAACTCCCTAATTCTGAGAATCGCATCGCGATTGAATGGATCGACTCCGAGGCCATAGAAGGTGTCCGTGCGAAACGCGATGACGCCGCCGCGTCGGATGATCTCCGCAGCTTCGTCTTGAGTCTCTTCGATGTTGGGTCGGATCATCGACGTCACAGTTAATGTGCACTACGCAAAACGGGCTCTGCCCTCTGATGTGCGGTGGTGGCTATGCCCCACCGATCGAGTATTGATTATTGATTGGGGGCTACGCCCCACAATCGTGGGCGTAGCCCAAAGAACCATTAAGCCCCTTGCCGGAAGGTCAAGAGACCTTCTGCACATCAGGCGGCAGAGCCGCCTCCGAAAGGATTGTGTTGGTAATCCGTGGTCTAGCTAGGCCGTCCGCTGCGGTCCACCATGTCCCCGATGGAAACCGTCGTCGCCAATCTTCACGGCGTAACCCAGTCCATCTCCCACCGAAAGAATTTGCGCCACCAGCTTGGGGTGATTAACGAAGTACTTATTAAATTCCCTGAGCGCATTGGTCGAGCCCTCCTGATCCAGCGACCGTATTTCACCAGCGACCTGACCGCCCCAAAGAAGGTTGTCGACAATCACCACGCCACCGCTGCGCAACCTCGGCAAGGATAGTTTGAGATAGTCTGCATACTCTTCCTTGAGCGCATCAATGAAGATCAAGTCAAAGGTGTCATTGAGCTGTGGAATGACCTCCAGGGCCTTGCCTCGTTCGATGCGCACGCGTTCACGCAACCCGGCACGTTCAAGATACCCGGCGGCGGCTTTGATCATCTCGTCGCTTGGATCGATGGTGACGACCAGGCCGTCCTCGCCGACTGCTCGGGCTAAATGTGTGGTCGTGTAACCAATTGCCATCCCAATCTCGAGCGCCCGTTTCGCGCTTATCGCCCGCGCGGTGATCTCGACAAACCGGGCCACCTCTCGATCGGCACTTGGGACACCGTGCTGCCCGCCATATTCTTCCATCTCCCGCAGGAGCGGATCAGTTTGCGGGATTAGGCGATCAAGATACTCGGCTTGATCACGCTGAATGATTGCGTCGATGCGTGCTTTCATACAATTAGACCTCTCCCAAAACTCGGGCTGATAGAAGTTATTTCATATGGAGTTTATTTAGGGGAGTTCGTGAAGGCAAGTAAGGCGAAAGGCTCCGTTAGGAACTAGCGAGGTCCGAAGGAACGGAAGTTAATAGCCCCGTCCGTGAGGGCGGGGTAGATTAGAAGACTAGCTTGGTCTCTAAGCTTGGTTCTGCGGCTTGGCCGCCTTCCGTGCGGTGAGGCTCCGCCTCACCGGCACCTCTAGCTATTTTGAGGCTATGCCTCCGGGCGACCTCAGAGGCGCAGCCTCGAAGAATGAAACCGCTATCGGAAAGGCCGAGCCTTTCCGCACGGAAGGCGGCAGAGCCGCAAAGGCCATTACTGCCTGTTTGCTTTGCACCGACTCCTGTCGATGAAGAACTACCTCGGGTCAAACAGTCACTCGTCGGAATTATCCTGCGTGTCACCACCCACGGTGACGTAGCGGCGGCCAAGTCCGAGCTGCCGTAGTTTATGTTGTAATGACTGTCGATGCATTCCCAAGATCTCTGCCGCCTTAGTCACGTTACCCTGCGTATGTTCGAGACAACGAGAGATGTAGCGGCGTTCAAATTCTCGACGGTCCTCACGAAACTCTGCGGTGAACGGAACCCGCAGACCGCCATCAGTCGAATCACTGTCGTCGGTGGATATCTTCCCTGCTCCCGGGGTGGTAACGATCTCATCCGGCAAGTCCTGTGAACGCAACTCCTCGCCTTCAGCCATAATGGCCGCGCGCTCGATCGTGTTCTTCAGTTCGCGCACATTTCCCGGCCATTCATACTCGACCAGACGACGCAACGCGCTTTGCCCTACCTGCCTTAACGGCAAACCGTAGCGCACCGCGGCGGCGCGGGTGAATGTTTCGGCCAGCACCGGGATATCTTCGCGGCGATCGCGAAGTGGTGGGATATCAATCGTCATCACTCGCAGCCGATAGAAAAGATCGGCGCGGAAATTACCGGCGGCGATCTCCTGCTCGAGTGGGCGATGCGTAGCGCTGACAATACGCACGTCAACCGGAATTGACTCGTTGCCGCCCAACCGCTCAATTCGTCTCTCTTCAAGTGCGCGCAGGAGTTTCGCCTGCACGTTGGCGCTCATGTCGCCAATCTCATCAAGAAACAAAGTGCCGCCATTGGCTTGTTCGAATTTCCCCTGCCGCCTGGCCGCGGCCCCGGTAAAGGCCCCCTTCTCGTGACCAAAAAGCTCAGATTCAATTAACTCCGATGGCAGCGCCGCGCAGTTGACTGCCACAAAAGGGCCCTGGCTGCGAACGCTGTTCTTCTCATGAAGCTCACGCGCCACCAACTCTTTGCCCGTGCCCGATTCGCCCCTGACCAGAACGGTGGCGTCGGTCTCGGCCACTTTTTCAATCATCGCGCGCACCCGCTGCATTCCCTCGGACGTGCCGATGAGCGCACCACGTTGAGATCGCTCTACTTCGATTCGCCGGCGCAGCGAGAGATTCTCCCGCTGCAGTTCAACCCGCTCGGCCGCATTCTTGATGACCAAGCGTAGTTCGTCGAGTTCGAAAGGCTTGGAAAGATAATCGTAGGCGCCTGCTTTCACGGCTTCAACGGCCATGCGCTCCGAGCCGTGGGCAGTGATGATGATCACTAAAGGGCGCGAGACGGATCCGCCTGGAGAAGATCCACCCGCTGATGCAGGTGGTGCAGAGATTCCATTGCCGCCATCAGAACCTTGCAGCTCGCGCAGGAAATCGAGGCCACTCATGCCGGGAAGGTTAACGTCCAACAGCATCAGGTCAGGTTGCTGCTGCTTCAATAATATTCGCGCTGCCTCAGCTGAATCAGCCTCGGTAACGCTGTAACCAAAGGTTGTCAGGGCTCGCCGCATGCCGTAGCGCGAGGCCTCTTCGTCGTCCACAATCAATAATCGCAACTTTTCTGTTCTCACCCTCTTATTAGTTTAGAACCGTATGGGTGAATTTCACTAGCGGGTTGCGTGCCAGAGAAAACCGAGGCAGTCGGCAGGAGAAGACAGAAAGCACTAGGCAGTAGGCAGAAGGCAGAAAGCAGTAGGCAGAAAGCACATGGCTAGAAGCAGCGCTGCGTCGGTGCTGGGCCTCAGCTTTGTCTTCTGCTTTACTGCTTACTGCTTTCTGCTTACCGCTTTCTGCCTACTGCCTACTGCCTACTGCTTTCTGCTTACTGTTCTCCCTTTCAGCTACTTCAACGTTCGGCGCGCGGTCATTACGAGAATTATTGCGTCTCCCGAGGGTCCAACGTTCAAAGTGCCGACGATTGCCGGTTCGCCTTCACGAATGCTGATGTCTGTGCCCAGGCCCGTAGGTTCGTAATTAATGACGGGAAACCCAGCACCGGTGGAAGCGACGGTTGACGAGGTTTGAATCGGCACGCGTGCACCAAACCTGAATTGGTCCATGCGAATGAACTCACGTCCGGTAGCGTCGCGAACCAGCTTGACTGAGTTAACGCTAAACTCGTTGAAGCTCGGCGTCCCTCCCGAAACACTTGAGGCTGAGGCAAACAGAGGCCCCCCAATCCACTTGAGATTTAGGCGGCCCTCGTTCTTTACGCGATTAATCAAGGTGGCCGCGAGACGGTAGTTTTTGAACGGCAATGAGCCGCGGAGTTGTTTTACAACCGAATCCAGCGCTGCCGGCAGCTTCATGTCATCTACAACCTGATTAGTAGCGATGAGCATATAGAGTTGGGTGTCGAGGTTGGTTTCGTCTTGCGGCTGTTCGATTTTTGTCTGGACAGCGGTGGTCGTTTGCGTAACGCCAAACGGATAAGCCCCACCCATTTGCACCGGAACGCGTGGTCCAATCCGGGCCGTCGATTCTTCGTTATTGAGGGTCTCAACCTGGCTCGAAATAATAGGCTTTGAAGCGTCTCCGGAAAGTGCCGGGAATGTCTCTGGTTTTAGCTGCTGGCCATTGGCGACCAGACCAGCGAATAGGGTTGTAAACACAGCTATAGCCAGGGTCTTGCGTAGATTCATATCCATATCTCCTTCAAAAGTTGCTAACAGTGGAAAACTGAGGAGAGCGTGCGAGGTCAATATTGGACAAACATTTTGTCTACTAACCTGCGCCTTGCTGTGGGCTCAGCAGCTGAACGCTAATTGATGGGCCATCAATCGGTAGCTAACACGCTGATGTCGCTCGGAAGTTCCAACTTGGCTGGAGGCGACTTTGAAAACCTGGGATTGTTAGGCCGATCAGTGACGGGTTCGCGGCTGTGCCGCCTGATGTGCGGGAGGTCTATGACCTCCCGAGAGCGGGTTCAGGTTTTTTGGGGCTACGCCCCTGAAGTCTGGGGCATAGCCCCATAAATCCTGGAGGCGCTTCCGGGAGGTCAAAGACCTCCCGCACATCAGGCGGC
>JANNJZ010000264.1:0-14231 GCA_031396065.1 Pyrinomonadaceae bacterium | reverse complement strand
CAGGTAGTTGTTGTTGAATGAAAAGGTCGCCCATTCGATCGGCGTACTGGAGATCACGCCGAAGAACCTACTCGTCCCGCTCGTATTGATGTAATAGGTTTGCCCAGTCGAAAGCGTGATCGTGAATGTGCCTGCCGTTTCATAGCCCGCGGAAAGGTCCGTACCAAAGGAGAAAGTGTTCGGCGGCAGGTCCGCCTTAATCACCGCTGTCGGGAAGTAGTAAATAACGTCGTTGTAATAGGACTGCACCTGGTGGAAGGTCACTCCGGATAGTGTGAGAGTTTCAAAGTAAGTGTCAGCCGCGGGAGTGGTTATGAAACTGCCGTCATCCTTCCTGCTGAAGTCTATTGTCTTGGTAGTTGCCGTCGGACAAAGAGCTGTCAGAAATGACTGCCGATCGTTGTATCTATCGGGACCACCTGAAGGAACGATTTCGTATGAGCCAATGTCACAGCGTGCACCCTGCGGGCGGAAGACGCCGCGCTGGTCAGTTGTAATGGGTATGCCGGCAGTATTTGTACAATCCGCGAGTGGGATCGCGTCAATGGCCGGGCTGCCAATGAGCAAAGCGTGGGTTGGTGTATTGCCCCCATTGTTAGCGAGAGGGCCAAGTAACGGGTTCGTGCTGTTCATGTCACCAGGACCGGTAAGAGAGCAAGTCCCATCGCCCGCTATGTTGTGACCTTGTGAGACGACTACGCCGGGAGCGGCATAACACTCATCGCTTACTCCTCGAGTTGGGCTGGCGAGGACGCTATTTTTAACCAGCATTGTTCCCGGCCCGCTGAAAGCGTCCGCGATTGCGTCCCCTCGTCCCGAGTCATTCCGGTTTTCGAAAATCACAGATTTTGCAATTGCGCGCTTTACGCAGAATGGCTCAATCGATAACAGCTTTTCCGGCGATGGCAGAGTTTCAACCGATGGATACGGCGGCATGAATACGCGCGAGTGAGTCCGATCAGATCGTCACCGGCTGGAACCTTTGCAAAATAGCCGCTGCCGAGGGCAGTGTCGCAGGCGCTGAGCGTGACCAGCTTCGCCTTGAGCTTGAGACCGAGGATCTCATGCACTTCCAACCTCCCGTCTTCCGTCGCATCCTGCTCCAGCATGACGCCTGAGAGAAGGGGATTGAGCTTATTGAAGTAACCGTGTGTGGCCAGATGGATAACATCAAACTGAGAAGCGAGTCGCTTGAAAGAGCTTTCGGTGGCTTGGTTACCAACCAACACTTTGCGCTGCTGTGGAAAGAAGGTGGAAATATTCTGAGATTCGCGCCGAGTATATAGCAGTCGAGTGTTTGCCGGGGCGAGAGCTAAGACCGACTTAGCGCTGCCACGAGGCTCGTCCCGATAAGCCAGAGTCGCTGCCGCCGGCAAATATGCCAACGTGTAGTCGTCGATTAAAGCGCTGCGCCCGCTGCTCGTTTGTCGCTGCAGCGCCGCAAACGGCACGTAGTGAAGGCTTGCATGAGGAACCAGATAAAGTTGATTGACGTCGCGTAGCCAGCCTGCGGCTTCGATGGGTTCGATTAATATCTTGTACAAACTGGAGGCGGGGAGTTGCCACTCATTTGTACCCTTGCGCAACATCAGATCACGCAATAGTTCAACCTTGGCTTCGAGATCGGCGGAACGCACGGGCACCGTGGTCGCCTGCAAACCTGCAGAAGTGAGTACGAAGACCAGCACGTTGTCTTGAGCAATCACGTACTCAAGGAGGGCGGTACCCGGCGGGAGTTGTTGCTGCACTTCAACTGTTGACGGCACCTTCAACGCTCGCACTGACGCATATGCAGAGTCTGATGGCAACAGGGCGGCCAGGAAACTCTGGTAGTCATGCTCGGCCAGCGCGAGCTCCTGCGAGAAAGCGTCGAACGCCTGCCGCTTTTGTTCGGGCCGCGCTTTGGAACTCTCTTCCTCAATTTGACGCTGTAAGTGACGGATGCGGCTGCGCAGCGTTGCTTCAGTCTGACGCTGTGCCTCACTGCGGATCGGCGGCTGGCCGCGATCCAAAAGCTCCAGATAACTGCGCGCGCGTAGCCGCTCGGCAAAGCCAAATGCTTCAGTAATGCGGTTCAGTTTGAGCAGCAACTCCACGAGGGCGACATAGACCTGGTACTTATCTTCGATGTAACCGGCGCGAAACCGTTCCTCGCGCAACTCACTGCGGACGGATTCAATTGTTCGCACTGCGCTCTGATAGGCGACAAGCGCATCATCGTTTCGCTGCAAAGCCTCCAGCGACTGGCCGCGGCCGTACGCCAACCGCCAGCTGAGTTCCGGGTCTGCGGTATCACGTACGATCTCCTCGCCTGACAAAAAATGCTTAATTGCTGCTTCGTGTTGACTGCGGGCGCGTTCAATCTCGCCCTGCGCATACAGTGCTGCTACTTCGAGCGGCCGCGCTTCCACTTCTCGCGCAATGTCGTGCGCTTGTTTCGCTTCCTGGGCGGCCTGGTCGAGTTGCTTCAAATCGCGATAGGTAAATGCGAGTTGAATGCGAGCAGCTGCCGTGCTGGCTCGGTCCTTCATTTCAGAGGCGCGGGCCAGGGCGTCTCGATAGAGCTCGGCCGCCTCATTGAATCTCTTCAGTCGCCACTGGAGATTGCCGAGCGCGATGAGGTTCAGGGCGACGCCGCGGGCGTGTCCAATGGAGTTTGAAAGAGCGAGCGCGCGCCGAAAATCCTTCTCGGCTGATGCCGCGTCACCCAAGCGGATTTCAAGCGCTCCCAGGTCGCCTAGTGTCTCGATGAGCGGTTGCTTTAGTCCCGCCTGCTCATAGGTCTGCAAAGCCTGGCGGTACTGGTCCAGTGCTGCGGTGTACTTGCCCATCTGCACGAAGGCACTAGCTTTCCCCTTTTGCCAGAGTGCCTCCTCCTTCTTGAGCGAAGCCTCGCGCGCGAGTTCCAGTGCCCTGTCAAAATGCTGGACTGCTTCATTGACGCGTCCGAGGCCAAGCAAACAAAGCGCGATGTTCCCCAAATCGAGGCTGGTTTCCGCCTTCAACTTCAGGCGTTCGTCGATAGCCAACGCCTGCTGGTAATAACCGAGTGCGGCTTTGTATTCGCCGAGCAACAGATTCATGCCACCGAGATTACCGATCGCGTCGCTAATGCCTCGTTCAAAGCCGGTACCCTTGTATAGCTCGAGCGCCTGGTTGTATTCATTGAGTGAGCGACGATACTCGCCAAGCTCGTCGTACACGAGTCCCAGATTATTATGAGCCGATGCTTCCAGTACCCGGTCGCCTAACTGACTTCCAAGCGCGATAGCCTGGTTGAAATAGTCGATAGCGGGGGGATATTGGCCCATCTCCCATTGGAGCAGACCAAGATGACTAAGCGTCTTGCCTTCTTCAACGCGATCGCCCAACTCGCGCTTCATGGTCAACGCGCGTTGCAGATATTCGAGCGCCTTGGCGTGGTCGCCAAACTTCTTATGACAGTTTCCAATGAGACCGAGGGTGATAGCTTCGCCTTTGCGATCCTTCTGCTGCCGAAAGAGTGCGAGCGCCTTCTCAAACTCGGGCAGCGCAACGCGTGGGCCTTCTTCTGAATACAACTTACGACCCCGAGCCAGGACATCTGTGGCTTTCTCCGTAGCCGGCGCCGAACCCCCCGTTGGCGGGTTAATTGATACGGGCGTTTGCGCGTTTGCCAACCCCACCAGGAGCAAGGCACCGGTTAACAACACCACAGCGGTTTGGAGCAGTTTCTTCCCGCGTTGGATTCCTATTAACAAAGAAAGCTCAACTTCAGGCGCGTACTACAGCTTTCATCATTCGGCCAATCGGAAACTGACGAGACTGGATTTCGCGGTTTTGCCCTGGCGCAGGTGCGCTCGAGTCACTACGAAGTATTTCGTTCCCGCCAGAAGCGGAACCGCGGCGCCAGGTCTTAGCCATGCGTTCTCAGTCCTTTCTTCAAAGACCATATCGCCATCCGTCGACATCACCTGCACCTCGTAGAAAACCGCATCAGGTACCGGCGTCCACCGAAACTCGAGTTGGTCCCGTCGCAGCACAGCACCGTCGCGTGGGGTGATTAGTATCGGAAGTGGTTCCGCGGCGCTGTTTCGGACCGTGGGCGTTTCAGTGGATAACGTTTTCGGTGCTTGCAATGATTGGGTGGGTGCAGCATGCGCAGGCAACGCTGGAGTTAACGGCGGCGACGGAGCGATCTCCGGCGGCCTCTGCTGGGCCACCAGCGTATCAGTCGGACGCGGACTCGGTTCCTGCCCGCGAAGTCGCAGGACAATGACTACAAACACGAGAGCAAGACAGGCGAGAGCGACCGTGGGGACTGCCCAGCGCCAACCCACGTTGAGAGTCCTGCCGCGCTTGCGAGCAACCAGATTGCGAGCTCCAGAAAGCAGGTGAGGCGGGACCTCCACGGAATTGGACCAATCCGCAGATTGAGCGAGGAAAGCGACCTGGCTGAGACAGTAGTTGCAGTCAACGACATGGGTCTCAATGGCGTTTCCGGCCGAACTATCCAGATGTTGGGCCACATAAGCCGCCAGCTGAATTTCATCAGGGCAGCGCCAGCCGCGCTTTAAGTCCTCACTGCGCCGCAGCTGCATCAGTTTCTTGAGTTCGGTCTCATCCATTTGGAATCGCAACCTCTGTCACTCTTTCACGGACAGCCGCATCGTTTTTCCGTGGTGTCCTACTCCAATTCGTCGCGCAACTTTGCTAGTACCGCTTTTATCTGGCGTTCGACTCGTTGCGGATTGCCGAGGTCGAGGAGTTTCGCGATCTGCTCGAGTGTTAACTCTTGTTCGAATCTCAGGCGGATCATGAGCCGTTCGCGTTGCGGCAATCGACTAAGGGAACGATTGAGAGCTGCCGCCCTTTCAGCCAGGACGGCCTGAGCTTCAGGATCTGGCGCCGGATCAACAGCGCTATCGGAAACAGGTGCACTGTTCTCGAATTTAGTCCTCGGCTGCCCAGCTTGCCGCGAAAGGCGAGCGTCAAGCAGGCGGAGCTGGTTCGTGGTTAACGCTTCCTCGACTCTGGTTCTGCTTTCGACGATTTGATTGTGAGTCATGCCCGGAAAGGTCGATCGCAGCAATTGAAGCGCTTCGTCAAAGGAGAGCCGGCGTTCATATAGGTAACGAAAGACTTCCTGGTCGAAGGCGGAGAGCCGCGAGATCGACTTGAACAATCGCTGCCTTCCAAATTGCTTGCGACGCCAATCCAAACACAGGTTTCGCACGACAGCACGCAGCCAAGTGGAAAAAACGGCGGGGCCCTTCGTCCGAAACTGCCGCAATCGGCGGAAGGAATTCGCGCTGAGGCCCTCACATACAAATTGAAAGCAGTCGGGAACGAAGTCGGAATCGTGCTCAATGTAGCGAACGACCTGCAGGATCGTGGCGGAGTATTCGGCAAGAAATAGACCCCACGCTTCTTCCGGATCGCGTGAGTTAATCAGTTCTAGAAGATTGTCGAAGGAACTTTCCGGCATTAGTCCCTGGGCAGAGTGCCGAAACTTCTGGACTGCTGCTAGTCAGAGTAGGAAAACGAAAAGCTGTTGAAGCTGGAAAGGTCCAACGTATAACCCTGGATGACGTCTTCTGGTGACGTCGTTTCTTCGGCAAGAAAAATCGGAATTCGGGTTCTGGGCCCAACTAATTGCCCGCTGAATTGCGGGATACCGCTTGTGTGGGCGCGATTGTACTACCTGGTTGAAGGCTTGACCAGCACACGATGCGTCTTCACTCAATGCGGGAAATGGAAAGGCAGAGGTCAGCTGTCTAGTCCGCTGGCAGGGGCGCTGCGACTGAAAGTGCGAAATCTAAATGCGTTCGTTTCCGTCACGGCGCTGCATCTCAAGGGTGAGCGTCAGATCGATTCCAAATTCAACCGCCCGCGCCGCAGCCGAACCAGGCGGAGGATTAAGGCGGTAGTCTTCTGCTTCTGGACTCATCACTGAAGGACTATAACTGAGTTCTAGCAGGTGCGCTAAAATTCTACGAACTCTTCAGCGTATAACATATCTCCGCCAAGAAAAGCGCCGGCAAACTCTCCCATCCAGGCACAGCCAGCCCCACCTGGGGACTCAGGAGTGGGCCGATTGTTTACCCACCGCCGGTGACAAAGTCACGCACTGCAACTAGATTACTTGTCGCGTCAAACTGGATGTGAATGAGTCAAGTTTTTGGATCGTAAAACAGAAAGTTCACCGAGGTGCAGTGATAGCCTTTGCGGCTCTGCCGCCTTCCGTGCGGAAAGGCATATGCCTTTCCGATAGCGGTTTTATTCTTCGAGGCTGCGCCTCTAATGTCGCGCGGAGGCATAGCCTCAAAATAAATAGAGGTGCCGGTGAGGCGGAGCCTCACCGCACGGAAGGCGGCAAAGCCGCAGAGCCAAGCTTAGAGACAAAGATTCCTGTTGTTCTATTTCCGATCCATGTTTATCCGCGAGAATTCGCGGCCAAAAAAAAACGCGCTCTGATCGGTCTGAGGCAGGAGCCTCGCTAGGATTGTGCGCGGCAAGAACCTGAAGGCCAGGCGGCAACTCTGCTATCACCGAGCCATTGGAGGCCCGGCGGGGACTTCAATGACTGCGGTGAATTTAGGAGACGAAACAGAATACTCGCAGACTGATTGGTTGGGCTGCACAGAATCGCCACCACCGTGCCCGTGCCGGCATGGCCCGGGGCAGGGCCGTAGCCTGGATTGGTTCGCACCACAACGATCTTCTGGATATCGCCACTGATAACAGAGCCGTTCTGCTGAACCGAGCTGGAAACAATCACCGCCATGAACTGCGGTACTGTCGGCGGCGGATTCGAGCTGTTGCCGGGCTGACTCGTCCACGTGTTTCCGCAGGTAGGCAAGGCGTTGCCATTCTCGAAGCCCTTGAAGGCATTTGGCCCTGGCCCACCGCTCATTGGGTTGTTCTTCTGGGGAAGTAAGACCTCCAGCGGATGGAATCCGTGGTCGATGCATAGGAATATGATTTCGGACGTCGGACCCTCAGAGACATAAAAGAAGGCCCCGGAGGGAAGCAGGGCCTTCTTTTTTGATCGTTCAAGCTGTTCGAGCGCTTGACGCCGCTACTTCGGCAGCAAGCTGCATTGGCTTGGGATGAAGCCATTGAAGTGGAAGTTTGCGCCGACCACGACTGGCTGGTCAGAGGTGACCCTGACTGTGAATACCACGTTAGTGTCGTCAGGTCCGGTATCAGGCATGGGCCACTGGACGTCCCTCGTACGCGAAGCGAGCAGAGGCGCCGTGGTGGCGCCGGCCTCACCCGGATATGTCTGGGCGGTTCCCGGGATGGTAACGCCGGTCAAATTCGCACCATCCTTGTCAAGAAGATTTACAGCTACGTTGGCAGTGACTGCGCTCCCGTTAAATACATAGACATCATGCCGGGGATGACCGCCGCCATTGGGAAAATGTGCCGGTGTGCAGATCCAAACAAAGGGTGGTCCTCCTGAGGATGGTCCCGCCGGTCCGGTTGGGCCAGTGTCTCCCGTAGCGCCGGTGGCTCCGGTCGCGCCAGTAGGGCCTACTGGCCCGGTCGCCCCAGTCGCACCAGTCGCTCCGGTTGGACCAGTTGGTCCTGGCGGCCCCACCGGCCCGGTAACATTCCACTCCACCCGCGTTTCATTGTTATGACAGGCGACGCTTGAGTCTACCAGGCGCATCCCGCCATTGCCGGGGTTGATACACGCTTCGAGGACCCCTGGCGTGCTGGCCGCGCGCATTGCGATCGGCACAGCCAGGAGAACAATAGCCACAAAAGCAAAGCCAGCAATTACAGCTCGACGTAAAGAGGTGATTCTCATATCAGTCTCCTTCTGAGGCGTCAGCCGCCTCGCAAAGTTTTGGGGTAATGTCGGGGCGAAAAATCTATTTGCTCTTGACTGGCTTGTCAAGGTTTGTCTTAACAGGTGTCTTAACAGGTTTGTCTTAACCGGGTGAAGTCCATGTCCGTCGGGGAAACGAGTGATTGCGTGCCAAGCAGGCGTTTAGAGTACAACCTTCAGGTTGCGGCTGCTAAACACGCAAGCTAAAGCTTGTACTCTAAACGCCTGAGTTCGGATGAATCGCTTGTCTATACTCAGTCAGCCGGCGCTTGCTGCTTGTTTTGGTTTCCAGCGGAGTACGGGTTTGCGGGCGGCGGCGGCTTCGTCGAGACGGCCGATGCGGGTGGAGTGTGGCGCGTTCAGAACCAACTCCGGATCTTCCACGGCCTCGTGGGCGATTGAACGCATCGCTTCAATGAACTGATCCAACTCCTGGTGTCCCACCGATTCGGTCGGCTCGATCAGCATGGCGCCCTGAACGATGAGCGGAAAGTAGATCGTCATCGGGTGGAATCCGTAATCGATCAGCCGCTTGGCGATGTCGAGTGTGTGCACGCCTTTGCGCGTCTGTCGTTTGTCAGTGAATACGACTTCGTGCATGGGAGGCGCGTTGAAGGGTTTGTCGTAATCGCTGGTCAGAGCATGGGCGATATAGCGCGCGTTGAGCACGGCTGCTTCAGTCGCTTCGCGCAGGCCGTCGTAACCGTGGGTTTGAATGTAGGCCAGGGCCCGAAGCATCATGCCGTAGTTACCAAAGAACGCTTTCACCCGGCCGATGGATTTAGGGTAGTTGAAATCAAGTTTGAAAACCGAGGTTTCAGGGTTTGAATCGCCCGACGCGCCTCCTTCACTAGCGCTCTGGGTTTTGACAATACGCGGCACAGGCAAGAAGGGTTCGAGTTCCGCGGTGCAACAGCAGGGACCGCAACCCGGGCCACCGCCGCCGTGAGGAGTAGAAAAGGTCTTGTGCAGGTTCAGATGGATAACGTCTACGCCCATGTCTCCGGGGCGCGCGACGCCAACCAGCGCGTTCATGTTTGCGCCATCCATGTAAACGAGGCCGCCGGCGTCGTGAACGATCTGGCAGATCTCCTGGATGTTTCGTTCAAAGAGTCCGAGGGTATTTGGATTCGTGAGCATGAGTCCGGCCACATGGCCGCCCTCACAAAGCTCGCGAAGATGGTCGAGATCGGTCAGGCCTTCGGCGGTGGATCTAATCGTCTTAACTGAAAATCCTGACAGGTGAGCCGAAGCTGGATTCGTGCCGTGGGCCGAGTCGGGAATTAACATCGTGCGGCGTTTGGCGGATGCCGTGTCGCCGTCGCGCGCATCGATGTACGCGCGGATGATCATTACACCTGTCATTTCCCCATGCGCCCCGGCTGCGGGTTGCAGAGAAATGCCGGGCAGGCCGGTAATCTCCTTCAGGTTCTCTTGTAGTTCGTAGATAACTTCAAGGGCCCCTTGCGCGTCTTCTTCTTCGATCAAGGGATGGAGGTTAGCGAAACCGGCAATGCGCGCAACCTTTTCATTCAGGCGCGAGTTGTATTTCATCGTGCATGAGCCGAGGGGATACATGCCCAGGTCGATGTTGTAGTTCCAGGTAGACATGCGCACAAAATGGCGAATGACGTCTACCTCACTGACTTCCGGCACGCCCTCAAGATCGTCATCTCTCAGAAACTGCTGCGGCACGATAGAGGTAATGGGCTGCTCGTCGACGTCGAGCGGCGGCAGGCGATATCCGATGCGGCCGGGCTGCGAGCGCTCGAAGATTAAGGCCTCGTTGTGGTTGATGTGGTTCGTTACTTTTGTGATTTCAGACTTCATATTGGATCAATGTTTTTTAGTGTTTCAGCCTGGACTTAGTGCTTGTATTTCGCGTCGTCTTAATTTGATTGACTCCGGTTGGCTCAGCTGGAGGGTCGGTCGCCGGAGGGGTGGCACCCATCGGCACGAGCCATAACTCAACAGTTGGTTCTTTTTTGAGTCCAGCATTCACGGTAACGAATCTTCGTTCGTCCATACCGAGTTCATTGACGAGGTATTGTTTGGCGCGATCGACTGCCTTCTGAGCCGCCACCGAACGACTCTGAAGACCACCGTAACCCAGAATGTATCCCTGGACTCCAGGGCGCTGTTTCAATACCGCAGCCAAGAGACTCAATAGCGGTTTTTCATTGTTAAGGGGAACGGAAACGTAAGAGTCAAACTTCTCTGCAAGCGGAACTTGATAGCTTGCAGTCGAACATGATGCTATGGCCGGACACATGAGGTCCAACCCACCAACGTGGAGTGTTGCCGTTACCCCCTTACCCGGAGGCGCGGTCTTTTTCACACGAATCGTCGGCGTGCCCTGACCCTCAGCAAGTTCACCTCCAACAACTTCCCATGTGTAGGTTCGCTTTGCGCCCGGATCTAAACTGCTCATAGAGGAAAGAAACTCGAGCGGTTTACCAACTTCAACATCGCTGGGACAAGAGACGCTGATAGTAGGGCAACGCTCATAAATGACCATTTTGTCCTGAGGCGCTGCGGACGCGGAAGGCGGCCCGCCTGCAACACGATTTAGTCTCGCTTCGTCCTGGCCAAGTGATGTTACTCCGGAAGAGTCTAATTTCACCGCGACCGGCGGTACCTGTACACAGTTTGAGTTTGAACACGATGCTGTCGCCGCACACATTGAGTCAAGGCCACCAACTCGGAGGATTGCGCCCACTGTTGGACCCGGGATGGCAGCACTCACTTTGATCGCCGGCGTTCCCTGACCTTCAGTAAGCACGCCTCCATAAACTTCCCATGTGTACGTTAGGAGTGCCTTTGGATTGCCGCCAGCAATACTGGACGTAAACTCGATCGGCTTGCCAGCTTCGAGAAAACTGGGACAGGAGACGCTGATGGTGGGGCAAAGCTGAGAATCCACCCTGACGATTCGATCGGTCGTTGGTGATGCGGAAGCTTGCTGAGCAAACGAGGACTCGGCCGCGAATAGTATTAAAAGCCAAACACTCGACAAGCAAATCCAGTTCTTCATGAGTCTTTCGCTAACGAATCGAGGCCACTTACCAGCGCGTCGATATCGGCGCGCGAATTCAGTTCCGTTACGCAAACCAAAAAGTCATTGGGCCGATCGGTGAAGTAGCGCGATAGCGACAACCCGCCAGTAATGTTTCGTTCCGACGCCAAACGCGCCAGCAAATCTTTGGCAGGGGCCGGTGCGCTTGCCACGAATTCGTTAAAGCGCGGGGAGGTGAAGGGAACTGAGAATCCTTCGAGTTCACTAATTCTCTTGGCGGCGTAGGCGGTCTTCTGTGCACATTGTTCAGCAACTTCCTGAAGGCCTCGCCGTCCCATAGTTTCCAGATAGACCGTAGCGGCCAGCGCAATCAATCCCTCGTTGGTACAGATGTTTGAAGTCGCCTTCTCGCGGCGAATGTGTTGTTCGCGCGTCGCCAGAGTCAGCACAAAACCGCGGCGGCCCTGTTTGTCGAACGCCTCTCCAACCAGTCGACCCGGGATTTGCCGCGCGTATTTCTCGCGAGTTGCAAACAATCCGAGGTAAGGTCCGCCGAAGGAAAGCGGGACGCCAAACGACTGTCCCTCAGCGACGACGATGTCCGCTCCGCACGCGCCCGGCGATCTAAGCAGTCCAAGCGAGATCGCTTCCGTAACTGCGACCACCAGCAAAGCCCCAACCGAGTGTGCCTTTTCGCTGAGCGCGGCTACGTCTTCGATGCAACCAAAGAAATTAGGTGACTGGACCACCAACGCCGCGGTCTTATCGTCGAGCAAGTCAGCAATATTCCCGGGCGTCTGGCCAGTTGCCGGATCGGCATCAGCGTGCACAAGTTCAATCCCGGCATGCTGAACATATGTCTTGATTACTTCGAGATACTCTGGATGAATAGCCCCACAGGCCACTACCTTCGTTCGCTTGGTAACACGTTCGGCCATCAACACAGCTTCGGCGAGGGCCGTGGATCCGTCGTACATCGAAGCGTTGGCCACTTCCATTCCGGTCAGCTGACACACGAGGGTCTGAAACTCGAAAATGACCTGAAGGGTGCCTTGCGATATTTCCGGCTGGTATGGCGTGTAGGCGGTGAAAAACTCCGAGCGGGAGATGATGTGATCAACTATGGTCGGGATGTAATGCTGGTAAGCACCTGCACCCAGGAAACTCGTTCGCTCCGCGCCACGATTCTGCCGGGCCAGTTTTTCGAAGCCGGCGAGCAGTTCAATTTCTGAAAGGGCAGCGGGTGTATCAAGGTCCCGGGATAGGCGTAATTCTTTGGGGATGGAATCAAATAATTCTTCCGCCGAGTTAAGGCCGACTTGTCGAAGCATTTCGCGCCGCTCTGCGGGCGCGTTGGGAATATAGCGCAAGGTTACTCCGTCTCACCTTTCGTGAAATCTTCGTATTCAGCCGCGGTGAGGAGGCTATCCACTTCGCCGGGGTTCGACATAGTAATGCGAATCATCCAGCCCTCGCCATACGGATCCTGATTTACTTTTTCGGGTTCATCGTTAAGCGCGTCGTTGGTTGCGGCCACCTTACCCGATACCGGCGAGAACACTTCGGAAACCGCCTTCACCGACTCAACTGAGCCAAAGGGCTCATTCGCGGCAAATTCATCTCCAGGTTTCGGTACCTCGACATAGACCACATCACCCAGTGAGTCCTGTGCGTAATCGGTGATGCCAACAACGGCAACGTTGCCCTCTACTCTTACCCACTCGTGGTCCTTACTGTAGTGTAGATCTTCCGGAATGTTTGCCATGGTTATCCTCTCAAGTTGGGTCCTGGGTCTCTGTATTCAGTCGTTACCCCGCTGGATTTCAATTAGTAGTGGTCCTAAGCCAAGTTTTCGTCAACGCTCGGTTAGAGGTTGGGCCGCCCCCCCCGTTTCAAGACTCGCGCGGATGTTCTTGCGGCGAAGGTAGCACCGGCGGGCGGTGCCCGCCTCTAAACGTTCGATCTAAAACCAAGCTCAGGCGTTCAGCGCGCGCGCTTGTAAAAAGGTGTCTTCACAATTTGGGCGCTCACCATTCTGCCGCGCACATCGATGTGAATCGTCTGGCCCTCGTTTGCAAACTCGGTGGGCACGTAGCCCATGCCAATGTTCTTTTTCAAATAAGGAGCCGGACTTCCAGAAGTGACATCACCAACGCGCGCGTCATTGATTACTATTCCTTGTCCGTCGCGGGCAATTCCGCGCTCGGTGATTTCGAATCCCACCAGCCGACGTTTGACGCCCTCTTCCTTTTGCTTCGCCAGTGGTTCGCGGCCGATAAAGTCGCCCTTGTTTAGTTTGCAGATCCAGCCGAGGTTAGCTTCCAGCAGGGTAGTGGCTTCGTCAATCTCGTGGCCATACAGTGCCATTCCGGCTTCCAACCTAAGAGTATTGCGGGCCGCCAAACCGCAGGGAATTACGCCCGTGTCTGAACCGAAATTTCCCGCATCGAGCATTTTGTTCCAAAGCTGTTCAGCCTTATCAGCTGCGGCGTAGACTTCAAACCCGTCTTCACCTGTATATCCAGTGCGTGACACGATTGACTGAACACCATCCACCTGGCCTTCAGTGAAGTAGTAATACTTGATGTCGGACAAAGGCACGTCAGTCAACTTTTGCAGGATTCCAACAGCGTCAGGTCCCTGAAGCGCTATCTGGCAGTAGTTTGAGCTAACGTTCTTGAGTTCGACCTCTTCGTCACCCAGTTGAGATTGAATCCAGTCCCAATCCTTCTCCGTGGTTCCCGCATTCACTACCAGTACCAGGTGATCGGCGGCGAAGCGATATACCAGCAGGTCGTCAATGACCGTTCCGGCCGGAGTCGTCAGAGCTGAGTATTGAGCTTGACCATCGATTAGTTTAGAAGCGTCGTTGGAAGTAAGACGGTTAACCAGGGGAATTGCATCGGCGCCGCGTACATTGATCTCGCCCATGTGAGACACGTCGAACAGACCGGAGTGCGTTCGGGTGCGCAGATGTTCCTCGACCGTTCCGGCGGGATACTGGACCGGCATGTCCCAACCGCCGAAATCAACCATGCGGCCGCCCATGCTGCGATGCACAGCATTAAGCGGCGTTCGTTTGAGATCTGGGGCAACTGTACTCACGCGCGTGTCTTTAGACTACTTCACTAGCCCGGATTCTACTGGAACAAAGTAATGGTAAACGGGTGAAGCCGCAAACTAACATGCGGAGTGCGGTGCGTCAAGCGAGTCTCTCGGAGGTTTTTAGGTGATGAGTGATGAGTAATGAGTGATGAGTTTGTGGAGAGTTATTGGTTAAGAGTATCGAGCATGGAGCGTTAGCATCCATTGCCCATAACTCATCACTCATTACTCATCACTCATCACCTAAAAACCTCCGAGAGACTCGCTTGACGCACCGCACTCCGCATGTTA
>JANNJZ010000257.1:0-14003 GCA_031396065.1 Pyrinomonadaceae bacterium | reverse complement strand
CAGACGCAGCTGCACCACAGCCTGACGCTTGAGATGATGCAACCCCCCCACCCTCTCACGCTGGTCGTTCTGACACGCGCCACCCGCTCTCGCAGGTGGTTCAGAGCCACCCGCTCACGCAGGTGGTTCAGAGCCACCCGCTTACGCAGGTGGTTCAGAGCCACCCGCTCACGCCAGGTGGTTCTGACAAGAGCCACCCGCTCACGCAGGTGGTTCAGAGCCACCCGCTCACGCAGGTGGTTCTGACAAGAGCCACCCGCTTACGCAGGTGGTTCTGATAAGTAGCCTAAGGCCGGATGATAATACGTGGCGGCCAAAGCAAGCACAGCAGCCACTGCCAGAATGCCCGGTGCAAGTAGCGGATTCCCGCCAGCCACTGCGCTCACTAATACATCGGCCATTGCAACACCCGGTTTGATCTCACGCTGAAAGGCGACGTTGTTTGCAAAGTGCTCGTAAATGCCAAACAGACTCCCGGCCACCACCAGGGTCATACATAGCCGCAGACCCTTAACCGTCACCCGTCCAGGTCGAAAAAACACCAGCAGCGACGCGATGACACCCAAGCCGCACAAAAAGAAGGGTATCAGCTGGATAGCATCTTCCCGGTGATTGACGAGCAACAACTCAAACACCGTCCCGCCTAGCAGCAAGACGGATAAGATCAAAAGAAATCGCCGGAGACGATAGAGAACGTCAGCGTGACTCATCATCTGATATAGGTCTTAGCTATCGCCAGTTCTGCGGGCGTAATCTTCTCTGCTAGTTTACCCAGGAAAGCGTCAGTGGAAGCGTAGGGCCGCCCAGCGATAAGCGCTGCCGCCTCGGTTGCGTCCAGGCCTGGAACCTGTTGTATCGTTGCTGCATCTGAGCCATTCGGCGATATCGGGACGTAGACATATTTCTCGTAGTCCGCAATCACCGCTGCGCTCACGTATTTTCCCATCTCCTTCCTAAATTGCTGAATGCTTTGATATGGCCGATACTCCTCAAACTCGTGGACCATTCGCTTGGTCATACCGGGAATCGTGAGAATATCAGCCTCTGAAGCTGTATTGAGATCCAGCTTTGCTTTCGGAGCATTGTTTACGGCCTGACTAGCTGCAGGGCTGGGTTGGCCGGGTGCAGGATTATTGGCTGGTGCATTCGGTGCGTTGGAACCACATGCTGCCACTAGGGCCGCGAACACGAAAGTGAATAGCGGCAAAGCACATCGTTTGGGTGACGGTTGGATCATCTCAGAATTCCTTTCTGTCAGTAGCAATCAAGAATAGCGAGGGCATTGGTACCCCCAACGGGCGGACAAGTCCGCTTTCTAAACGAAACGATCTGGAGATTGATTCGGCCTAAAATATCCATGGCTAATCCGCCAAGAGCTGCAGCCTTTTGGATTAGACGTTAGTGACTTTCGGCGGGCAGCGTGTACTCGAATTCGTAGGAGTGTTTGCCGCCGTCAACCTTGATAGTCATCTGGCCGGAAAGGCCCAGTAGTTGGCCCGTGCCGGAATCTGGCACCACCGTAACTGACAGTTGCGGTGCGCCGCGGGTCATAGTGCCAGTGTGCTGAAGGGCGAAGGTTCCGCTGTGGCCATTGAGCGTTCCGGTAACCTGCTCCATCGCCACGTAACCGGCCGAGCCTTCCACGGTAGTCATGATCGCCAGCATCTCACCCTTGCTGGTAGCTTCGAGATCGCCGTGGAACTTCTTGTCGAGTGAAAATCTTCCCACGGCCGCTTTTTCGTCGGCCGGTTGCGGCGTCATCTTCACCTCAAACTCTCCGCTCGCATGTGTCATCCTGGTCTCCTTCTTTGTCCCTTGAACTCCCGATTGGGTCTGCGCATAAGCCAATACGCCAAAGCTGGCGAGCACGCACAAGCTTACCGCGCCAATGGCCGCAACCCGACACCTCTCGTTCATATCAACTCCTTAATTCGAATGTGTCTCAAATGCTGTCTCCAGGTGTAGGGCCGTCCATATAAAGGGCCGCGCCTGCGAGTGCAGCCAAAATGGAAGTGACAAACTGAAAACCTACAACTTTGCACCAGAGATTATTTGAGAAAAATCCCAACGGAATAAACTGGGCCGGACCTGTGACTGAAAACGCGATCCAGGCAATCATGCCCGCCAGCACGGCTGTTTTTGGTCCCGGCTTGAAGTAAGCTCGCATCATCACATATAAAAAAATTGAGATCAGGCCCCGTCCTAGTTCGAAGATGGCAAAGTAGAGCATGCTCATGGCATGTTCAGTGGGCTCAGCAGCGCCCAAGCTGTCGTAGACGGCTTTCCAGTCGGCTTTCAACAGTTGCTCATGCAGGAATCCGTCGCTAAGGAAAGCGATAAGCGCGGCGATAAGTCCGCCGACCAATAATCGAACCCAATTAATCCTGGCCATATGGATCTCCTTTGAAAGGTGGCAAAGTTGGGCGCGATTATGCGCCAGCTGTCGACCTAATGGAATCGTGTCGACGGATTTTCTCGGATCAATACAGTTTCGGTATTAGTCGCTTCGTGCTCCGCGAGTAATCACGATACTCCTCACCGAATGCCTCACCCATTGCTTGCTCTTCAAACTGGATACGATACCTCACGGCCACCAAATAAGGCACAACGCTTAGAGCCAGACTAAACCAGTTCGAAAACGATAAGCCCAGACCAAGGTGAGCAAGCATGGCGCCCGTATACGCGGGAAGGTGCAGGTGTCTATACAACCCCGTGCGAATAAGTCGATGATCGTCTTTGATAACAACTACGCTGGTGAAGCATCTACCCAGCGTGTAAATCGCCCTCCACCTCATTGCGACTCCAGCCACTAGTAACGAAAGTCCAATCATCCCGAGTAGCGTACTACCGGTGTGAATCCGGCCAATGTTAGTGAACCCCAGGACCATTCCAATCGGCTCAATGGCATTTGCGAAATCCCACATGTAGGCAGAACGCTTATCCCAATTTCTGTGGGGACTAATCTTGCAGCGGCGCACATACGGCACTTCAATCATGATCCAGGCTGCTCGTAGAATGGTAGCGAGTATTGGGATCATCATGCCAGTTGAAGGCTGAGCGCGGGGCACACAAGTGTGCTCTCTAAACGATCAGGTGAAACAGACACCTCAATCAATGTTTGTGGCTGCGCGAGACAAGCGCGCATGCGTGCTCTAAACAGACCCGCGCGCAACTATGTTGGCCATTGGCTTACTGCGTTACACGCAGCAACCAGAACTGCGCATTGTCCCGAAATAGAATCAAGATTTGTGGAATGTCTTTTAGATTGCCAGTTTCTTATCGCTACACGTCCTATAGGTAAAAGGTAGTTCAGCGTCAGCACTTGCCCCGCTCCCTGATCAAGCCTTCACAGATCCGTTTTTTAGGCTAAGGAAGGGAACAATATGAAATCTCAAAGAACAACTTTGCTGAAGGCGCTTTCGATCGCCCTCACCATCGCGGGCGTCATGATCATGACGCAGGGTCAGGCCCGAGCTGACGAAGTTACGATATCCGGTTCAACCACAGGTATTGTTACCGGAGTACCGCAGCTAAGCTTCGTCGGCAACAACGCCTTTACCAACACAACCTTTCTGGGCATTGGCGCGTTGAGCGGCGCTAATCACCTCGGAACATTTTCCCTGAGCACCGCCCCAGGCGCGTTGGTAGCCGGAAGCTTCGCTCTCAACGTGACGTTTACGTCTCCGACAGGCATCAGTGGCGGACAAGGCACAACCTACACGGCGGTTATTTCAGGTAGTGTCTCGCCAAACGCAAATCAGGGTGGCGTTAATATCAATTTCAACAACACCCCAGTGGTCTTTACGTTCACTAATGGTGCGACCAGTGGCTCCTTTTCAGTAGCCGTTGCCGATTTGTTCGTGGAGTCAGGCCAATCGGCTAACGTGACTGCCGGAACTACCGGTCAGCAAACTGCGGCAGTACCTGAACCCGCGACCTTGCTGTTGCTCGGAACCGGTTTGACTGGTATTGCGGCCAAGCTGCGAAAGCGAAGAAAAGATCGAAAAGCGATTGACGCTTAACTAAAGCAGTCGGTCCCTTCCTGCTGAATTGTGGTTAGGCTGGCGGCAAGTATCTAGTGTACTTCCGCCGGCCATTTCCCGTTCTCTGTGGTCAAGGCAACTAAAGAAATCGGGCACTTCCTCCGCTCGATGCTTAGGGCTGGTAACGAGTATCGAGGTACTCGCGCCGGCCCTTTCGCGTGAGCCGCTCCATTCATTCTGGACACAGCGTCATCGGTGGCAGTTTGTTTTTATGACGCCGGTAACCGGATCGTAAAGACAGCGCCACGGTTTCTGGCGTTTGCCGCACTCAGAGACCCGCCATGCTGAGTGATGACTCGATGTGCGAGGGCCAGACCCACTCCATGTCCGCTCGCTTTGGTGGTAAAGAAAGGAATGAAGATTCGCTGGAGATCCGCGTTTGGAATTCCTTCTCCAGTATCCCTGATCTCAATTACTGCCCAATCCCGGCCACTCCGATCCGGCTCGCATGCAACCAACACGTGAACCGAACGTTCGAGCTTTTCAGTGGGAATCGCCTCGGCCGCGTTGCGCATAACATTCAGCAGGGCCTGACGTAGCATTCGTTCGTCGGCGCGAAGAACTAGAGAGTCAGGATTTTGACTTGCAGCCTGGCCGTCAGCAGTGGTGGAGGAGCCCTCCCCGGTAATCAGCATTTTGACATGGCGTTCTGCGAACAGCGGTCGTAGTTCTTCTGCGCAATCATTGATTAGCTCCGAAACGGCTACTTCATCAAGATGCAGCGGTTGCGGGCGCGCGAAATTTAGAAAGGAAGTAACCATATCAGAAAGGTTGCGCACCTCGTTCAGCAGCGAAGATGCGGTCCCACTAGCCTTTGCATTCAACTCCGAACTCTGCAGGAGTTGCACATAACCATGAAGAGTGGCGATCGCGTTTTTGAATTCGTGAGCAAGGCCGGCTGACATTTCGCCGAGGCTTTCCAGGTTTTTCTTAAGGGCCACCTGCTCGCGCAATTGGGTCACCTCAGTGATATCAGTCAACAGACAAAGCGCACCTCGTTCACCGTCACCGGGAGCGAGATCGATCGGCGCTACCGTGGCTCCAATTCTTCTTGGCAACTTCTCGGCGGAGAAAGTTTCAATTTCTTCACGGCGATAGAGTCGTCCGCTATGCAAACACTGCTCAACCATCTCGGCAAGTTGTGGAATGTTCTTGAGGAGGATGGCGACAGGCTGGCCCACACTCGCGCTTTCGTTTTGAAGCAGCGCACGCCCGGGTTCGTTGATCACCATCGAATGGCCGTGGCCATCAAAGGCTATGAGTCCGGAGGGCACGCTGGCCACAATACGTTCACTGAATTTCTCAGCGGAATCAGCGCGTTGGCTCGCCTGCGTGGTTAATTGCTCGAGTTCTTTTCGTCGCTCCTCTAGTTGACCAACGACTGATTGAAACGTCTCGAGAACAAATTCGGCTTCATCTTTCGATTTATGAGGGTTTGATACAGTTGAAGCCTTCTCAGCTTCACCCACCAGTTGTCGATAAGGACGGAGCATCCAACGCAGGAAAAAAAGCAGGCAGACGAGACTGCCCATGAGGATGGCGATGAAGGCGGTAAGAAGCAGCGGACCTCTGGTAGCCTGAGTCGTTGGGGTGAGGGCGTAAAGCAGAACGGCTAAGAAAGTTGCCAGCAGGAAAAACCCGGTCAGCAAGGTTAGCCCAAATTGGTAACGGTTTCGCTTCACGAGGCTTTGATTTGCAAGTTGATTGAAATGGACCTTGGTACTTGTTGAAGTTCAAATTGACAATGGTTGTTTAGAAAGTAAGAGTCGTTGGACAAGCGCCAGCACCTCCGTCGTTGTTTAGAAAGCGGACTTGTCCGCCCGCGTGCTTTGCACAAATACGCTATCCAACACGAGTCGCTGCGCTCCGGCGCACAAGTGCGCTATCTAAACGGAGCTTAAGAGCAAAGCTAAGGACTAAGAACTCAGAACTAAGAGCCAGGGACCAAGAACCAAGATCTACCGAAATTGACCTGCATACCACTCGACGATGTTTGCCCCAATCAGCAGAGCTGCGATTGCGCCAATTCCCAGAAATACTCCGAAGGGAAGCAGCATCTGCATATTTCGTCTCCCTTGCCGCACCATCAGGGCCATACCGATCAGGGAACCGGACAACACACCAATGAAGATATTCAGTATTGTCAGCCGCCAGCCCAGGTAGGCACCTACCATAAACATCATCTTGACATCGCCTAAGCCCATCGCTTCGATGCCCCGCAGTTTTTCCCAGGTCCATCCCATCAACCATAACGAACCACCTCCAATCAAGGCACCCAGTAAAGCGCCGATCAGAGATGCTGCCCACAGTGGCATCTCTGCGAGCGGTCCATTAAGGAGCATTGGCAGATCGTCGAAGTGTGGCTCGCCGATCAGATAGGGAACTGCTAAACGGGCGATGAGGGAGAACACAATACCCGGGTAGGTAATCGCATTCGGGAGGATCATGTGCTCGGCATCGATAAAAACGAGCGCTGTGATCGCGGCGACAAATAAAAGATCAAACGGCAATGCCAGCGTCAGTCCATCGTGCCAGGCCACAGCAACGAAGAGCAAGGCGGTGAGCGCCTCAACCGCAGGGTAGCGAGCCGAAATGTGGGTCTTGCACGATCGGCAGCGACCGCCGATGAGGAGATAACTCAACACCGGGACATTATCGTAGAAGGCAATGGCGGCTCCGCAAGAGGGACATCGCGAACTCGGTAGGACAATCGATTCCTCTCGCGGCAGTCGATGGATGACCACGTTAAGAAAGCTACCGATAATTGCTCCGCAGACGCCGACGGCGATGTAGAAGAATGGAAGCGGAACCAGGTTCAAATCAAGAGGGACCGCTGATAGGGAAAGATGCATCGGCAGGCATTGTATATTATTTCATTCGACTTGCGACTCGCCAGATAAGAAAGTGTTTCAACCAAAAAAATGCGATTGCCGAGGCTCATCAGCCTCGGCAATCGCAAATCAAAGGTTGCACACTATAAACGCTCGCCTCTACTTCGTGGGTGTATCCACCACGATGTTATTCGATCGTAGCGTAGTTGAGGTGGCGCGTTGCAGATCTGAGAGCGCCTTGTTGTAGTCAGTTTCAGCCCGCAGCTCGGCACCCCGCGCATTGGTCAGGGCGTTTTCGCGTTGGAAGAGAAGAAATGTAGTTGAGCGTCCCACCTGGTAGAGTCGCTGCTCACCTTCGAGTTGCAATTCGGCATTGGCTCGCGCTTCCCGGGCGGCCAGCACGCGTTGACGTGACGTTTCCACAGCCTGCGCCGCATTTCGGACGTCAACCTCGATGATCTGATCCTGCGAGCGCGTTGACGCCAGGAGTTGCTCGCCCTGAATGCGCGCGCCGGCCAGGTTTGCCTCTGCGGTTCGATTCCGTAAAGGAATCTGGATTGCCACCCCGACGATCACGTTATAAGTGTTCAAGTTGGCCAGATTCTTCAGCGTTTGCCCGTAGCCGCCGACCAGTGCCGAAGGAGCAAGACTTGGCGCGGCCACTACAGGAGACGTGGCCAGCGGAAAACCCGAACGCGTTTGAATGTCCCGGATTTGGGCCAGGAGGAAAGCATTGGGATCCGACAATGGATCGCCGGAGATTATGGGTATCAGCGTCCCTGGAGCGATTGTAGAAAGGGCTGCGGTTCCGGCCAACCCAGTCGTCGCCACCGTCGACACGATATCAACCTGAGGCTTCGTTTGGTTCTTGAAAAACTGCACGTCGAGCTGGTTGATGTCATTCTGCAAGCGAAGGCGGCGAAGCTCCGGGCGATTCTCGCGGGCCTCTTTTAATGCGTCGTTGAGGTTCACCGGCGAAGCATCAAACTTCGGCGTGTCAGTAGGGGTAATCTGCGCCGACCATTCGGGGAATGTCGGATCTTTGAAAAGCAATTGCTTCAGATTGTTTTCAGCTATTGAGACGTTCTGTACGGATAACAGCAGAGCTGATTCACGATTCGCGAGTTCCGTCTGTACTTCCGCGCGGGCGAGCGGTGCCTGGGTTCCCACGGTAATTTGCGCTTCAACGCGACGCAGATTCTCGCGTGACAGATTGAGATTCGCCAGCTGGTTCTGCTGGTCGCGCAAGGAAAAGACCAATTCCCAGTAGGCTTGCTGGACTCGCGAAATCACATCAATCGTGCGCAGGCGAAAATCGGCGTCCGACTGTTCCAAACGTTTCTTTTGAATGCGAATTTGCCGGCGATTGTTGTCAATCGAACGGTTGCGCCACAACGGCTGCGTGAACGACAAAGAAAGATTGGACGAAAAGAACGGATTTAATGTGCTGTTGGCGGCGCTGGTCTTGGTTCTGGAATTGCTAAAACTAAGCTGATAGTTGCCGCCCCCGGTAGAGAAAGACTTGCTCAGGGTCGGATCGAACGAAAGGGTTGTATTGGAAACTTGTCCGGCAGTACCACCCCCGGCAAAAATGTTTTGCACGGGCGTGATGCGCTTATCCAGCTGCGGGGTAATACTGAACAGCGGATCGTAGACTCCCTGCAACGAAAGCAGTTGAGTTTCCGCAAACCTGACATCGTCGCGGGCAATCTCGATGTCATTGTTATTTTCCAGTGCCCGCTTGACGGCGTCGTTTAGCGAGAGCGTCACCACGTTGTCGCTGGTCACGCCCAGCCTGGTTAAATTCGGCATGGGCGGAAGCGGTTTCTGTGCGACCGTTGGGAAAATAGGGTCGGTTGGGTCCTGAGTCGGGGTATCAACTGGTGGAGTCGCCGGATCCTGGGGCGGTGCCGAGTTCTGCGTTGGCACCGCTGGGTTTTGTGTGGGCGTTTGCGGCGTCACGTTCGGAGCTCCCGGAGGAGCTTGTGGTGGTGGCTGCTGAACTCCAGGAGCAGCTGTCGGTGACTGCTGTTGTGTTCCCGGTGGAGTTGACGGGTTTTGTGTTTCCTGGCCCGGAGGTCGCGTCGCATCTCGCGCAGCCGGATTAGACCTCGGTGCCGGGGTTGCTGTTGGCGTTTGGGCAAAAGCAGTCTGACTGCCGATACAAAGAAAGGCAGACAAAGAAATTATCTTAAACAGCTCACGGGGCTGAGGAATCAACATCACACCAAAAGCTCCTTCAGTTATCACTATTGTTTTGGAAAACGCAGCTAAGTGTTAGCAAACAAGTCTCGTCCGATCAAGTGCTTACTACGCTATTAACTCGGACGCAGTTTCAAAAAGTTCCAACAGATGCTGGCTTGACAGGTAAAGCTACCCCGCATAACCTTGGGCTTCTTTACTCTCAGCAAGTTTCGATCCCACTTTGCGGAAGGCGGCGCAGCCCCCAGTCTACGCTGAAGACCGCATCACAGTAGGTGCAGGCTGCAAAAATCGGCAGGAGGAGAATTTTTCAATGGCGGTAAAGGTTGGCATCAACGGCTTTGGTCGCATCGGACGCAATATCTACCGGACGTCGATCGGTGACCCGGATATCGATTTCGTCGCGGTAAATGATCTTACAGACACCAGGACGCTGGCACATCTGCTTAAGTACGACTCAGTCCTCGGTAATCTCGATCATGAGATTACTTCTACCGAAAATGGGATCAAGGTGGAAGATGATGAGTTTCGGGTTTTCTCCCAGCGTGACCCCGCCGCGATTGATTGGGAGTCGGTAGGCGCCGAGATAGTCATCGAGTCGACCGGACTATTCACCAAAGCTGAAGACGCTAAGAAGCACCTTCGCGGCAGCGTGAAGAAAGTCATTATTTCGGCGCCAGCTAAGAACGAAGACATCACCATAGTCCTCGGCGTCAATGAAGGCTCCTATGATCCCGCCAATCATCATGTCATCTCAAATGCCTCTTGCACGACAAACTGCCTGGCGCCGGTAGCCAAAGTGATCCACGAGAAGTTTGGGATTCGGTCAGCACAGATGACCACCATCCACTCGTACACCAACGACCAGCAGTTGCTCGATCTGCCGCACAAGGATTTGAGACGCGCGAGAGCGGCCGCGCTTTCGATGATTCCGACTTCGACCGGCGCCGCCAAGGCTGTGGCGCTGGTGCTTCCCGAACTGAAGGGGAAGTTTGACGGCATCTCGGTGCGAGTCCCGACACCAAACGTATCGCTCGTTGATGTGGTGATGGAGGTTGAGAAAGACACCAGCACCGAGGAAGTGAATAACGCTCTTAAGGATGCGGCCAACGGAGAAATGAGTGGGATTCTGGCATTTTCGGAAGAGCCGCTGGTCTCTGCTGATTTCAGACGGAATTCGAATTCGTCAATCGTGGATGCGGAGTATACGAAGGTTATCGGCGGACACCTGATCAAGGTCCTTTCCTGGTATGACAACGAGTGGGGCTACTCATGCCGCGTTAGAGATCTCATAAAGTACATCGCGGGCAAAGGCTTGTAAGAAATAGTGATGAGTGATGAGTGATGAGTGATGAGTGATGAGTACGGTTTCGGATCGCGTTCGTATTCAGCTCATTACTCATTACTCATCACTCCAGCACTTCTATGCCGAAACTTTCCATCAAAGATCTCGATCTCAAAGGCAAGCGCGTCTTTATTCGCGTCGACTTCAACGTGCCGATTAAGGACAATAAAGTTGACGATGACACACGAATTCGCGCGTCGCTGCCGACAATCCAATACGCGACCGACAACGGCGCCCGAGTGATTCTGGCTTCACATCTTGGACGGCCAAAGGGCGAGCCCGTTAAGAAATACAGTCTCGCTCCCGTCGCCGACCATCTTTCAAGTCTACTTAACAAGACCGTCCTCTTCGCAAACGACTGTGTCGGGGATGAGCCTGAATCCAAAGTCGCCGCAATGCAGGATGGCGACGTGCTCTTGCTCGAGAACCTGCGCTTTCATAAAGAAGAAGAAAAGAACGACGATAACTTTGCTCACCAACTCGCAAAACTGTGCGACCGGCTCTATGTCAACGATGCTTTCGGAGCCGCACATCGTGCCCACGCATCAACGGTCGGAATAACGAAGCACGTCGATAAGGCAGCCGCCGGCCTACTAATGCAAAAGGAGTTGGAATATCTGGGCCGAGTGATCAGTAATCCTGAACACCCGTTTGTGGCGATACTTGGTGGCGCAAAAGTCTCGGACAAGATCCCGGTTATTGATGCGCTTATCGATCGCAAGGTCGATAGAATCCTGATTGGCGGAGCCATGGCCTATACATTTTTCAAGGCCGAGGGGTTCACGGTGGGCAAGTCGCTCGTCGAAAACGAAATGCTGCAAACGGCACTGGAGATTAAGAAGCGAGCAGAAGCTGCGGGTGTCGAGCTCTTGCTGCCCACCGATCACCAGGTTGTTGATAGCTACGAACCGATCAAAGGCGACAAGATCGTTGCCAAGACGATCCCCATCGAGTTTACGAATGCCGGTCATGCAGGTATGGATATCGGAGTTGAAACCGTCGCACATTTCAGCAACGCCTTGCGCGACGCGCGCACGATTATCTGGAACGGCCCGATGGGTGTTTTTGAAGAACCCCCCTTTAACGAAGGAACAATCGGGATTGCCCGGGCGGTGGCTGAAGCCGCAGATCGCGGCGCCATTGTTATTGTCGGTGGAGGTGATTCAGTGGCAGCGGTAACTCAAGCCGGCGTTGCCGATCGCATCACCCATATCTCGACGGGCGGCGGCGCTACACTTGAATTTCTTGCCGGGGAGGCATTGCCTGGCGTTACCGCGTTGATGGATAAGTCTGACTAGAACGTCCCGGGGAATCGTCGTGATTCCTGACGTCTACATCGCATCACCTTGAATCCGACGCCGACCCCGTCATCATTTGAATTCGAAGATCAATACTCCCCGGCCACTCGGCACCGATTTAGGCACAAGCTTTCGTAGATTCTCCGGTTTGGCTCGGGGATCGAGGAGACCGTTCCCGACAAAGTCTACTAACTGCCGAAACTCTCGATCTGTCAAAACAATCGGGTTAACGAGCAGGGGATCCAGCCGCGCCAGGACTGGTGCCATTGGACCAAGCGGGCCGGCCAGGTCGAGTGCAACTCCTGCCGCCGCCGGATCGTAATTGTTCACCGAAGTGAGAACATCGAGATGGTGCCGGATAGCGTCTTCCAGCCTGGTGAATGATCCGTTGTGGAAGAAGGTGGGCTGCATGGCCACATTTCGGAGTGGCGAGGTGCGAAACTTGTAGCGATCATTCGAGTCACCGGTGACTTGTTCCAAACCGAAGTCCTCATTCTGACCCGGACCGTCAAAGAGTACGTTGCCCGCCAACGGATCGCCCACCGCGGGAGCAATCTGGGGAACAGCAATCACGTGCTGCGCGAAGTCGCTGAACATTTCGTTCGATGGTCCTGCAACCTTGTGACAGGCCACGCATCCTGCTTTGCCGAAGAACAGCAGCGCGCCGACTTTCTGATCGTCACTCAGCGCATTTTTTAGTCCTCTGGCGTAGCGATCAATCGGAGCATCGGCGAAGACGAGACTGAATTGAAATTCTGCGGTGGCTCGGCCAAACATGTCGAAGTCTATCAGCGCCCCATTCTTTACTTCAGCAAACGCCTCACGAAACAACTTCCGATAGGCGGCACTACCGTTCAATCGGTTGAGCACCTCAGCCCGAATGGCGGAACTATCTCCAGGAAAAGTAAAGCCGGCGGCTTCAACTCGCTCGGTTGGTGGAATGAACGCCTGCGCGACCAGCAGCTGTGGCAGATAGGAAAGGGTCGCGCCCTCGGGTAAGGGGAAAGTGAATCCCGCGCTATTATCAAACGGATCGCCGGAGATGGAGGCAAAGCGTGAGTTCCACATTAGGGTCGGGAAGAAGGCCGCGTTGATGGCCATCGGAGTCCGTCGCTGATTCCGTGGGCCAGTGCGATGCGGGCCGACGATTCCATTGTTGTCAACGCCTATCGCAATGGATTGGGTGTCGCCAAAGCCGTGAGTCGGTGAGTGGCAACCAGCGCAAGTGTTGTCATCATTTAGTCCGCCTATAGTGTCGAACCAAAGCAAACGACCAAGATTGGCCCGCCGGTGGTCTAAACGACGGCCCAGCCGCTGTTCCAGTGTCGACTCTATCCTGCCGGTGAAGCCGAGCTGTTGAAGTTTCGCCGTGAGTTCCTGGTCCAACGAATCATGCTTGGCTTTGACTGGGTTGTTCGAGGTAAGAAGGAAAACGCAGGTAGCGATTAGCGAGACGATTATCAGAATCTGAATTCTTAGCGTGCCCATGAGAGTAGCCTCCGATTTCATCAGTAGCACGAACGCTGGTGTGAACGCGCTGACCGAGATCGATTAAAAAGAGTTTGGAATCGTTGAACCTGTCCCGACTTGAGTTCGGACGTTTGAAAGGTGGGCACTACCAGACAAACTGTTTGATGGAAAAATTCCGGAAGCCGGGATAGCGGACTCTATGTATCAAAGGTTTCGGCCACGCGTCAACCAAAATTTCGCCTGTTTGTGCCGGTTGTTAGGAGTAGCGGTTGAAGGTGTGCACTGAGTATCGTTTGCCGTGAGAACGATTGCCATGGCTTGTCAGGGATCTCCCGCAATTGCTGAATTGAAGAATTCGGCCTGACTCTGCGCGCCTGCCGCCGCATTGAAACGGCAGCAGATTTCCCGGAGGCCGAGAGCTTTGCTAATATCCCCGAGTATCCCCGAGTAGTAAAACTGAAGATTTTATTTCCAAAGCAAACAAACTATGCGTAAACCTGTAATTGCCGGAAACTGGAAAATGTTCAAGCTGCTCGGCGACGCGGTTGACACCGCGCTCGCCTTGAAGCCTCTGGTCGCCAATGCGAACCACTGTGAAGTCATCATCGCACCAGTCTTCACGGCGATAAAGACCATCGCGGACAGGCTCGAAGGGTCAAACATACATATAGCAGCTCAGAATTGTTCCACTGAAGTTGAAGAGGGCGCGCATACCGGCGAGGTTACCGCGGCTATGCTTCGCGACGTGGGCGCTAAATTCGTCATCGTGGGCCATTCAGAGCGCCGGCAACTTTATTTCGAGAGCGATTCGATG
>JANNJZ010000225.1:0-2516 GCA_031396065.1 Pyrinomonadaceae bacterium | reverse complement strand
CCTTAACGGCCTCAACATCGGCGTCGGCTATCTCGGTTTCAACGACTGGCGTCTTCCCAATGTAAACGAGCTTGAAAGCATGGTGAATGCGGAGTTTGCCGACACTTCCTTGTTTCTCAATGCTAGCGGTTTCGGTTTTGGCACTCCTAATTCCGTGGTTCAGTCGAGCCAATACTGGACGTCCACCACCGATGCCAGCACTCTTCCCGCAACCACGTTAGCAACCCCGAACGCCTGGGACATGGACCTTGCCAAGGGTCAATCCTTCAGCTCGGGCAAGATCGACGCGGTTGGGACAAAAGCGGTCTGGCCGGTGCGCGGTGTTTCGACAGGTCCGGCCAAAATATGGCGGACAGGACAGGACGTCTGCTTTGATCTGGCCGGAAGCACGATTCTCTGCGCCGGAACCGGTCAGGACGGCGAGAAACTGGCCGGCGCCGTCTGGCCCGCACCTCGCTTCAAGGCGAACCTGGACAATACCTTTGTCCTTGACAGGGTTACCGGCCTCATCTGGACCCAAAATTCAAATACCCCAGGTCCTTTGGGGGGAGCCTGTGCCGGAACCGGCCTGCCCCCCGGGTTGTCCTGGTTGGATGCACTCACCCATGCGGCGTGTCTTAACAACAACAGTTTCCTCGGCCTGCAACCAAATGCCGCCATCGGCAGTACCGGCTGGCGGATTCCAAACCGGAAGGAGCTGCGCAGCCTCGTCGACTATTCCAGAGGCGGGCTGGCGCTACCCGCCGCACATCCATTTACCGGGTTTGCTGCTGCGTCCCTGCGGTGGAGTTCAACTACTAATGTCTCTGTGACAAACCAGGCGTGGACCGTCGATTTGCTTAACGGCACTCTCGGCGGCAACACCAAGGCAGGGACTCTTCCCGCCTGGCCGGTAAGCGGACCCGACCTGGTTGCCCCCGCTCTTACCCTCGCCCAGGGGAAACACAACTACTAATGTCGTCACGCAGACCATCAGCGGCACGGTGGAAGCCGGGGCGACAGTGACAGTCACCATTAACGGCGGCGCTCCTGCTGCTGCTGTAACCGGCACCGACTGGACCTTCACCACTGGGGTTCTGGCGAACGGGGTGAATAACATAACCGTCACCGCAGCCGATTTCTCGGAAAATCTCACTTCCGCTTCAATCGCCATAACCGTGGACACGCTGGCGCCGGCCTTGGTGATCAGTCAACTCGTTACCGCGACCAACCTGCCCAGCCAGACAATAGGTGGCCCACTGGAGGCAGGCGTAACGATTGCGGTGACTATTAACGGCACGACGGCGCCCGTATCTATTCTGGGCGCCAATTGGTCTGCTACCATCGGTCTGCTTCCGGGGGCCAACAGCCTCACCGTTACCGCCACCTTGCTGAATGTGGCGACCCGGAACGCGACCATAACCTTTATCATTCCTGATGGGTTACTCACGGGGGGAACCACGGTGCTGATTGGCGACGCTCTGAAAGCTTTGCGCATAGCGGTCGGCCTGGTCACACCGACGACCGATGAGCTGTTGCGCGGCGACGTGGCGCCGCTGGGCGCACCGAACGGCGTGATTGACGTCGGCGACGCACTGTTTATCCTGCGCAAAGCGGTGGGCTTGCCCAGTTTCTAGCTGTGGAATGAAACTGGAGAAAACAGGGATCGTAATCTGCATAACAGGGTGTCGGGGCAACACATTGCACATTTTGCCGTTTTTGGTGATTTTGTCAGCTGTGTTGCTCCGACACCTGTTTGCTAGACACCTGTTTGCTACTGACACATATCTGCTGCACCTAACTGCTGCACCTATCTGCACTCTCTGTGTAATTTCAAGCTAACTGACTGAAATAACTTCGGTAACAAAGCTCCCTTCGACTCCGCTCAGGGAACAGACGTCCAGTCAGCGGAGCCGAAGCGTGATGCCACTTAAGTTACTCTTCGATAAACCGCCACCATAGTCAGCGTGGTATGCTAATTATCCGCTCATTCCCAGCAGATGCAGCTTACCGGACAGCTGTCGATGGCTTCCTGGATTTTTTCCTCGGGAGCGCCGAACGGCTCATAGACTTCGGCAAGATTGTTCGCCTTCATCCTGAAGACCTCCGGAGCAATGCCCACACAAAGTTCGCAGCCGATGCAGATATCCTCGTCAATGAACGGTTTCCTCGCCATGGTAACTATCTCCCTCCTTTAAAGGTTGACTACCCTGATGCCTTCAGGTCTGGAGTGAACTCGTCAAGCGCAGTGTTACGCCGATTCGATGTAGTTGCCCCGGGTCTCGACATCAAAAACCTGCAGCAGGAATTCAGGGGCAAAGGAGCAGCTGATGATCCGTTTTGCGCCCTGCTTGTCCGAACGCTCCCAATTGATGACCTCGTGCCCTTCCTGCTGCGTGCGCATTACCCGGTTGCCGCACAGTTTCTTGACGATATCCCATAACTGCTCCATGTTGAGCAGATCGAAACCCTCGAACTGGTCGCCCGCCTTCACCGTCTCCAGGAATGAGTCGAGCAGGACGATGTCGACGAAATCA
>JANNJZ010000424.1:0-13414 GCA_031396065.1 Pyrinomonadaceae bacterium | reverse complement strand
CCGCAAAGAGGGGTGGCCACGGAGTGCCACCCCTACAATGTTTTCACCCGGTGAAAACTGTGGGTTCTAAGCGCCAAAGGCGCGAAATGTGACAGCCTGGGCCATCGGCCCAGGTTGACACGCCCAAAGATTCCCAGCGCTGAAGGCGCGAAATGAGGGTGGACTTAACGGAATCCCGAGGATTTTCATTCGAGACCTGTTATTTCGCGCCTTCAGCGCTTCCGGATTGTTATGACCTTACCCAGGGCGTTGCCCTGGGCTATCACATTTCGCGCCCTTGGCGCTGAGAAGCAGGAGTTTTCACCCAGTCTCTTCAGCGCCGGGTTTAGTCTTTCAGATGGTAGGGCACGCTGACGACAATCACCCCCTCTTTGAAAAGGAGAGCCCCTTTGAGCATTAGCGAACTCTGATTGTGTAGCAGATGTTGCCACCACTTCGCCGGAACAAATTCCGGCAACACTACCGTCACCATGTCATTGCCGTTTTTTCGCTCCAGCCGCGCGATGTAACGCAGCAACGGACGCGTTAGCTCTCGATAGGGTGAGGGGAGAACCACCAGGGTCACACCGGCTCCCCAGCGCTCCCACTTCTCACGTAACCTGGCAGTGGCCTCCTCGTCGAAGTCCACATAGACAGCCTGCACATGGTCCGGAGCAATAGACTTGGCATACAGCAGCGCCCCAACGACCCCGCGATGAATACCGGAAATCGGCACAATCACCGTGTGGTTGATCGGATGAAGTTCTTCCAGTCCTTCCGTGGAAAGTTGTTTCGCTACGCCGACATAGTGTTTGTGAATGGCGCGAAACATGAGCACCAGCAGGGGAATGACCACTACCACGATCCAGGCTCCGTGCATGAATTTGGTAGCGATGAAAACACAGAGAACGATGAAGGTAGCGACGGCGCCGACCGCATTAATAGCGATCGATTTCTTCCAGTGGGCGCCGTCTGTCACTTCGTCAGTAACAAACGTGGACCCGCGGTGGTCGGACGCTTCAAGTTCCGCATCAGGCAAGGGTTCTCTGTCGACGGTACTGAGAGTGAAATGGATGTCATCCTCAGGCCGTCTGCGCGGCTTCTTCTTTCGGACCTGCGCTCGTTCTTTGAGCCAGTGCCGGACCATGCCGGACTGTGAAAGAGTAAAAGATAGAAAGACGCCCACCGCATAGAGAGGGATCAGGCGGCTCGTATCTCCCGCGAAGGCGACGACGAGCACACTGGCAAACAGTGCCAGAATTACGATTCCATTAGAGAAGACCAGCTTGTCGCCGCGGTTGGCGAACTGTCGTGGCAGAAAACGATCACGTGCGAGCAAACTGCCGAGCCGCGGGAAGTCGGCAAACGAAGTGTTTGCGGCCAGGACTAGTATCAAGGCCGTCGCGATTTGCACGACGTAATAGAACCAGGCCAGCGGTCCGGTGAACATGATTCGCGCAAACTGCGAAATGACTGTTTCGCTCGCATGTGGATGAACACCATAAAGGTAAGCCAGGACGCTGGTGCCCAGGAACATCACCGTTAGCAGCGCTGCCATTACGACCAGCGTGGTAGCGGCGTTCTTCGCCTCCGGCTTCTTGAAGGCCGGGACACCATTAGAGATTGCTTCAATTCCGGTCAGGGCGGCGCAACCGTTTGAGAAAGCCCCGAGTATCAGGAAAAGGGTCAAAGGCTGCAGCGTGTATCCCTCAGCGGTTTTAATCTCTTCCGGTCCGGGTATGGGTGCGACCCCTCCAAACGTGTAGTAACTGTAGAGACCGTAACCAATCATGAAGAGAAAGCTGACCAGAAAGGCGTAAGTAGGCGCCGCAAAGAGCGAACCTGATTCCCTTACTCCCCTTAAGTTCGCAACCGCAATGAAGGCGATGAAAATCAGACAAAGGAGAACCTTGTGCTGGTCCAGCCAGGCGTAGCGGGTTCCCTGGACCATCGAAGTGATGGCCGCCACCCCGGCAGCAATCGAAACGGCCACAGTGAGAACATAGTCGACCAGCAATGATGCTCCGGCTACCAGGCCGGCATTTGTGCCGAGGTTTTCTTTGGCAACAATGTAAGCGCCACCACCCGACGGGTACGCGTGAATAGTCTGCCGGTAGCTGGTTGCGACAATGACCAGCAGCACCCCGATGCCGATAGAAATGGGCACGACGTACTTAAATGCACCTGCCTGGCCGTAGGCTGCGGCAACGGCCAACACGAGCAAGATTTCCTCGGTGGCATAGGCGGTTGAAGATAGTGCGTCGGAAGAGAAAACGGCCAGGGCAGTTTTCTTCGAAAGACGCTCATGAGCCGCTTGTTCAGTCCTGAGTGCGCGACCGATGATAAAACGTTTGAGTTCAGCTGCCACGATGGTTGTTCTCCCCCTATTTTTTTAACTCTGCGTTTTATCGGGCGCCACTTCTGGCGAAGATTGGCTGCGCCGTACGTTAATGTTTCGAATGTTGGGAACCCGGGAATCCTTGCCTGTCTTCCTTTTGCTCACCGGCTCACGCAGGTGGTTCTGACATGCGGCGCTTAGTTACTTTGCCGGCGCGTTGCCATCGGGAGATCGTCACGATCGACGTCTTTGACTACGAGTCGTCTGAGTGGTGGGACTCTCCCTTCTTTCCATAAGTAATCGCTCAATAAGCGTTGGGCCTGACTGGTCCAAAAGGAGTTTTCAGCAGGCAGTTGCCTTCTGATCATGCGTTCTACGTATCCGATCGCTTCTTCATCAATTTGCACCAGCACCTCATGTTCGCCTCCAGTAGGACTTTTCACTGTAAAGCGGCGCTCATCCGATCGTTCCAGGGCACTCTCAGACTCCAGGATCGTGAACCCGTTCATGGTGATGATCTGAATTTGCGCCTGCGCCGAACCTTCACCCGACAGTGGAGTCATGACTCCAGATACCTGAGATTGTTTGAGCAGAACTGCGGCGACTGCGTTACGCAGGATCTCAGGTGTCATGGGCTTGCGCACGAAGTCGGTGGCGCCCAGTTTCATCGCCTCCACCGCCAGTTCAATCGAGGCATACGCTGTGGCCATGATCACGCGCGCACCGGCGTTGCGTTCGTTGATCTGGCGCAGCGTGTCCAGACCATCCATACCGGGCATCCTTTGATCCAGCAGCACGGCGTCCCAGCCCGACCCGTCCCCGTATGCTTCCAGTCCGCGCGCTCCGTCGCTCGCCTCGCCCACTTCGTAGCCCGCCGCCTGTAGGGTTAAGCGGGTTACGCGACGTACGTTCATTTCATCATCAATGATCAAAATGCGCTGATTCATTTCCGACTTCCTTTCGCTCAGCCTCTACCAATGCCTCGCGCTTCAAGTACCAACCGCGCACCTGGCTGATGCTCTCTTCGCCATCAACAATGAGCACCCGCTTAGCCATGCTTTATTCCCAACTTTGAATCAGACCCGCCCGCCGACGGTAGGGTGAAGGTGAAAGTCGTTCCCCGCCCCACTTGCGATTGGACGCTGATCTGTCCGTCATGTGCTTCCACAATTGATTTTGAGATGGTGAGCCCGAGTCCGGCCCCGCCGGTGGGCGCGTCAGGTACTTGAACAAACTTATCGAAGATGAGCGGCAGGTATTCGGTTGGTATACCGCTCCCGGTATCGCTAACAGAAACTGCGAGATGGCCGTCACGTGTTGCCGCGCTGATTCTGATTTCGCCCTGCTTTGTGTGGCGCAGAGCATTGATCACGAGGTTGCTGACCACTCGCTCTATTTGCAATCGATCTGCCATTACCCAGGGAAGGTCGACAGGGGTGTCGACGCTCAGTTTGAGGCCCTTTGACTCAACTTGCAGCCGCAACTCCTCAGCTGCAGTTGTCAGTAAGTGTCTGGCGCTTACAGTGGCGAGGTGAGGCTGACTTTCACCAGCCTCGATCTTGGAAAGATCAAGCAGGTCCCGCATCAGCTTATCCAGACGCTCACAGTCCTGGCGGCAAGCCTGGAGCAATTCGTTTTGACTGTCGGTTAACTCGCCCAGCGCGCCTTCGAGCAGGAGATGAACACCCATTTGTACGCTGGTTAGCGGAGTGCGTAGTTCGTGTGAGGCGGTAGCGATGAACTCTGATTTGAGTCGATCGATTTCGCGCAAATGGGTAATGTCTTCCAATAGCGTCACGGCGCCGAGTAAGCGATTGTTGTTGTCACGCATCGGGGTTGTTCGCAGGCGAAACGCCCTTTCCAAACCGTCAACGGACAGGGGCAAAACAGAGGACATCCCTTCGCCGGCTACTGGGCGTTGCGATTCCAAGGCCTCCGCCACCGCGCCGGCGATACGAGTATCCCGAGCTACTTCGCCTACATGCTTGCCGGCATTTTCTGTCTCGGAGCCGAATATTTCCGCCGCTGCATGATTCAGTTTTGTCACACACCCTTCAGCATCCGTCACAATCACCGGGTCATATAGAGAATCAATTGCCGCCTCGGTAGTCTGTTGGGCTACGAGGAGTTTGCCCATATCGGAGTTGCGCAGCTGGCGGATGCGCTCGGCCATACGGTTGTATTCGACGGCCAGTACTCCGACTTCATCGCGCGAACTCACCGTTACTTTCGCGTTGAGGTCGCCGCCAGCCATTCTGACTGTAGTTGCGGTGAGTTGAAGCAACGGCTCGACGATTCGATTAGCCAGGAAGAAGGCGAGGAGCAACCCGGCGGCCACTAACACACCGGCAATCAGGAGCGTGCGGTAAAACCAAAGTTGAGCTACGCCGGCCGCCGCCTCGGATTTGCCCAGCATGGCGCGCTGATTGAGTTGCAGCAGGTGTTCACAGTCAGCGCGTAATTTGTTGAACTGAGGTTCCAGGCGGGTAAAGTACTCATTGCGCTGGAAGACTTCTTCTCTCCTTACATCCGAGTCTTCCCCAGCGCCGGGAGGCCTGTCTAATCTGGCGACGAAGGCATCGAACATTTGGTAGTAAGCGTCGCGATCACGCCGGATTGTCTCGAGTGCCTCCGGCTCACCGACTTCGGTGATGTTGTTCGCTGCCTTTTGAAAGTTAGTGTCAAAGCGAGATCGATGCACGCGCAGTTGAGTCAAGGCTTTCTCGCGCGCACCAAGAAGCGCAAACAGAGCAGCGGAGTCCTGACGTTCAAGACTCTCCTTCATCTCCTGCGCCGCGACTACCGAATCGTAGTTATTGGAGATGATGCGGCGAGACACGCCACCCATTTCGCGCAGCCTCCAGGCGCTCAAACCGCCCAGCACAACCAGGGCTGCGATGAAGACCAGGTAGCCGAATAAGAGTTTGGTTCTTAAGTTCATAAACAAACTAAGAAGCAGTCATGAGTGATGAGTCCTGAGTCCTGAGTGATGAGTGATGAGTCCTGAGTCCTGAGTCCTGAGTGAGGCGTAAGGTCGAGTCGAAGCACGACGCTCAACATCGATAACTCACCAATTTCGTATGACTCATCACTCATCACGCATCACGCATCACTCATCACTTCTTTCTGACTTTCCACCGGCACCACCTGCACGGTGGCGTCCCTTACTTCATCGAGAAAACGGTTGATGATTGAACCGTGCAAGAGAATGTCCCACCGAGACCGCGAGGTCTGGCCGAAAACGACATGCGTAATACCTTCGCGCCTGGCAAAGTCGATCAACGCATCGGCTACTCGGGGGGATTGGAGCTTAATCACCTTTGCTCCCAACTCCTCGGCAAACCTGGTGTTCTCCTGGAGCGCCGCATAATCTGGCGGATTAATCCGGCCAGGCTCCTCGTTAGGCGTCTCGACGTAAACCGCGTACCAGTCACTAGCGAGGCGTCCGGCAATGCGCGACCCGACCCGCAGCAACTTTTTCGCGCTGCCTCGAGAGGCCATTGCCACCATCACTTTCTCGGGAATCACTGCCTGGTTCAGTCCTTCCCGTTCGCGATAGTCATGTGCTTTGGTTGCCTGATCTGTGGCCACCTGCCTCAGAGCGAGTTCGCGTAAGGCCGAAAGATTTCCTTTGCGAAAGAAGTTGTTGAGGGATTGTTCGATCTTTACGACGTCGTAGATCTTGCCCTGCCGCAAACGTGTGCGCAGCGTATCGACTGAGACATCCACATTCACCACCTCATCTGCGCGGCGGAGGAAGTGGTCGGGAACTGTTTCGCGAACTCGCACGCCCGTGGTGCGAGTCACTACGTCATTCAGGGATTCGAGATGTTGAATGTTTACGGCGGTGATTACTGACACTCCGGCGTTGAGTAAATCCAGCACATCCTGGTAACGCTTGCGATTCTTTGAACCAGGAACGTTCGTGTGAGCAAGTTCGTCAACGATGGCGATGGCTGGGTGCCGAGCAATAACCGCTTCAACGTCCATATCTTCCAGGGTGACTCCCCGATACTCAATGCGGCGCAACGGGATGCACTCCAGCTCGCCGATCATCGCCTGGGTATCTTCGCGGCCATGCGTTTCCACTACCGCGACCACAATGTCCGCACCCTGCTTTTTGAGCAGGTGGGCATCTTCCAACATCTGATAGGTCTTACCGACACCTGGGGCTGCGCCGATGTAAACGCGTAGCTTCGCCTGCTCGCCATCCTTCAGCTGGGCGAGCAGCGATTCGGGTGATGGGCGGTTACCGTTTTCTTTCATCGAATCGTCGAAGTCCAATGTCCAATGTCTAATGTCAGATTTCCCCAGTTCGACTTTGGACCTTGGACTCATTTCCTCAGCGGCACTGTTTTATCCAAATCAAGATTAAGCTCGAGCACATTCACTCTTGGTTCGCCAAGGAGACCGAACTGTCGACCTTTAGTATGTCTGGCAATTATTTCCCGCAGTTTGTCATCGCTGATTCCGCGCTCGCGCGTAACGCGGGGCACTTGAAACTCAGCCGCGGCTGGAGAGATGTGCGGGTCGAGCCCCGACGCTGAGGTTGTTACCAGATCAATTGGCACTGGCTTACCCGGGTTCTCAGCCTGCAACTTCTCCACCTCGCCTTTAACGCGATCGATGAGTTTCTGGCTGGTGGGTCCAAGGTTCGAGCCTGAGGAGGCGCCCGCATCGTAGCCATTAGGTCCTGCGGCTGAGGGGCGTGACCGAAAGTAACCGGGCGAAGAAAAGGATTGACCAATCAGGCTCGAGCCAATCACCGTCCCGTCGTTCTGTCGGATTAATGAGCCGTTGGCCTGGTGTGGAAAGATGACCTGGGCCAGGCCGGTCACCACGAGGGGATAGATCAGCCCCAGCAAGATCGTTGTTACTATCGTCATTAAAACTGCCGTTCCTAGATCTTTCATAACTAACCTCCACTGGAATGCGGCACCACCTGTTCGCGCCTTGCGGCGCTCGTTGCAGGCAAGATGCCTGCGCTCCCAGCTATGCCAAGCCGACTGCGGTGATAATCATGTCAATGATCTTGATGCCGACAAACGGCACGACAATTCCTCCCAAGCCGTAGATCAGCAGGTTGCGCCGCAACAACGTTGCAGCTGACATCGCCCGATACTTAACGCCTTGCAAGGCCAGCGGAATCAGCGCGATGATGATCAGCGCATTAAAGATAACTGCCGAGAGAATCGCTGAATGGGGCGTGTGCAGACCCATCACGTTGAGGGCGGCGAGCGGCCCTTGCAGCCCTCCGTTGGCAGCGTAGACCATCGCAAACATTGCTGGGATGATCGCGAAGTACTTGGCCACGTCGTTGGCGATTGAGAAGGTGGTCAACGCCCCACGCGTCATAAGTAGTTGTTTACCGATCTCCACAATCTCAATCAGCTTGGTTGGATTTGAGTCGAGGTCCACCATGTTGCTGGCTTCCTTTGCCGCCTGGGTGCCGGTGTTCATCGCCACGCCGACATCAGCCTGGGCCAGCGCGGGTGCATCATTTGTTCCATCACCGGTCATGGCCACCAATTTGCCGCCCGCTTGTTCACGCTTGATGAGGGCCATCTTGTCTTCCGGGGTCGCTTGCGCGAGAAAGTCATCGACACCGGCTTCGCGGGCAATGGTCGCCGCCGTGAGGGGATTGTCGCCGGTAATCATTACGGTCCGGATGCCCATCTGCCGCATCTGATTGAACCGCTCGATCATGCCTCCCTTGATGATGTCCTTTAGCTGAATGACGCCAAGCGGCAATCTGTCTTCCGCCACTACCAGGGGCGTGCCGCCCTCTCTAGAGATACGGTCTACAATCTCGCCCAATTCAATTGGCAACCTGCGTCCGAAAGGACTCAGGTATTTCTCAATTGCATCTGCGGCGCCCTTTCGAATTTCGCGCCGGTCGAAATCCACTCCAGACATTCGCGTTTGCGCAGTGAAGGGAATAAACAGTGCCTCGTGCGGTGCCAAGTCGCGCCCACGCAAGCCATACTTCTCTTTTGCCAGCACTACTATTGAACGACCCTCTGGTGTTTCATCGGCCAGCGAAGAAAGCTGCGCAGCCTCGGCCAGCTCTGTTTCGTCAACTCCCGGCAGTGGAAAGAAAGCCGTTGCCTGACGATTTCCCAGCGTGATCGTGCCGGTTTTGTCGAGCAGCAACGTGTTGACGTCGCCCGCAGCTTCAACTGCGCGGCCTGACATCGCCAGCACGTTGTGCTGGATCAACCGGTCCATACCGGCGATACCGATGGCGGACAACAAGCCTCCGATTGTCGTCGGGATCAAACAGACCAGCAGCGAGACCAGGACGAAGAGCGTTTGCGGTGCGCCTGAGTAGATAGCAAAAGGCTGGAGGGTTACCACGGCCAGCAGAAAGATGATCGTTAGTCCCGCGAGCAGAATGTTGAGGGCAATCTCGTTTGGCGTCTTCTGTCTGGCGGCGCCTTCGACCAGAGCAATCATCCGATCAATAAATGTCTCACCCGGGTTGGAGGTGATTCGGACCTTGATCTGGTCTGAAAGTACTCTGGTACCGCCGGTCACGGCAGAACGGTCCCCGCCTGCTTCGCGAATCACCGGCGCACTTTCGCCCGTGATCGCAGACTCATCCACGGAGGCAACGCCTTGGATGATCTCGCCGTCGCCCGGAATAAATTCACCGGCGACGACGAGCACGACATCGTCCTTACGCAGTTGCGGGGCTGAGATCACTTGCGTATTGCCGTCAGCCAAAAGTTTCGTTGCCGTTGTCTCGGTGCGGGTCTTGCGCAGGTTATCCGCTTGCGCTTTGCCGCGTCCTTCCGCCATCGCTTCGGCGAAGTTTGCGAAGAGGACGGTGAACCAGAGCCAGAGCGTGATCTGCAGTTCGAACCGCAAATCGGTGACGCCGATCACGGGTCGAACGATTCCCGAGATCATTTGCAGAGTGGTCAGGAGGCTGGCGACTTCGACGACGAACATCACTGGGTTCTTCATCATCTTGCGCGGGTTCAGCTTGACGAAGGAATCAACGATCGCTCGCTTGACGATCTGCGCGTTCCAGATTGCCGTTTTCTTTTCCATATTCCCCGTTGTGGTCGTGCCACTCTTTGGAGTGCGCTGACCTGTCAACGCTTTGGTCTTCTGCGACCTGTCGCAGCCGTCGTAACTTGAGTGCAGGCCCAGATGCGGCGACAGGTCGCCGCGGACCAAAGCGGCGACAGGTCGCCGCACTCCAAAATCAAAATGTTTGTCCTGCTTGCATCAGCAAGTGCTCAACAATTGGACCAAGGCTCAACGCCGGAAAGAATGTCAACGCGCCCACGATGACAATCACGCTCACCAGCAACGTCGTGAACAAGGGCGTGGTCACCGGGAATGTACCGAGCGATGGCGGGACGGTTTTCTTCCGGGCCAGGTTGCCGGCAATCGCCAGCATGGGAATGATCATGAAGAACCGACCCACCAGCATCGCCATACCAATGGTCGAGTTGTACCAAAGTGTGTTTGCCGAAATGCCTGCGAAGGCCGAGCCGTTGTTCCCTGTTCCGGAAGTGAACGCGTAGAGAATTTCCGATAGCCCATGCGGACCCGCATTGTTCAATTGAGAGGTGCCGAACGTGGGTGACACCATGGAGATAGCCGCGAGGACCAGAATCGTCAACGGAAAGACAAGGACCACCAGCATCGCCATCTTCACGTCGTAGGATTCAATCTTTTTGCCCAGGTACTCCGGCGTCCGGCCCACCATTAATCCGGCAATGAACACCGCCAGTACGATGTAAATCAAAATGCCGTACATGCCGGCGCCGACGCCGCCGAAGATCACTTCGCTGAGCATGATATTGACCAGCGGCACCATACCGCCGAGCGGTGTGAAGCTGTCGTGCATAGCGTTGACCGCGCCACACGAAGCATCCGTCGTAACGGTAGCGAAGAGCGCGCTGTTGGCGATGCCGAAGCGTACTTCCTTGCCTTCCATGTTGCCGCCCGGCTGCATCGCGCTAACGGTTTGATCTGTGCCGGCGAGCAACGGATTGCCGCGCGCTTCTGCCCAGTAAGCGGCAGTCACGCCGGCCAGAAACAACACTGCCATCGCCGCCCAGACGGCCCAACCGTGCTGCGGCGAGCCCGTCATGCGTCCGAGTGTGGAAGTAAGGCCAGCGGAGATGGCGAAGATCGAGAACAGCGCGATGAGATTGGTGAATGGCGTCGGGTTCTCAAATGGATGTGCACTGTTGGCGTTGAAGAAACCGCCGCCGTTCGTGCCCCACTGCTTGATGAATTCCTGCGATGCTACTGGTCCCTGGGCGATAACCTGGTCGGTGACGGTTTGAGCTTCCTTTACCGTGGTCCCGTCTGGGTTGGTAACCACGTTGCCATCGGCGTCTTTCTTGTCTACTTCAATCGTTTGCGGGTCAACGACCTTGGCGGCATCGTAGGGTCTGAGGTTTTGGATAGTCCCTTGCGACACCAGCACGAGCGCGCCAACGATGCAGAAGGGCAGCAAGACCCAGAGGAGAGACCGCGTCAGATCAACCCAGAAGTTGCCAATGGTTTCCATCTCGCGGCGGGCAATCCCCCGAATAAACGTGACCGCCAACGCAATGCCCACCGCTGCTGAGGCGAAGTTGTGATAAGCCAACCCAGCCATCTGCGTCAGGTAGCTCATCGTCACTTCCGGCACGTAGGATTGCCAGTTCGTGTTCGAGGTAAACGACGCGGCGGTATTGAACGATGAGCCGGTGAAGGCGGCGGAGTCTATTCCCGGAAAGTTCTGCGGATTCACGGGCAACACACCCTGCAAGCGCTGAATGAAGTAAAGCGCCAGCATCGAGACGGCGCTGAAAAAAAGCATTGCGACGGCATACTCGGTCCAGCGCATCTCTCGTTCCGGATTGACGCCGGTGAGTCTATAAATCAGACGTTCAATGGGACGCAGCAACGGATCGATAAAGGTGCGCTCGCGGTTGAATACGTGGGTCATGAAGACGCCCATCGGCTTCGTGACGGCGAGAATGAGCGCCAGAAAAAACAGAATTTGCAGCCAGCCGTTTAAGGTCATAAAAGCTTTTGCGTTCGTTTAGAGGTGGGCACCGCCCACCGGTTCGACGTTGCTGAAACCAGGATCGAGAAAACAGAACTCATGAGTCAGAGACCCGAAGTCAGAAGCAGTCGTCAGAATTTGAGGGTCGAGATCGAGGTCCACTGTTTTCTAAACTATCTCCTGCCGCTAGAATTTCTCCGGACGCAATAGCGCGTATCCCAGGTAAAAGAGCAGCAGTGCGGAGGCTATTAAGCTCCCAACAGTTTCAAAACTCATTCATGCTCCTATTGCAACTTCTCGCATCCGCGCACGTAGGCGAGCGCGATCAGAAAGAACAGAATTGTTGCGACGATAAAGATCAGATCTAGCATTGCGGGTCCCCTAATATTTCCAAACTCGATTCACTACGTATTTCAGGGCTTGCTCCCTTCACCAACTTGATGCGCTGGAGTCGGGCAGCCCTCTCTTTGCGCCGGCGACGCAGCGTGCCCCAGACAATGAGCTGCGCCAGGCAAAGCGAAATGAACAAACTCAGATCCCGGAAGACGACGTCCCAACGCAGCCTGAACTGCCGCGGTGATGCCTTTGGTTCTGCATGTTCTCGCTTAAGACTCAACATCGCTAATGTCCCTTAATTGAAGTTGTAGCCAAGCTCGAGGAGAAAGAAATGATTGCCCTTCGAGGGATTCTGATTGCCAATTGAATAACCGGTATACCCGGTAACTTTTGGACTAACTTTGAAGATGAATCCGGGAGTGAAGTAGCCGGCAGCGTGCTTGCCCGTGAACCAATCGGCGGCGAAAAGCACTTTCTTGTTCAGTGGCTGTTCAAAACCGAATTGCCCACCCGCCCGGTTCCCGGTCGCAACCACGTTACGGGTGAAGTCGTAACCACCGGCAGTAACCCGCGTACCACTCTTAAAAGTCTTGCTGATTTCTGCGTAGACGTAGTTGCCGGCGTTGTATCCACGATTGCGCACGGGCAAGTAGAGGTGATCGCCGACCACGATTGCGACGCCATTGTTTTTGCCTTGATATGGTTTCCATTTGATTGTCGGTACGAGGGTCGTGCTATCCGCACCCGGTTGGATATTGCCGGTGATGTTCAATCCGATCTCGACGCGGCTTCCGGCGCCGACCACAACCCGCGGCACAAACGATGAAAACCGGTTGACCAAACTGGAGTCGGTTGGCTTAAGACTGACATCAACCTCAGCGTAAACTTTGCCCCGATCCAGAACGTCCGTGGTGGGCACGTTGAAGATCGTCTGCTGTGCATGACTCACGAAAAAGACTCCGCAAAGCAGCACGCAGGCCGCTACCAACAACCCTCTCCCCCTACACCCTTGTCCACGAAAACTCATTACTTCTCCCTTTTTGTTCGTTTATCGACACTATTTCGAAAGTTAGTCCAAATCAGAAAGCAGATCTTTCCAAGCCTTGCGATAAACTGCTTTATTCTGCTTTCCGCTTACACCAGCCTCTAAGGATCTCGGTTCGATTTGTTGATCCATCTGACCAGGTCATCCCATGTCCATTCTCGATTAAATTCGGTTTACCTAATTTGAACCAGACTTCCTCGCCTTGTTTTCCTGTCTATCCAACAGGTCAAGACAATGAGCGCCGAAAGCGAGCAGAGGAAAGGTTAGGACAAACAGCACCGTGCAATCGCGATGCAGATGGAGCCCATGCCAGTCGGGACCAGTGAGCCAGGTAATTATTGTTAGAATCGATCCGAAGATTGGCGAGAGAATCCCCAGGCACAGGCCGCTAGCCGCACCCCAGCCCGTCCAGGTCCCACCATGATCACGCAGTTGCTGCATTAGACCGCCTTGCGTCAGTTCCATCGGTCGTAATGAATATTCAGTAGTCATTTCTGTGCTCCCCGCCTAAAAGAGAAAGGACGCGCAGCACACGCTCCGCGCCCTTTCACAAAGGCGTATTTTCGTGCCCTTCTCACCAGCCTACGAGGTTAGCTGACGGGCTCGGACAAAGAAGTGTCCTACGCGAATTTCACGATTCGCCCCTTGTCTCGCTTAACGAGACGTTTGGTTCCCCCGCGCTACCCCTCGCATTGCA
>JANNJZ010000201.1:0-21715 GCA_031396065.1 Pyrinomonadaceae bacterium | reverse complement strand
TGCTTCATCACGCGGGGAATCAGATTTTCCTCTTGTCCGCCTGCGCTTTCAACCAGGTGATCGCTTCATCACGCAGGCGAATCACGTTCTCCCTTTCGTCTACCTGCGCTTTTAACCAGGCGATCGCTTCATCACGCGTGCGCATCGCATTCTCCCTTTCGTCTGCTTGCGCTTTTGACCAGGCGATCGCTTGATCACGCGAGCGAATCGTATTCTTCATTTCGTCTGCTTGCGTTTTTGACCAGGCGATCGCTTCATCACGCGAGCGAATCGTATTCTTCATTTCGTCTGCTTGCGATTCCAACCAGGCGATTGTCTCGTCATTAGAACGCAGGGTTTTTTGGGTCTCGATCAACTCCTGAGCAGCCTCCAATCCCTGTCCCAGATAAGCGAAGAAACTGCGAATTCTTGTTGCCTCTTCCATCGAACATTGAAACAACTCGTTCAACTCGTCGGGATAGCGCTTGCCGACAGCGATAACCCCCAAGCCGTTGGAATGAGCGAATTCGAAGTGGGGAAACCGGTGCTTGAGTTCTCCCCAGAACTTCCAAACTCCAAAGTCTCGCTCACGAACTTCTATATCGTGGAATAATAAAACGCCACGATCAGTCAACTTAGGCAGCCACTTTTCGAAATCCTGTTTGACCGCATCGTACGTATGGAGGCCGTCGATATGCAAAAGATCAAGAGCGTCATCGGCGAAACTACCTAAAGCCTCATCGAAAGTAGCCTGAATCAACTGTGAAAACCCACCGTATAGAGGATTGTGATATTCCTCTAAATCTTTGAGCACTTCAGGTCCGTAGAAACCGGCATGAGGATCTCCTTGCCAGGAATCTACTGCATAACATCGTGTCTCAAGGCCAAGCTCTTTGACTGCCTGGCAAAAAGCGCAATAAGACACCCCGTGATGTGTTCCCAGCTCGGCGATGGCTTTCGGATGTAGCACATCAATCAAATACATGCCAAAAGGCACGTGTCCGATCCAACCAGACATGCCAATCCTTCCGGGATTGGCAAAGATAATCGGATGATTGAAGGGATCAAATCTACCGGTTTGAGCTACAGACTTAACAGGTGTCTCCATTCTAGTGTCAGCCATGGCACTATAAGCCCTGTAAACCTGACCTCGTACAATCTGGGTTCATAGAGATTACCGCTTGAAACTACTTGCTCGATACTTAGCATGGTTCCCAGCGAATTCGCAACTCTGAGTATCATGGTTCCCACTTACTGGAACCTCACCATTAAGGTCCTGCTTCTGTGGCTACACCCCCTGCTGGCATTTCTTAATACTCCTTTGGTACTCTCTTTGGCTCGATATTGAGACTAACAGTCGTCTGGTCAAAATAGCCCACGGTTCAATATGTATAAAGAGCATCGTATTGCGGTAGTTATTCCAGCTCACAATGAAGCTCTCCATATCGGCCAAGTCATCCAGGGGATGCCCGAGTTTGTCGATCATCTGCTCGTGGTGGATGACAACAGCAGCGATGCGACGTGGGAGGTTGCTCTGGCGACTCAGGACCCGCGCCTGATTCTTCTTAAAACTACGAAGCAGGAGGGTGTCGGCGGTGCCGTGGTAACGGGCTATCGAAAGAGCTTTGGCTTGGCCGACATTATTGTGAAGATGGACGGAGACGGTCAGATGGCTCCGGAATCCCTCTCGTTCCTATTGGACGCTCTGATAGACCAGGGTTACGACTATGCGAAGGGCAATCGCTTCCTGGCTGGCGACTCATTGACGCAAATGCCGAAGCACCGAGTTTTCGGCAATGTGGTGCTCACCTTTATGACCAAGCTTGCTTCTGGTTATTGGAATATCTTCGATCCCCAGAATGGCTATACCGCGATTAAAGCCAGTGTGCTTCAGACTCTGGAGCTAGACCGCATTAATAAACGATATTTTTTTGAGAATGATATGTTGGTCCAGTTGAATTTCTCCAGTTTTCGAGTTAAGGATGTTGCTATTCCAGCCCGCTACGGGGAAGAGAAGTCAGGGATAAATCTCCTCCAGGTCAGCTCCACGTTTCCGCTTCTCCTCTTGCGGAGATACTTTCGCCGGATTTATCAAAAGTATGTGCTGCGAGATTTTTCTCCGATAGCGCTCTTGTTGTTGCTCGGCTTGCCGCTGTTTTTATGGGGGATGCTTTTTGGAGTTTATATCTGGATCAAGAGTTATGAGACGGGACACCAGACTGCAACGGGCACGATCATGCTGTCATTGCTACCGTTGATTTTGGGGTTTCAGCTGTTGTTGCAGGCGTTTGTCATGGATATTCAGGAAACACCAAAGTGATTCTCCTTTGCGACGGTCACAGTCTCAATGCCGTAATAGAATTTCAATCCAATCAGAGCGATCAAGTTTGACCAAGCATAGACGGGCCATTTGGATCAAAGTGACAGATGTGGCTTACTATGAACCTGGATTCATATTCCGATGGGTGATCTTTTTTCTCAACATACTCCCAAGGCAATGCTGATTACGGGAGCAGCCGGGTTTATTGGTTCGCGCCTCGCCAACCTGGCATTGATGCGCGGGTACTCCGTAAGAACTCTGACCCGATCCAACTGGAATGGTTCACCGGCCGTGCCGGCAGACCAGCGCTCTTTCGGTATCTTGCCGGAGCGGATTCCTCCGCAGGCACTGCAGGGTGTAGACGTGGTCGTTCATTGCGCTGCCTACGTTGAGACGGACGAAGCGCAGGCGACGGCAGTCAATGTGGAAGGGACCAAGCGGCTGGCTCAGATGGCACTTGAGGCTGGCGTAAAAACCTTCATATTTCTTTCCTCTCAGTCTGCGAAACCCGACGCTTTATCTGCGTACGGGAAGACAAAATACAGGGCAGAACAGGCGTTGCTAACCCAGGAAGGGTTGAACGTCATCATTTTGCGACCAGGACTCGTAACCGGGTCGGGTAGCCGCGGTTTGTTTCAACGCATGAGCGGGATGGTAGATCGCTTGCCCATGCTTCCTCTGCTCGGCGGCGGGAAGTCAATTGTTCAGCCAATCCACGTCGATGACCTTTGCGAAGCTATCTTTCGCTCTGACGAGAGAGCTTCGGAATTTAAGAACCGTATTCTCAGTCTTGGACATCCTCAGGGAATTTCCCTGGCCGACTTCCTACAAACGATCGCTGTGGCGCGCCTGGGTCGGCGCCGTCCAGTGGTTTCGGTGCCGCTGTGGCCCGCCCAGTTGGGCGCGGGGTTCGCCGAAACGCTTGGCATCAGCCTGCCTATAAACACCGGTAATCTTAAGGCCCTAAAAGTGGTCGAGAAGATGGAAACCGAAGCCGACATGGCGGAATTGAATCTGACTCTCCGCCCGCTTGAGCAGATGGTCAGCGATGACGAAAGCGCCGATGAGCAGCCAGGATCCGGCGTACCCATCCTTCTGGTTGGCGCCGGCCGCATTGGCCTGGTTCACGCCTTAACTATTTCCCGACTCGACGGAGCTTCCTTAGGCGGCATAGTTGATCCAAACGCCCGGGCCAAAGGTCTACTTCAGGGCATGGGACTTTCTGCCAGGATGTTTGACTCGCTTGACGAAGGTCTCGCTGGAACCAGCGCCAGAGCCGTGGTGATTGCCACGCCGCCATCAACGCATCTGCGTCTGGCGCGGACGTGCCTCGAACGCGGGCTGCCAGTGATGATCGAAAAGCCACTGGCGGTCCAGGAAAGTCAGTTGAGTGAATACGAACTACTAGCGCAGGAGTTTCCGGCTGTACCTGTGTTTGCGGGATACGTGATGCCACGGAATCCGCAGGTCAGTGGTCCATTGGAGCAGTTACGAGCAGGTCAGCTTGGACGAGTGCGAGGTTTTGTTGGAGTAACCTTGCTCTCCCTTATCCAGGAGAAGGATTCAAAGCGCTGGGAAGTTAACCAGAGTATCTCCGGCGGCGGGGCCCTAATAAACTCCGGGGGTCACGTGCTATCGATGATCCACACCGCCTTTGGCGAGCCGATATCAGTGGAGGGCCAAAGTCTTAAACTCTATTCGAGTGAGGTCGAGGACTCAATCGTCTTGAATCTTACTTACGATGGATTCAAAGGGACGCACTACTGTAGCTGGTCGATCAACGGACATGCGCGGCAAGAGAACAGACTGGTTATTTTTACAGACGCAGGCGAGTTGATTCTGACCGGCAGCGTGGGCGTCTTTGTCAGCAAGAATGGCGAGGTCGATATTGACCATCAAGTGGATTTTGACGTCGGGTTTAACCTGGCCCCGGATTACGCTGGGGCGGGTTTTACCAATGAGCTCAAGGTCCTCCGGGATGCGGCGCTGACTGAGAACCATTCGTCCACGAACCTGGAGGATGCCCTCCAACTCGAGCGGCTAATCTTCACCTCCTATAAGAATTCGGTGGAGACGAAATCATTCAAGCCTGATGGCGACTCTTTTTCCAGTGCGCCTTCGGAGTCGCTGAAATTCGGGGGTTCCGGCGTCCCGGGGAATGTTAAGCAGGCAGGCAGAATCCTTGATCTACGCGATTCGTCTGCTGCTGAAATCGCCGCCCACTGGGAACGCCCTGAGACTCATGAGCGTTGGGGGGAATATCTGATCGCGCCCGCTCAATTTGCGAAACTTTCACGCAGCTCGTCGCGGTCTGTTCCCGATCAGAATCTAAGGATAACGGTGCCTGATTTTCTTAATCAATCGCGCCTGCTTTCAACTGGACGCTTCGTCGAGGTGCTGAAGCAGATGGGGGTGGGCGGCGTAGCGAAAGCCATTCGTGAGACTGGACCGACATTAGCCCGCGAGCGATCTCTTAATTTTTGGGTGGCAGCGACTGGCATGCTGGCATCGGCCCTGCATTCTGTTCCCGTTGACTTCCGAGGCACACTTCTACTCCACACTTACCTGACGGACCTGGCGTTAACCTTGAGACAGGTAGGCAAGTTGCAACGGATGCTGGCGATGTGTCGCCGCCTCCGTCCGCAGGCACGCATCGGGTTCCACACCAATCAGGCAGCAGAGGCGTTGGAAGCTATGCAGATGATTAGTGAGCCAGTTGACGAGGTTTCTGCCTTAACCTCGCCGCGCGCGCTGCACATTCCCGAGATTTTCGCTGAGCTCCGCAGAATGGACAAAACCGGCAAGATGAGATTGACCGCCGAGGTTGGTCTGGCCCCGGCCATCGTGCATCAGGTCGCCTACGATGCCGCTCAGGAATGGACCCATGGTGCGGATGCCTTGTTGATTGGGACCGGCGCAGACGCATTTCTTGCCGAACAACGACGGATGTGGTTTGACCAGGAATGGTCCAAAGTGTTTCCTGGCCTTAGCGTGCCAAACAGCGCCCTATGATTGGTTCAATCCGAAACTGGCTAATTGACTCCTCGGTTGCTCCCTACGACGTAGATAGTCCTGCCTTTTCGATCGCACATCGGAAGTTAGTGCTGCAAAAACGTATTCTGCGCGAGTTGTTTGAGAATTTTTACCGCGAGTGCGGGGCTGTGGACTCCCAATATTTTCGGGATTGTCCGGGGCGAAGATTGGAAATTGGCAGCGGCGCTGGGATCATTAGCGAAGTCTATCCCAACGTCATTACCAGCGATATTAAGGTGCTGCCATTTGTTGATTTGGTTTTGTCAGCTGAGAGACTTCCATTTGCAGACAACAGTCTGCGCGCCATTTACGCCATCAACGTGTTTCACCATTTGTCGCGGCCTCGAGACTTTTTCCGCGAGATACTGCGAGTGCTGCATCCCGGTGGCGGAGTCGTTTTGATAGAACCGTTCTACGGCCTGCTGGCAAGTTGGGTCTTCAAAAACCTGCATGCGTCAGAAGGATTTGAACCCGAGGAAGAGGGATGGGACGCTCCAACCGACAGCGGTCCCTTTTCTAAAGCAAACCAGGCCCTCTCGTACATGATCTTCAAGCGAGATCTGAAACAGTTCAACGCGGAGTTTCCTGAACTGGAAGTGGTCCTCATGCGGCCGCACACACAGTTGTGGTACATCCTGAGTGGTGGCGTTAATTTTCGGCAACTTCTGCCTGACAGGCTGACGGGCGTAGCCAGGTTATCCGAGCGAGTGCTTTCTCCGTTTAACCGGTGGATAGCTCTGCAGCATACAATTGTCTTGCGTAAGAAGGAACAGATCGGTTAGCCGGAGAAATCAATGGAGGATTCGATACCCCTGCTCAGGTTTGTAGCTGGTCACTATGGCTTTGTGATCTTGTTAGGCCTTGTCAGCTACATCATCGGCTGCCGGCTAACCAGACGTGTTGGCTACGATTCGCTATGGGAAGAAGTGAGTATATCTGTCAGCCTGGGCCTGGGAACAATCGCACATCTCGTATTACTACTTGGCTTACTTAGATTGCTTTACCCTTCGGTTGTGCTGATAGCCCTGCTCGCCTGCCTAATAGCCAGCTATTCCGTGTTTCCAAAGTTGGCTCAGAGAATAAGATTGAAACTCAGGAGCACCACCCCGGGCGCCAGGATGCTTTTGGTTGGAGTGTTCCTGGCGCTGAGCATACCCATCCTCGCTCTACCGCTATATCCTCCCACGGCGTTTGACTCAACGATGTACTTCCTCACTTCTGCCAAGGTCTACGTGCAGAACCATCAGATTGTGTTCACGCCTTTTCTTAGGCTTCCTGTCTTACCGCAGCTGAACGAGATGTTTTTTACGTTAGCGCTTTTGTTGTATGACGATATTGCCGCACAAGTAATTCAGCTCTTGCTGCTGGCGACTTTAACAGCAGCCCTAATCGCTTTTGGTAGGAGGCACTTTTCGAAGCAGGCCGGATGGTGGTCGGCGGCAATTCTGTTGGCGAACCCCCTGGTGCTTTGGGTAGGGTCGGTTGGTTACCTGGACATAGCCTTGATGCTGTTCACCACGATGGCGGCCTATACGTTCTGGAACTGGCTGGGCTCTCGTCAATCTCACTGGCTAACGCTGGCTGGCGCATTCTGTGGGTTCGCAGCCAGCACTAAGTATCCTGGCCTCTTCTTCCCCCTGATCTTTGGGATCGTGACGCTTTACATCGCGATTCGAGAACGTAAGTACTTATATCCGCTTCATCTGACGGTGGTGACTGTTGCCGTAGCTGCACCGTGGTACATCCGTAATTTCTACTACACGCGCAATCCGGTCTTTCCCTTCTTGCCCCAACTCTTCGGCTACAGCTTTTGGAGTCCGGAGGACGTGAAGGGATTACTACACGATATGCAGCTGTATGGGGTTGGACGAAGTCTGCCCGCTTTACTCTCGATGCCGTGGCATCTTGCCTTCAATCAGCAGCTTTTCCTGGCGGAAGCACGCATATCTACCCTGTTCTTTTTTGCGCTGCCACTCATAGTGTTGTTTTGTATCAAGAATTCCAGCATCAGAAAGATCGTGGCGTTTGCAGTCGTCTTCATGCTTTTCTGGAGCTTCAGTTCTCAAGTCTTGCGCTTCTTATTACCTGTCGTCCCGATCATGAGTGTAGCGGCGGCCGCCTCGCTGGATCTGCTGCTGGGCTGGATTCCTTTCACTCGCAAATTGAGAAGCCACTGGATTGTGGTGGTGGTTGTGTTTGCGGGTCTTGCCTATGGTGGGTGGCAATACGCCGAGGCCACCTTGAAGACGAATGGTCCAATACCGGTGACGCAAGAGCAGCGAGACCGGTACCTCAGCCAGCGATTCCCATCCTATCCAGCGCACAAGCTCCTAAACAGCATTGAGGGTACCAGCTACACGCTGTATTCAATGCAGGATGAGAACCTGGCGTACTTCGTGGATGGCGTCTACAAAGGAGACTACTTTGGACCGGCTCGGTACGCTCGGATCTGGGACAAGCTCACTGATGGGCAGAAGCTGCACACCGAACTGAAAAGCATGGGAGCTGACTACTTCCTGGTAAACACTGCACGGATGAGAATCGACCTGCCACAGGATGGCTTTTTCCGGAGCCACTTCAAACCCGTGTACGAAGGAGGGACTGTTCACCTCTTTGAGTTAACGGAGACCGCTTTCGAGCGCAGAATCAGGAATCTCCTCCAGAACCCCGACTTCGAGGATTTGAAAAACGGGTTGCCATCAGGTTGGCTACTGGCCGGGACCCCTGAGATTGATAGTTCTGGTAAACAGAGCTTCAGCGGCTCGGCGTCCGTGCATTGTGACCAGGCTGGCGATGTTCTTTACCAGGTTTTGCCGGCAGCAGAAAAAGGACGTTATTTTTTCAGTGGCGAGTGGCGGGCGAGCTTGAAAGGACAGGCAGCAAAAATACAGGTCAATTGGACTGATGCCGAAGGGGCGTTAGTCAGAGAGGATTTCAACATCCTCGACCTGAGCACTGAGTGGAAACACTTTGAATTCGACTTTGAAGCCCCGCCGCGAGCCGTAAACGTCACGCTTTACGCCAGCCCGCTGGATCCCAGTTCTGTCTGGTTTGATAAATTTTCTTTTGGCGAAGTGAAGTTCGAATCCGTACCGTGAGATAGTGTCGTTCACTGTAAGGTTGACGAATGTCGACACGCAGGAGACGAGTTTGTTTAGATAGCACACTTGTGCGCCGGAGCGTAGCGACTTGCTTTTCCTGAAAGCGCTTGTGCGAAGCGCACGGTAGGGAACTAATTTGAGCCTTTTCTCTGTGCAACCTTTGTGGTCTCTGTGTCTCGGTGGTGAATTGACTGGGCAAACACCACCACAGAGGCACAGAGTACACAGAGCACGCACAGAGATTTTCAAACCAGGCCACTACCAAGCGCACGCGGGTGGACAAGTCCACTTTCCAAACGGGTATTATTAGTATTTGCTCTAAACGAACAATCCCCTTTTGTTGGAGAAGTCAGGCTATCGGCACCCGTCAGCCGTTATTTTCACCGTAGCTGTAGCCAGCGTGTTTGCTGCAGTGAGTGGCTTGCCGCCGGACGTATCCTGTAAATAGAAAATCATTTCGTTCGTTACCCACTTGCCAGTCTGTGAGGTTGCCGTGGGTGCAGTTTGCGCAAAAAGGACGCCGTCCGGAGATCCTACATGCACCTCAACCTTGCTTGGCCCAACGGAGGTCCAGGATAGCCGGGTTACCCCAACTCCGGAACCATCGCAAACCGGGATTGGATTCGGATCTGCTGTGATGGAGGCATTCTTACCATTCGGCGTCGAACCAGTACCGCTCGACTTTATCCCTGAGCAACCGAACATTGCCAGGAGCGAAGCGACTAAAACGAACCACGCAGCGCAGCGCGCCCTCTCTTTAATCCTCAAAATCTGATCCTCCTAAAAACCTATTGGAATCGCTTACTTGATCAGGCGGCAGAAAAACAACTCCGTATTCATGATGCCAACTTCGGGAAAGTCTTCAATGCAGTACTCTACCGTAAATCCAAGCTCCCTCAAAGAATCGTCAAGATCCGTTCCATATGCCCGGTAGCTCAAGGTCCGATGGTCTTCTGAATTCGCATCACCGTGGTATTCCTTCTCCATCAGGAATTGATCTTTGGTTGGATCCGCGGGGTCAATTACCTCCACCCTGACAATTGTATTCGGGCCATGTCTGAAATGCGGAACGGTGAAAACGTAAATCCCGCCAGGCTTCAACACGCGCCTGATCTCTTGATGCGCCTTATGGTCGAGCCTGACGTGCTCCATGACATCACTCGTGATCACCAGGTCGAAGCTGTTGTCAGGAAAGGTTAACTCTTCCAGGTTTTGATTGGTGAAGTTTGCCCCCAGTTTGGAGCCTAGTGGCTTGTCGGTTTGGTAAACCGATGTTTCGATTTCGATCCAATGGCACTTGGCAAGCAGGTCGGGTATCGGATAAGCACTAAGGGACCAGTAAAAGGCAGGCTGAGTATCGTAAATTTTGAATGAGATATTCTCAGCTGTCCGGGGAAGTTCGGCCAGGCTTGAAGCCTCAATTCCCGTTCGTTCCCGTATCGCCTCTAGTATGCCGCGGGCGATGGAGCGGTAGCGGCTGATGGTAAGGCACTTACCGCAGCCAAGCGATTCGCGGTACATAGTGGTGTCGGGATAGGAAAACCGGGTTTCGCTACCACAAACGTTGCACCGGCCAACATGAAATGGCATCAGGTGAACGCGTCGCTTGTACTTTTTCCAGAGGGCCCAACCTGGGATCCGCATCTCAGCCCTCTTCTCCGCGGCGAGCTTCTGATTTCTGGCTGGGAATATCGGTCGGCTTAAATCCCAATGGCGCATACTGGTGAGGCACCCATTCCATATTCCATTTCTGTTCGTAGCGGCGCCGGTTCTCGGCGAACAACGCGTCGTACTTACCGTTCGCTTTCAGCTTTTTGAATGAGGCCTCACCGAAATGATGAACAAAGACATCAGCCGCACAAACCAGGCGTAGGCCGCTGGTCTTAATCCGATGCGCATAGTCGTCGTCTTCAAACATACCGATCCCGAACTGCTCGTCGAGTAATCCGACCTTCTCAAACACTCCTCTTCTCATAGCCACGCAGAACATCGCTAGCATCGGGATGGAAAAGACTTGCCCGTCGAGCTGGCGGACGAAGCGGGCGGCCCAGGCCGGCATATCCTCGAGTTCAGTGTAGTCAACGTCGACCTTCGCCTCATTGCCAGTCATGTTGGTCACTGGGCCAATCAAACCGATCGTCGGGTCGCGATGCAGATGGCGAATCAAAGTAGAGAGCCAGCCGCGCGTAACCACGGTGTCATTGTTGAGCAGGACCAGATAATCGCCGGTCGCGTGATGCAGACCGATATTGTTGGCTGCTGCAAATCCGAGGTTTTTGTCGTTTAAGATCACGCGCAGGTTGGGGAAGGTCGCTTCCGCTTCTCTGAGATAGTCAGGTGTGCCATCGGCAGACGCATTGTCAACGACGATGACTTCAAAGTTGGGCCACTCAGTACGCTGGTAGATGCTTTCCAGGCAGAGACGATTCAATTTGAGATTATTGAAAGTCACGACGATGATCGAAGCCTTTGGGAAAACACCTCTCACGGCAGGAGCCAGCGCTTCATATCGCTTTTCCCAGGTGTGCTCGCGAGCAAATGCCCGACGCTGCGCAACCAAAAGAGGGTCGTCCTCGCTAAGAGCGGCGGCGATCTCGTCTTCAAACTCTTTCGCCGTCGAAGCTAACCGCAGGAGCGGCGGAAACGACGCCACCTCCGGGATCGGCACAGACACGATGGGTTTGCCGGCAGCAAGCATCTCGTACACTTTGACAGGATTGGTGGCCTCGGTTAGTGGCGTGCGCTTAAATGGAATAATCGAGACGTCAAATTTGCCAAGCCATTCGGGAATTTCCGCATAAGCCTTTTCGCCAGGCAAAGTCACATTAGGCAATTTCGATAATCGACTTACGTCTGCGCTGAAGGTTGAGCCAACCAGGGTGAAGTCCCAGTCGGGCCGTCGCTCAGCGAGGTCGGCAACCAGGTCGGAATCAAACCAATCCGCGATGGCCCCGTAGTAGCCGATTAGGGGCCGTCTGTTCTTTGGCTTTCTGGCTGTGGCGAAATGATCGTAGTCGCAGGCATTGCGCACCATCAGTACGTTCCGACTCTGCTGACCGGCTCCCTTTTCGAGGAAACTTGATGAGACCACAACCAGGTCCGCGGATTCCAACAGCTCCGATTCCTGATCCAGCATGGTTTGTTTATTAGTTGAAAAGCCGGCGTGGTGATCCATGCAGTCGTAAACGATGGGCCAGGCAAACTGCCGCCTCGCCTGGTTGACCAGCGGCCACCAGAATGGCAATTGGACGAATGCGATGGTGGCGCCGAGCAGGGCTTCGCGACGCAACGCGTTGAGCGAGGCGAAAAGTTGGGCGCGCGCATGATCATCCAAAACGCCCTCGTAGATGTTCCGTTCAGGCCCTCTTAGTGAGACCTCATAAACGTTTTCCCGCTTCTCGACAATCCGGTAAGCCGGGCCGGAGGGGTGGAATTTCTGGCTGATATAGAAGACCCGGTGACCCGCGTCGGCCAACTGCGACATTAACTGTTGCGGGCGCTGGAAACGAAAATCCCAGTCGATGATCGGAAAGCAGATTACGTCACAGGCGTTTGAGCCTAAAGGGACGTTCGCTTCAGGGGCCGGCGCCTCAGCAAAATCGTCAGCCGCGGGCGGTTCATGGGCCGGCGGCAACTCAGTGACCTGATTGTTATCCTGGTGCTCCACTCGTCCAACCGCGGGGACCCCTCGATTATCAGGGCTTCGATCATGTGGCAGCCCGAGCAGCCGATAGGTGGGCAGGAGATACCGATATTTAAACCGGCCGTAGCGATGGAGCAGGCGCACACCCGGCGAACTATTTACCTTATTGAGTTCTTCTGTTCTGGCCGCCAGCCACCCAGCTAGTGCCAAATTCTCATTCGCCGATTTCGCGAGTTCCGCCTGGAGTGAAATGATTACTTCATCACGCGCGTGAATCGCCTCATACTGCGCGTTGATCGAGTCGTCACGTTCACGAATCGTCTCATCTTGCGCGCGAATCCACTCATCTTGCGCTCGAATCGACTCCTCACGCTCATGGATTACGTCATTAGCTACGAGAATCATCTGATCTTGCGAGCGAATCGCCTTGTCCCGGTCATGAATCGCCTGGTCACGCTCATGAATCACATTATTAGCTTCGCGAATCATCTGATCTTGCGAGCGAATCGCCTCTTCACGTGCCTGAATCAATTCATCACGCTGGCGAATCACTTGATCACGCGCGCGAATTTCCGCGCCAAGATCTGCCGCCTGAGCGAGTGCCATGGCCCAGTATGATTCCGAGTGCTTGATTCGGATTGTCTTCCAATACTTTGCCAGGAGCTCGGAGGTGTCGATTGCGGAAATAGCCGAACCCGGTCTAACTCTGTAGTCGAAAGTTATTCTGGGAATTCGATGAAAGCCCCAGCCATGCTCCGCCGCGTTAATCCACAAATCCCAGTCTTCGGTCGGGGCCATGTGCGGATCGTATCCGCCGCAGTCCAGCCAGACTTGCTTGCGTAATACGGCGCAGGTGTCGATGTAATTCGCCTTCAGCAAGGTCGCCAGATCGAAGTCAGGTATGCGCGCGACTTCGTTGCGTAAACCGAAATCATTGCGGTCGCCGTAAACGACCCCGAGCTCCGGAGAACCGTTGAGCACCTTGATCGCTTCGCTAAGAAACCCTTCCCTGAGCCGGTTGTCATCGTCCAGGGGAAAGATGTAACGCCCGCGGGCCAGCGAAATCGCTTTATTACGCGCCGCCGAAACGCCGGCTTTCTTTTGGTCGAAAATGAAGTATCCAAGGCCCTTCAATATCTCAAGTATCTCCAATGTCCTTGGCTGCTGAGACCCATCATTCACAATGATAAGCTCGCAATTCGAGGGCGCATGCCGTTCCACACTCGCTATGGCCTCGACGAGCAGTGTTCCTTGTTCATGACATGGCGTTACCACCGAGAGATCGGGCGTTTGCTTATCGGTAGCATCGGGTCTTGAGAGTCTGGTTTGGTGAGGTCTTGCGTGCCAGAGATCGGCGCTTGAGATGTCCGCCAGTCCGTCAAGTTCGGCAAGCAGTCGGGTGCAATCCGGCCATACCGCTGCCGCCAGGCTGATCAACGGATCCTCGCCGTCGATGGTTTTGAGCGGGCGCTCTTTGAAGATTTGTTCGAGAGCTGCATCGCGCGTTGCCAGGCCGAGCTTTTCGCCGAGCAAAGAGACAAATCTCTCAATGTTCTTTTCCAACGAATTGATGCTCACCAGCAGACAGCGGTCGGCATGGGCAACGTAGAAGTCACGGAGTCGTTCGTTGTAAAACTGCCAAATCTGGTATGCGTACTCGGGATTTCTGAGAAAGACTTCATCGCCCATCCGCTGCATAGAGTCCGCGACATCCCACGGAAATCTGTAGACCAGCACGTAACGCGGTTCTGCCAGCAGGCGGTCCCAGAAATCAAGGAACAAGGTGGTCTTGGAATCTTCCCATCCCCACCAATCAGGATAATGGTTTTGGGCTGACAGGAGACGCTCGGCTTGATCACTTAACTTTTCGAAGTTGCCGGTATCAAGTTGCCCGCTTTCAGTCCAGCCCCAATCCGGACAACCGGGCTCGTCTGCGACAGTCGCCTCGACCAGCGCACGTTGGTGAAAACGATGAAACCTTTGGTTGTCAGAGTCGGCTGACTGTTTGGGCGAGTTGCCTTTGCCCGCGTAGTTTCCTGGCCCCCCGCAAAGCTCCGCCAGCAGGGAACCAACAATCGGCGTCCCGGATCGGTGCATTCCGCTGACGACGACCTTGGGATGTTTTACTTTGGTGGACATCCTTACTCTCACTGAAGCATAGGAGATTACACGAAATGCAGAAGCCAGGCACCCCGCTCCGCAGATTTCGACGCCATGATAGCCAAGGTTACCGGTTCACTATACTGGACTATTTTAGTCTATTACGGCCAGATCAGGTATTTTGGCAGTCTATCTCGTTAGCGTCCTAACGGCGACGAGCGGCGCGGCCGACATTGTATGGGTGGCACTCCGTGGCCACCCCTCGGTCCGCATGAGTCATGTTTCAGGATTGAATGGAAGCGTGAAAAGGGGCGGCCACGCAGTGCCGCCCCTACAACTTCACCACGCGTTGTCTTCGGATGCCACGGTCGGGTTGGCTTCAGATCGGAAGAGCCTCCAATTTTCTCCGGGGGGGAGGCGCGGCACCACCTGAGCAAGGGCTCGATATGTTGACGTGGTGGCGAGGCTCTGCTAGAAATCACGCGGAAAGATTACGGTTTGACCTAACCAGCCCTGAATCAGGCTGTTTCACTCGTTCAGTAGCTATCGACTCATTGGAGTGGGTTTAGCCGCTTTTGAGAACAGCTGATTTCTCGAAGATCGCTTGTTAGGAATACTCAATACACACTGAAAGTTAAGTCAAGGTGCTCGCCATGGATGTTAGCGTTCTAATACCAACCTACAATCGCGCTTCACTTCTCCCTAAGGTACTGGACTCATGGAGAGAAGTTGATAAAGCCACTCGTTATGAATACGAAATCATTTTTAGCGATGATGGCTCTTCCGACAATACAATTTCGACGCTGAAAGAGCATGGAGAGGGCCTGCCGATAGTGGTTCTGGATAATGAGCATGGCGGCCCTGCCCGGGCGAGGAATAGCGCCATCGGACAGGCTAAGGGCAACAAGGTTCTAATTGTTGGCGACGATATTTTCCCTAACCCGCAATTCGTCAACCAGCATCATGAGTTATCCCTTCAGCATGGTCCGCAAACGGCGATCCTTGGGGAAGTGAAGTGGCATCCCGATTTAGAGCTTAACTATTTGATGACCCACATCACTGAAATCGGTCATGAACAATTTAGCTTCAATGCCTTTCCCCCGAATACGTACGTGGATTATCGTCACTTTTACACGTCCAACATTTCGGTTGATAGAAACCTTCTCTTATCGGAAAAGATTCTGTTCGACGAACGTTTCTACAAGGTCAATTTTGAAGATGTAGAATTAGGCTATCGGCTCTCACGGAAAGGGATGAAGATATTATACGAGCCCAAAGCCTATGCAGACCATTATCACCCCTATACGATCGGCGGGTTTTGTAAGAGACAAGAGAGCGCCGGAGAAATGGCGGTTGTCCTGATCAGACTTCATCCCGAGCTGGATAGCGTTGTGGGGGTCACCAAAGTCTGGGAGCGCTATGCCAGGTTTCGCGGTTCGCGCCTGGCGAAGATCCCTACGCTCAACGATGGCCATTCTGATTTTGAGGCTGTCATGAGATTATGTGAGGCCTACGAACGCGAACTGCCTAACGCCATGCCACGAGAGCAGAGATTTATTAAGCTCGCCTTATCGTCAATCTATTCGAGGCTCCTCCGAGTGTTCGTTGAATTAGGCATGCTCAACAAGCTGGAACCGGATAACGAGGACTACAAAGACTATTTGGCCAAGGTTTATTTCGACGCGGGCGGCTTTTGGGATAGCTACATACAAGCCTTTGACACCTTCAAAGATCTCAGCGAATCTGACCGCCTTTTTAGAGAGAGCGTGCTTCCCAATCAATGTTTACTTACGCGTGCACAGATGCATCTCGGGATCGTCGATGGGTCGCCGGATTTAGTTCAGAACCGCGAGCTGGTTCTGGCACGAAAGGAGCTCGATCGCATCACTAAGAGCTATGCCTGGCGTCTTGGCAATGGCATCGTTTACCCAGCCAAAGTGGTTAAAAATATGATTAGAAAGCTCGTCTCAGGGAACGCTCAAAGTGCCAGCCAGACTGACGACAATGTTGCTCCAGACACGGAGAATGTAGCTGAAGCAGATGAGGGTATCGCTAAATCGAGAGACACCTTCGACCCCTTGTTAAGAGATGCGCGGGTCTAAGTATCCAGGTAATTCTCTAAAATCGGATCTCGGAAATGCGGCCCATTTATTTAACGAAGTGTGGCGCTAATTCCCAAACTCCAAGCCCGAGCCAACTGAATTGTTCGAGACGGAAGCAGTGCTAGAGAGTTCTTATGCGTAAATTTAATCCATTAGATCATCCTATCTGCTTTTCCTACCCGCTGAGAGTGGTGCCATCCTCGTGGATGGAGCATGTCCCTTTTGGGATGTTTCTCATTGATGCGCTGAAACCCAAACTCTTCGTGGAATTGGGAACGGCGCTGGGCGTTTCCTATTGCGCCTTTTGTCAGGCCGTTAAGGAGCAGGAACTCAACACCCGTTGCTATGCGGTTGACACCTGGGAGGGAGATTCACAAACAGGCCTCTACTCTTCAGATGCGCTCGAGGCACTGCGAAAACATCATGACCCGCTCTATGGCAGCTTCTCCACTTTGATTCAAGGCACCTTCGATGATGCACTGACACACTTCGAGAACGGCACAATTGATCTATTGCACATTGACGGGTTCCACACCTATGACGCCGTCCGAAATGACTTCAATAATTGGTTGCCGAAAATGAGCGAGGAAGGCGTCATTCTTTTCCACGATATCAACGTGCGCGAAGGAGATTTCGGCGTTTGGCAATTTTGGGAAGAACTCAAAAAGCAGTACGTCCACTTTGATTTCACTCACGAGCACGGACTGGGCTTGCTGGTGGTTGGTCGCCAGCCGGCCGCGCTCGCGGACTTCCTAAATCTGGACGATGCTGATTCAACTCGGGTGCGAGACTTTTTTTACCAGCTTGGCTTGCGATTGCGACACAGCATTGCCAGGGACGAGGAGACGCACAGTTTATGGACCCGACTAGTTGAGCGAGAGAATAAATCCTCGCAGGAAAGGGCGGAACTCGAAGGGCTTGCTTATCAGGTTTCCGATGCCCGACGAGAGAACAAGGAATTATCTAAACAGATAGTCAAGAAAGATAAGAAGATAAATAGTCTTTCCGTCGATCTGGCGGACAAGTATCGGGAGTTGCAAGAGCTGACGACGCGACAGATGGCGATGGCCGGCGAATCGCTAGCCTCAGCCGCACGCTTGCGAGCTAAGGACAAAGAACAAGCGCGTCTGAATGCTACGCTCGGGGAACAGCAGCGGCTCAACGCTGATCTGGCTAGTCAACTTACTGAACAGCAGCAACGCGCCGCGCAGTTGGCGGGGGAACTCTCTGAACAGCAGCGGCGGTGGGAGGGGGAACTCGCGGAACAGCAGCGGCGGAGCGTGCAGTTGGCGGAGGAACTTGCGGAACAGCAGCGGCGGAGCGCGGATCTGGATCGGACCCGCCAAGCGCTGGAGTCAGAGATCCAGAGGCTTTCGAGTGAGATCAAAAACCTTGCCACTGAGGCGGGTGGCAAAGAACAGCTTTTGCAAACAGTTTCGAATGAGCTCGCCGATAAAAGCGCGCGACTCAACCGGATCAATAGTTCTTACGGTGGGCGTTTACTGAATGGTTTCGGCAGGGTTAAGTATCGCTATCTCATGCCGGTTTACAAGCTCATGAATATGGCGCCTGCGGGCCACCAGAATCATCGGGAGCATGCCGACAACCCGAGCGCAATAATGCAGAAATCTGAATCCGCAGATGACGACAAAGCCGAAGGAGATGGGGATGCCCTGGCCTCTAAAATAAGGCTCGGAATCATATTGCCGGAGGCCGACCTGCCTGCCGAAGAAGATCGCCACAACTTCTTTTCAGAATTCGGTGATGAACATAGCTTCATACTGAGTAAGCATGGCCGCTTTCAGGTGCTCTCCGCTACCGGAAGCCGGGAGGCAAATTATGAGTCTTTGCCGGTTGATTACATATATCAACCCGACAACTGGAACCAGAGACTGACCAACGATCACTTTCGAAATGTGTTGCTCTGCCTCACTAATCTGGATCTTGACTTTGCCATCGTGTCGCCCTCTCTGTCGCGGGTTCCGCAAGTAGCAGTTTCTTCGATAAAAAACCATCTGATTTTCTCGAGGGCCTTAGGCCTGAATTTTTTGCAAAACTCCGACATGCCGGCGAGAGGTCGAGTTCTGCGGCTTCTGCCCTACGATCACCCTCTCAATGAAATCCAGATTGAGGATGTCTTTAGCAATAGCCATGTCGCTTACACGCCAGACCCCGGTCACTACACACCCGATGATGGCTTCGTTTATCTTAACCATGCACCGAAAGTCGAAAGCGAACCGCCCCCCAGTAATGGAATATCGGTTTCGTTCATCCCGCCATTCGTCAAACAAAAGCCGGTGGTGTTTGTCTGGCCGATCCGCATGGCGGTAGGAGGAGTTGAGCGCAACGCCATCGAGGTAATGAGACAACTCAAGGATCGCTTCCACTTTGTTGTCATCACGATGGAGCGACTGAATAAGGCTGAAGGCAGCCTTCACCATCAACTCAAAGATACTACCGCCGCGGTGTATGAGCTTTTGGAATCGGCCCCTCTGACTTATTTCCTACCCATGCTGAGAGATCTCAAGTCTGCGTACAACCCTGATCTGATCTGGGTATGCAATGGCATGCCCTGGTTTTGCGACAACGCCGAGAATCTGCGTCAGATCTTCCATGATGTCCCAATCGTGGACCAACAAGTCTATGACACCAATATTGGCTGGATTACGTTCTATCATCAGCCCGGCATTCAGTCGTTTGATCGGTTTATCGCCGTCAACGCGCCCGTATACAACACCTTCATAGATCGCCTGGGAATGAAACCCGAAACAATTGATTTGATATATCCCGCGTTTGATTCCAGGCGTTTCAACGGGTCCGTGGACCCAGGTGACCAGCAGCGGTTAGTTGAAGAATTCGACCTTCCGACCGATCGCCCGCTCGCTGTTTTTAGTGGTCGCTTGATTATTCAAAAGCGTCCGCTGGATTTTTTGGAGCTGGTCAGGAGAAGGCTTCAGGCTGGCGATGAAGTGTTCTTTGTAATGATTGGAGAGGGCGAGCTGTCTGACGACGTCGACGCCTTTATTGAGGAGCATCGGCTTACCAATTTGCGGCGCATTCCTTTCCTGAATAACATGGCTCCTCTCTACTCAATCGCTTCAGGCCTGATCATGACCTCCCAACACGAGGGGCTTCCGATAGTTATGCTTGAGGCACTGTCGATGGGCATCCCGATTCTGGCAACTGACGTGGGAGATATAAGACTTGTGCTTGAGCAGTATCAGAGTGGCCTGGTCGTTCCTGAATTCGGCAATGTCGATACTTTTGAGCAGAGTTATGAGCAGTGGAAAAAAGACCTCGCGTCGTATGCGGCTAAGGCCCGCGAGAGCGCTCCGGAGATTCGTAGCCGTTTTTCAAGTGAGACTATTGCTCAACAATATGCAGAGTCCTGGGAAAAGGCGATTAGGGAATTTGCGCCGCGGCAGCATGCGCGGGCTAAAGCCAACTGACTGATTTCTGAAATCAGCTTGCTGTCAGAACCACCTAAGTGAGCGGGTGGGTCGATGGCTTAATGTCTAACCGACCGCCGGCTCACGCAGGCGGTTCTGACAAGAGGAGATAGAATGCCATCGATCGAAGAGAATTTGGCGGTGTGGGATGGGTCCTACGATTGGACCCAGGAGGGAGATGAATGGTCATCAGGCTGGGGAGGATCAGAGGCGCAGTGGTTCGGTACGCTCCTGCCACGTCTGCATGCCTTCATCCCGGCGGGGACAATCCTGGAGATTGCACCGGGATTTGGCAGGTGGACAAACTATCTCAAGGATCAATGTGAGAATCTAATCGTCGTTGATCTTGCAGAGAAGTGCATTAGGGCGTGCGAAAAGCGATTCTCGTCCAGCTCTCATATCACCTACCATGTCAACGATGGACAATCCCTGGATATGATTCCAGACAATTCAATCGATTTCGTTTTTTCCTTTGACGCGTTGGTTCATGTGGAACGTGATGTCATGGAGGCATATCTTAGCCAACTCGCAAATAAGCTCAGCCCAAATGGCGTTGGTTTTATCCATCATTCTAATCTTGGAATGTACCTTGATGAGTTGACTGGTGAGTTACCTCCTGAGATCGGCCACCCGCATTGGCGAGGCAAAAGTATGTCAGCCAAGCTATTTGAAGAATATTGTGACCAGGCGAGTCTGCAATGTATCAGCCAGGAGATGACCCACTGGGCCAGTCACCAACTTATCGATGCCATATCTGTATTCACCGGCAGAGATTCAACCTGGGCTCGTCCCAATAGAACTCTTCAAAATCTTGAGTTCATGAACGAGACGAGTTATATCGCCCGGTTGGCGCCGTTATATTGCCGCAACGACAATCGTGTTAAGGCGTGATCTCACCAGTTTTGAGATTCCTAAGACGGTCTGAATCGGAAGCATCATTCCTTTTTCGACTGTTCCCTGGTTGTTAGAGGTCAAACTGGGTAATTTGCGCGCTTGAATAATCTTGATTGTTTGGAGTGCAAGCTTGGGTCCCCTTGCCGGAACGGATTAATGACGTTGATGGCGGCGCTAGGCAGGAGCCCAAGTGTTACGACCGATTGGCCATTTCCATTTCAGTGTCTATCCGTTCGGGACAGCACGCGTCAACTGGAAAGTGTTGTGTGGATCGAGCGCACACAACAACGTCTTGATGCCAGTCCCAGCCCATTTCCTCAAAAGAAACGATTTTGAGCGGTGGATGGCGTTGGACTTCAGACACCACCCAGGATGGCGCTGAAATAGAAATACCGTAACCCTTCGACGCCGGATAATCCAGATAGCCAAATCCGGTTCGCTTGTACTGGTCAAGGATCGTCGCTACTTGTGACCCATCAAGGTGATAATCCATCTCTCGTTGATAAAGTTTCCTAACTGGCAAGCGACCATGCGTAGTAAAGATTAGAAGTCCGTCTACTTCAAGATGGTTCAAGAAAAACTCGAGGAATTCAGACCATTGATCTTTGTCTAAGTGGGTAAGAAGTGAACCACACCATATCAGATCGAATTTCTCGTCTATACGAGCATCTTGAATATTGTCTTGTGAATAAATACCTTTCGTTCCAAATGTATTTGCGCAGAAATCAACTGCGTCTCGATCACGATCGCACGCAGTTATGCTGGCGTTTGGAAACCTTGCCCTGAGATGCCTTAAAACTCGGCCATGACCAGATGGCAGGTCTAGTATCGACCGGCAGTCGTCTTTTTCTGTAGCAATCATAGCAAGCACGACCTGTCTTAACGCGGAGGCTCCTGTGCGGAAGTATTGATCATTCCATTTGTCGGCCGTTGGTGTTGCTGTCAGCTCCCCCGTGGTTCCCATGCTGACAAAGAGTTTTTCGCAGACCATGTGATAGTTACCGAAGTTTGGATCACTACAAGTGATATTTACTACTTCGGTAAAACCTGATGGGGGAATGAAGCTACCATCAGCCTTGCCCTCGCTGAATATA
>JANNJZ010000198.1:0-21776 GCA_031396065.1 Pyrinomonadaceae bacterium | reverse complement strand
TCCGTGTAGGTATCAACCGAAGAGAGAGCGTCGTCGAGAATCAGTATTCGGGGCTCGCGCAGTATGGCCCTGGCGATGGCGGTGCGCTGCTTTTGGCCTCCCGAAAGCGTGAGACCCCGCTCTCCGACAAGAGTGTCGTATCCGTCGGGAAACCCCGCGACATCTTCGAGTAGCCCGGCGACGTCGGCTGCCCGCTCAATCCGTTTTCGTTCAAGGTTCTCCACGCCAAAAGCGATGTTTTCAGACAGGGTATCGCTGAAGAGAAAAGTCTCCTGCGGAACGTAACCAATGCTTGAACGCAACTGGGCGAGCGGGTAATCGCGAACTGAGGCATTGTCCACAAACACCGTGTTTTCCGGTGCTTCGATAACGCGCGCAATCAGGTTAACCAGGGTCGACTTGCCGCTGCCCGTCCGTCCTACAAAAGCGACAGTCTTACCGGCCGGAATCGTTAGGTTGATATTGCGGAGCACAGGTGCGTCGTTTTTATGGTAGCTGAAATTCAGGTTGCGAAATTCGATTTCGCCTGCAATCGGCGGTTTCTGTCTCGTTTCAGGAGAGTCGGCGATGGCAGGCTGGACAGCGAAGATCGAATTCATCCGCTTCAAACTCGCAGTGCCGCGCTGATAGAGATTCACTACATAGCCTAATGCGATCAGCGGCCAAATCAGCCGGAAGAGGTACATATTAAATTCGGTGAACTCACCTACAGTCATCTCACCGCGGACTGCCATTGGCACACCAGCCCACAAGATCAGGACAAAGCCCATTCCAATCAGAAACGTCATCAGTGGTCGCATCAACGCATCAATCCGTACGAGAGCCAGATTCTTCTCCGCGTATTGCTGGTTCAATGCGTTGAAGGCGGCAATTTCAGCGCCTTCTTGCGCGTAAGCTCTTACTACGCGAACCCCGGTGAAGTTTTCCTGCGCCCTCGCGGTGATCTGCGAAAAGAACTCCTGAATTTTCTCGAAGCGGACGTGAACTTGCTGGCCAAAAAACTTCACCGTCAGGGAAACGAGCGGCATGGTGACAAACAGCAACAGTGTGAGCCGCCAATTGATCACAAACATTAGCGGAAGAACGATGATTACGACGAACAGAGTCTGAAGGGAATACATAATCATCGGACCAGCCAACTGCCTAACGGCTGCCAGATCGTTGGTGGCGCGGGCCATCAAGTCGCCGATGCGATGTTCCTGAAAGAAAGATTGAGGCTGGTTGACTAGATGTTCGTAAAAATCCTGCCGGAGGTCATATTCAATCTTGCGCGACATTCCTATCAATATCCTGCGCTGGAGAAATAGGAAGGTGCCGCTGGCAATACTCGCTCCCAGTACCTTTAGCGCTGAAACTGTTAGCCGCGTCCAGGTCACCTCGCTCCAGTTTGCGTCGACGGCCTGGCCAACAATCAGAGGAATTAGAATACTGAAAATGACACTCGCCAATATGCAAGCGATGCCAGTCGCCAATGAGATCTTATAAGGAAGAAAGTAGCGCCAGAATTTTCGTAGATCGTCCATGCACAAGAAAACCGCAAGCCCACAACCTTCAGCTTAAGACGGTGAAGCGTTATGATGCGCGATTTTGTGTCAGGACGCCAGAAGGGAAGCAGTTTGTCAGCGACGATGGCAGGAAGGTGGAGGGGCGAAGTGCGAGGCAGGAATCAAAGTATTTGCAGTGCGTCGATAAAATAGATCTCCCGATCGGCGGGATCTAATGCAGGCGGAGCGACTTCACACCTCTCCTCAGGCGGCAGGCTCACGCGATTACGTCCGCAGTTTTTAGAACTATACAGGGCTCGATCGGCCGCTACTACGAGTGTGTCTCGGGAAGAGGCGTGATAAGGAAAAGTCGCAACGCCAAGGGAAGCCGTGATCTGTCCAAAGTTAGGGACTTCGATTTCCGACATTCGATTCCGGAGCCGCTCGGCTACCAGCATCGCCCCATCGACATTGGCTTGGGGGAGGATTATCACAAACTCATCGCCGCCGAATCTGGCTGCTGTGTCAACACCACGTAGTTCGGAACGCAGCGTATCCGCCAACAAACGCAGGGCTACATCGCCTGCATCGTGTCCAGCTTGATCGTTAATGTGCTTGAAATTGTCGAGGTCGAGCATGATTAGGGAAAGCGGTTGGCGCATGCGCGTAGCCAGGTGGAGATCACGCTCCAGCTGCAATTCAAACGAACGGCGGTTATAGCATCCAGTCAGACCGTCTGTCAGAGCCTGCTGCTGCATTTGCGCAAACAAATGCGCCTGGTTAACAGCAACAGCGAGCTGATCGGCAACCGTGTGGAGAAGTAATAACTCATTGTCAGCCCACACCCGCGTTGGGTCGTCAGAACGCACCAGCAATAGGCCGATAAAGTTTCCTTGGTAGATCAGCGGCACGACCGCGTCGGCAAGAACCGGAATGGCTTCAGAATAGTCTCCATCTACCACATATGATTCGGGAGAACTTGAAAGACGGGCACTAATCGACTCAACGTGGGTGAGCAACGACCCTGTTGACTCATCGTCTACGTTGGCGTCAGAGCGTAAATAGTGCTTCGTCACTTCTCGACCCACCAGAGCTCCTTCAACCCTTACCGCGCACGAATGCACGCTCAAGGCGCGACCAACTTCGTCGGCGGCTGTTTGCAAAACACTGTCGAGTTCGAGTGAGTTTCTGATTGCTGTCGCCAGCCGATTGACCGCAATCTCGCGTTCGGCCTGCTCCTGCAAGAGCCGGGCGAGCTTAGTCGTTACACCCAAAGTTAGTTGAAGCGATGTTGCTTTGGGCATCGAAGTACGGACGGCCTGAGCAAAGGCATCTGAGTGAAATGGATGCTCAGCTGTGACCCTGGCCATCAGGTATTCCAGGGCCGAGTAAACGACGTCAGGCTCGAAAGTCCAGATGACGAGGTCTCTGGCAGCGTCCGTTTCGTCAGCACCGTGGAAGGAGGCGAGAAGAGCCGAGAAGCGGGCGTCAGCTATAACTACAAATCTTTCATAGACATTTGCCTCATCAGTTCGCTCGAAGACAATCGACTTGGTGGTCTCTTTTCCTCTGCTCAACACCAAACTCGACAGCTCATCCTGCTGGCTAACCCAGAGGAATAGGTTTTTAGCCGCTTTATCGAGTTCTTTGAGGCGAATGATGTCTCGCGCGGGTCTCGCCGGTGCTGTCGGCAAGCTCTCTACCACTAAAGCGCCGAGGCTATTTTCAAGTACCACATCTTCGAAATAGCGGTGGAGTTGCGCAATTGTGGACGCAGCGCAGCGCACAGGCAGCAATTGTCTGGGATGTTGGGCTAGGAGGGAGTGGTAAAGAGAATACATGGTGAACAATTCACCGATGGGAGGTTGTTAAATTTTGATTTCTTCGAGGGCGTATACCCGTTGGGTCCGCACGGTAGGCCGAAAGCATTTTACATAGATAAACACTAGCTGTCTATCATAAACTCCAGGTTGCAATAAGGAAACCAATTCAGATCTTTATGTAGGTACTAAGTGCTGTCGATATTAGCTTTCCCTGGGTATCAAAGACCTCAGCCGTCACAACAAACAGCCGACGTCCAGCTCGAACAACCTTTGCGACGGCCTTTAGGCGTCCGCCTTTTGCGGGCCGAAGATAGCTTATGGTCAAGTCGACTGTCGACACTCTTTCTTTAGGATCAAGTAGAGAAATTATGGCTAAGGCGGTTGCAGTATCAATTAACGAGGCTATTGCCCCGCCGTGAACCACTCCCTGGTTCTGCATCAGTTCTTTCCTGACCTTAACAGCTAATGTAGCTGTCCCGCTGGCAACATCCTCCAGCTCCAGGCCCAGAAATCGCGCGAAAGGGACTGTCTTAATGGCTTTGTGGATTCGCCTAAGTTGCGCGGTACTAATCTGAGCATCGCTCATGAGCGATAGCTCGTTTCTCCAGCGGCCGGCTCGACTATGACAGCCGTGCCGTATGCCAACACTTCGGTAACTCCCGTCGAGACCTCTGTCGCATCGTAACGCGCGCCTATCACGGCATTGGCGCCGAGCTCGGTTGCATGTTGGATCATGATTTCAAATGCATCGGCGCGGGTTTGTTCGCAGAGCGTGGTCCAAACCGTGATGTTTCCGCCGACAATCGTTTGCAGGCCGGCCCCGATGGTCGCGAAGATGTTCCGTGAGCGCACTACGATGCCGCGCACGATCCCGAGGTTTTGAGTGATGCGGAAGTTTGGGAGTTCAAAAGCAGTTGTCACCATTTGGTGGGAAACTGAATATCGAGGCGGGCTAACTGCGTAGGGAGGCTTCACGTCTAGAGGGTCTCTATTCATATATGTCCTTTGTTACTTCATGAAAAGCGTGGCCTTTTTGATGGCGCTCTGGGTAGATCCTTTTTCTCACCAGGAATCCAGAGATAGGTTTGTAAGTCGCAGCGACCGCGCTCATTGAAGGAAACTTCCTCCGCTTCCAACATTCGTCGTTGCTTGTCATGAGGAAGAACAACTCCCCCGGTTGAGCATGCCCCCTGCGCGTTAATAACCCTATGCCATGGCGTTTTGTCATCCGAGCTGTGCATCACGAAACCCACGGTTCTAGGCGTGTAACCCTCGCCGAGGATTTCCGCGAGCTGCCCATAAGTCATAACTCGTCCCCGCGGAATTGAACGAACGATTCGGTATACGCGTTCTCGGTAATTGTTGTCACTTTTCTCAGGCATGGTTGGCCTTTTCCGAACGTCGGATTAGCTCAAAGTGCGAAGGACTGTTCGAGCCGGTGCGCCATCGCCCTTCCCACCAGAAATTCTCAAGGGTAGGCAGATTAGTTCATAAATGCCGGCTGTCACTTTTCGAAGATCCAAACCCTCCAGTATCACAACGTTGTTTGAGAGGAGAATGTGATGGGTTTCATATTTCTCCGTGTCGGGCCCCTCAACCGAAAGATAATCTATCCCCACAAGTTTAATTCCTGAGTCGACCAGAAGTGCGGCAGCAGCGGGCTCGATATAAGTGTAATCAAGGCGAAACCCATCGTATGGACTATTCCAAAAACTGGAATTGCGAGTCTTGAAAAGAATTCTTTGCGAACCGCGGATGCAGTTAGCGGCAACGAAATTCTCGTCGATCGCCTGAATGTGATCGGCTACTTCTACTACTTCAGCTTCCCCGATAAGACTGTTAAGCGGAAGAGCCTCGACTTTCGCTCCGCCTTCGATGAAATGTGCTGGGGCGTCAACGTGGGTGCCTGAATGCAATCCAAATTGAATGAGCGAAACATTCGCGGCGTCCCCGTTAGCGAGATCCTTCCACGTTCTGATTTCAATTTCCGGGTCGCCGGGGAAAGTAGGTGTTGCCGAAGAAAGCGGCACGCTAACATCGTAGATTTCCATCTAGTAAGATCAGTCGCTGGTAATTATTGCCAGACGCGGATGATCCGCGCGGGCAGTAGTTCGGCCGAATAGTAATTGTCGTGCTCGAAGAGTGTCAACGAGCCGGTCACTCGGCGAAATGTGGCCGCTTGCGGTGTTCGTAGTGATTTCGTTAGCATCGGTTGCACTATTCTTGTTAACTCGAGGGAACACTCATTAACACAACGAACGCAAAAAAACCGCTAATGGCCGCATCGAGTTATCTAAACTCGGCTCCGCTTATCTGGAGTTTTCAACATAGCGCTAGAAGAGATGAGGTGGAACTGCTTGAAGCAGTTCCCGCACGTTGCGCGGAGTTGCTGGCTGACGGTGTCGTTGAGGTCGCCCTGGTTCCAGCCATTGAATTTCAGCGAATACCAGAACTCGTTGCGGTGCCCGGCGTCTGTGTTGGCTCGCGTAAAAAAGTCCGCAGTGTAAATCTAGTCAGCAAGTTGAATGAGCTGAAGGACATCCGCAGGGTTGCGCTCGATGAGTCGTCACGCACTTCGGCGACGCTGGTAAAGGTAATCTTTCGAGAGTTCCTGGGTTCCGACCCTGAGTGGGTCTCCGCTGCGCCTGATCTCGAACGAATGCTCAAGGAAAACGATGCAGCTTTGATCATCGGCGATCCGGGCATGACTTTTTCACGGCAAGGCTTCAAGGTTTTTGACATGGCCAGTCTGTGGCGCAAGTACACCGGCCTCGGCTTTGTCTTTGCCATGTGGATGATTGGCCCGGCAGCTTCGGCGGCAGCTCGGTCGATAGATTTCGTGGGTGTCTGCCAGGAAGGGCTCGCGCGTAAAGAAGAGATCATCGACCTCTATCAACCGCTGTTAGGTCTCCCCCGAGATGAGCTGCAGACTTACTTGAGCGAGAACCTCAGCTTTTCTTTTGATGATGAGCTCCGCAACGGCTTGGATCTGTATTACAAACTGGCTTACAAGCACAATCTTATTTCGGCAGTGATGCCTTTGAATTTGTGAAGCCACAAGATAGTATTCTGTTGAACTTCGACTTGGATCATGACTGACATTCAACCAATTCTGAAAAGTGTGCTGGCCGGCAACCGTCTGTCGGTCACAGACTGTACCGCGCTACTGGAGTCTCACGATATCGCCAGCATTGGCGCTGCCGCTGACGAGATTCGCCAGCGAAAACATCCCAGCAATATTGTTACGTACATCATTGACCGCAACATCAATTACACCAACGTCTGCAATGTTGTTTGTACGTTTTGCGCATTCTACCGACGACCGGGCGCGCCTGACACTTACGTTCGAACTTTGGACGAGATTTGCCTCAAGATTGATGAAACCATTGCACTCGGCGGCACCGGTGTCCTCATGCAGGGCGGGTTACATCCCGACTTTGGTATTGAATGGTACGAAGATTTGCTCCGAGCTCTTCACCAAAAGTATCCGGATTTTCAGCTCCATTGTTTTTCACCGCCCGAGATTCACAACATCCACCTCATCTCAGGACTTGATTACGAGACAATCATGGCGCGTCTCAGGGCGGCAGGGCTTTATAGTTTGCCAGGTGGCGGCGGCGAGATTCTCGATGACGAAGTCCGCAAGCGCGTTTCAACCAAATGCACGACTGACGAATGGCTGGCAGTGATGAGAGCTGTGCACCGTGTCGGGTTGAGATCGACCGCCACGATGATGTTTGGAATCGGCGACACTGTTGAGCATCAGGTCCGCCACCTGCAACGAGTGCGGGATCTGCAGGATGAGACCGGTGGGTTTACCGCGTTTATTTCCTGGACCTTTCAGCGAGAGAACACAGCTCTAGGGCGGCGAATCAAAGACGAACCAACAGGTGTTGATTACTTGAAGATGCTTTCGGTCTCGCGGCTATTTCTGGACAACATTGAAAACCTCCAGTCGTCGTGGCTAACACAGGGACTAAAACTTGGACAGGTGGCCTTGCGTTTCGGCGCCAACGACATGGGCTCAGTCATGATTGAAGAAAACGTGGTGTCAGCGGCTGGAGCTCACAATCGAGCGGACGAACGAATGTTGCGCTACCTGATCCGCGAAGCCGGTTTTATTCCGCAACAACGAGACATCCTTTACGCCCATGTGAATCGCGACGAAGCTTCCTCCGGTGATGCGTCGCAGTCGGTGCCTCTGCGCGAATTAACCGTGGCGATTGCCGACTGAGCCGGTAGCTTTGGCCGACACGATGTTGGTAATGAAAACTCTACTGTGAATCCCCCAACAGCATCAGTGACCACTTTGCTTTTCGATTGGGATGGAACTCTGGTTGATTCCGCCCAACTCGGTCTGACGGCCTTCGAGCATTCGTTTGCCGCTCTTGGGGTGGCTTTTGATCATGAAATATATTCCGAGGCCTATTCGCCGAATTGGTATTCCGTTTATCAAGCAATGGGTTTGCCGCAGGACAAGTGGGAGCGGGCTGACGAGCTTTGGACGCAGCACTACGGCGAACAAAATGCGCAGCTCGTGGAAGGAGCGAAACAAACGATATCCGAACTACAGCGGAGGGGCTACCACCTTGGTGTGGTGAGTAGCGGCAACGGTATCCGCGTAGCACGTGAAATCATGAGTGTTGGTCTCGACGGTGTGTTTGAAGTTGTGGTATGTCACGAGCAAATGGAAAACAGAAAGCCTCATCCGGAAGGCTTGCAGACTGCGCTCCGCCTGATCAATCGTTTGCCTGAAGAGTCGTGTTACATTGGTGACGCCCCCGAAGATATTGAGATGGGCAAGCGCGCAGGACTTGTCACAATTGGAGTGCGCAGCGCTTACCCGACGAATTGGAAACTAAAAAGTTCCAACCCCGATATCTATATCGAGTCACTCAAAGAGCTTTCGGACCACTTTTAAAAGGGACGAGTTCTTATTGTTTGTGTACTCGATAACATCGAGGAGCGTTCGCCCAGTTTCCCCAGAGAATATTCCCTTATTGCCCCCGCCTTAATTCAAGTCCAATCACGTGAGGTGTCAGAGCATGCTTTGGAAGGGTCAACGTCAGAGTGAGAATATTGAAGATCGTCGCGGCATGTCGCGCGGCGGAATGGCTATCGGTGGAGGTCTGGGTGGAATTGTACTGCTGGTAGTCGCCGTATTGCTGGGCGCAGATCCTCGGGAGCTGCTGGAACAGTTGCCGACTCAGGATTCGTCGTCTCCCACTCAAACTTCTCGTTCGATTACACCCGAGGAAGAGGAACGAAAGCAGTTTGTCGCCACGGTCCTCGCAAACACAGAAGACGTGTGGACCGATGTCTTCCGTCAAATGGGTCGCCAATACCGAGAGCCAAAGCTGGTGTTGTTCGGGGGCCGGGTAGAGTCGGCTTGTGGGTTAGCTGGGGCTGCGGTTGGTCCGTTCTATTGTCCTGGTGATGAAAAGGTTTACCTGGATCTGTCTTTTCTCAATGAGCTTCACACACGGTTTCGAGCGCCTGGAGACTTCGCCGAAGCCTACGTGATTGCCCACGAAGTTGGCCATCACATTCAACGTGTGCTCGGCACTATGGAGAAAGTGGACGCTGCCCGCGGCCGGCTCAGCGAAGAGGAGAACAATCAACTGTCGGTGCGCCTTGAGCTACAGGCTGATTTCCTGGCAGGAGTTTGGGCGCATTATGCCCAGAAGAAAGGTGTCGTCGAGGCAGGTGACATGGAGGAGGCACTGGGAGCTGCCAGCGCGGTTGGCGACGATCGGCTGCAGCGGGAAGCGCAAGGTTATGTCGTTCCAGACTCTTTCACGCATGGTACTTCAGAGCAGCGAATCCGTTGGTTTCGAAAGGGATTCGAGACCGGCGACATGCGGCAAGGCGATACGTTCAGCGCGAGAAGTTTGTGATAACGGGAGTGCCTCACGCTGCTGACAGCGATCTCTCGCGAGTTTCACTGCTCATTTCGTAGATCGATTTCATGAGCGCGGAACGTACCTCGATTGGTAGGGCACCTCTTACGGCTAGACTGCGCAGGGCGGGAATAATGTCAGGCCGGTTGGTGAAGGTGAGGAGTTTGATCACCGACAAACGCACATGAATATTAGAATGCTTCTCGATCGTCTGAAACAGAGATTGGACTTCGCCTGCTTTAGCCATCAAGAACAGCATCGAGAAGGCCTCATGCGTTTTCTCTCGGCTTTCACCAGCCAGGCTATCAATTGATTCGGCAGCGATGCCGGACGCGTCGAGCGCTAATGCTATGTGTCGGCGACGCTCGGGAGTGGCTTCGCGCAGGGCTCGCGTGAAGATCTCGGCGCGTTCTGCGCTTAGCTCGTAAAGCGCGCGAGCTGCGGCATTTCTAACTGCTTCCGAGCTGTCGTCGAATAAATCCGTAATCAAGCGAAAAGCCGTGTTGGCGTCCAACTCGCCTAACTCCTCAAGTGCGCTGGCGTGCTCATCCGGATCTTCCGAACCTAGGCGGTGGGGCAATGATTTGACAGGCGATGCCTCCGCCGTCGAAATATTGATACCTTCCTCTAAAACGTTCGCTGTCGCAGAATCTTGAGTTGAGCTTTCAAGACTAAGAGCCTCGCTGTCGTTGAACGTCGATTCAATCCCAACGTCACCAAGCAACTCGAGTTCTTCGCCGTCGTTCCCATTACTTTGATCGCCAGGCTCAAAAATAGACCATAGGGTTGGTGTTTCCGGCGCAGGTGTCTCTGACTGGAGGTCGTTTGGCCACGCGTCCGATTCCCCGGCAATGTCTCCGTCGGATTGCGGATCAACCACTCCCTGATCAGCTTTTACCTCGGGGACTCGCAGGTTTGCTTCCTGGGTTGCGCGAGCGACCTCGGCATCCGCAATGCGATTGAGTTGCTCTGACTCGACCTGCCGCAGAGCTTCAATCTCGGCTTGGAGGCGCTGTTCTTCGTCCCGCAAACGCTGCGACCTCGTTTCGGTTTGGATGCGAACAGACTCCAGCTCGGCGACCCTTTGTTCTCCTTCCTGAGCGGTCTGTAGCATCTGAGTTTGCTCTTCCAACAATTGTTGGACCTTACTTCGCGCTTCTTCTATTCGCTGGACGTCACTTGCCTCCGAGTCACGTAGGCCCTCGATCTCGGCGTTTAGTTGTCGCGCAACCTCGGCACGCTCTTCGGCTCCTGCTGCAGCCCGGGTACGAGTCAGTTCGAGTTCGGCGACCCTTTGTTCTTCCTCCTGAGCAGTCTGTAATAGCTGCGTTTGCTCATTCAACATCTGTTGAACTTTAACCTGTGCTTCCTCTATTCGCTGGAGATGACTCACCTCCGACTCGCGGAGCGTCAGAATATCAGCGTTCAGTTGCCGCTCAACTTCAGCACGCTTTTCGGCTTCTGCTTCAGCCTGGGTGCGAATTAACTCGAGCTCGGCCAGGCGTTGAGCGTCTTCCTGGAGACTTGCTTGCGCCTCTGCTTCGGCATTAGCAAGGTCAATCGCGGTCGCCTGGCGGCGCCTTTCCATTTCAGCCAGGCGGCTCGCCACCTGCTCGACTCTCTGAAGTGCTTCCGCTTCAAAGCGTCGAAACTCTTCTTCGGCCACACGGAGATCAGCTTCCGCTGTTTCAATACGCTTCAGTTGCTCCGCCGCGGAATTACCGAAAGCCAGAAGCTGAGAATTGAGCTGGTGTTCCTTTTCTGTTCGTTCCTGAGCGGCAGCATCGGCTTTGGCACGAATCGTTTCCAGGTGCTCAAGCTCTTGTTCTTCTTTTTCAGCAAGACGACGCGCCTCGTCGTCGGCCTGTTGGGCTGCTTCTAATGCAGCGATATGGCGAGCCTCTGCTTCGGCTTTGCGTTGAGCATCAGCTGCTGCCTGCACTCGAGCCTGTTGCTCGTTGAGCCGCCGCACCTCTGCTTCAGCTGCTTCGATCCGTTGATCCTGGGTGGCCTCAATCTGACGCAGTGCCTCAATCTCGGCCTCGAGGCGGATCTCACGTTCGGCACGCTCACAAACGCGGGTTTCGGCGTGAATACGGAATTCCTGAAGGATAGCTAACCGGGCTTTGGCTTTTTCCATTCGGTCGATTTGTTCGGAAGCCACCTGGCCGAGAGCCTTAATCTCAACCTTCAGTCGGTCCCTTTCCGTTGTTCGCACGGCTGCCTCTGACTCTGCAGAAATGAGAATGGCTTCCAGATGAGCTGGTTCCATTTCCTCGTCCTCTGCGCGGAGGTTGGCAGCGAACTCTCCATCAAACTCATGCAGGTCCTCTTCGACAGAGCGCCGACGTATGGCACCAGATGAGTGCCTTGGAACCGACTCGTTGTTGGGAAGACGCTCCTCCAAAGTGGAAGAAACGAACTCCGGCTCATTTGTAACGACGAGAGGGCCGTTGGTCTGCTCATTGGTCTCAACCAAAGATTGAGCAAGATTTGGCGTTGATGTGTCCGAAGACGGGTACTCGGTTAAGTACTCCATATGATCCGTGACCTCGAAAATGTCGAATTAGCCAGGAACAGTTTGTCCCTGGCGGCGAATTGGAGTGATGGGGCCGCCCTGGCTTCTGGGCCGTAATGACGACTGATGGCAGACCAAACCCTGAGTTATCGACCTTTTGTAAGTGGAATTTGCGAGAGGAAAACTACTTGTGGGACTTCAACCTGCGACGTTTGTTTGTCTCAGGCTTTTGGGATTCTCGTTGATTTCAGGTTCCACGTCAATAGGATTGTCGCGGAGGCGTTGGGATTCCGGGTTTTGCAATGACTCAAATCCGGCAACGGCAGTGCGGGTCAGAAAAGTTTCCCGCACTAAAGCGTTAAACTTTTCCGGATGCTCCTGCTCCGGCATCATCCGACAGTAGTCGAAAACTTCCAGAGTCGCTCGCTCGTTCAAGTGTAATAGCGAGATCCCCTTTTCCAGCGGCGTGGTAGCGTCCTGTTTGCCCCAGACCAGGACAGTGCGCTGCTTCATGCGGGAGAACGGCGAACGCGTGTCGGTGTTCAGATACCCCGACAGAAAGGCGGCAATTGCGTGTTGCGCCCCTGTCTGGTGACTGGTCGCGTAGAGATTCGTGACGAGTCGATCGGTAACTCGATGCCGGTTGTAGAACAGATGGTCGCGGGCATATTCCCTAATGCTCCGCTCGCTAGCCATCACATTGTAGAAAGAAGTACCAAGCACCGGCGACTGCAGTAGTCCATAGAATGCCGCTCCCGCCATCCCGGGCCGGCGGCTAAGCGTATCCGATCCCGTGGGTCCATTCAGGATCATTGCATCGATGAGTTCAGGATGTTCATCGGCGACGCGAATGGCGTAGGCAGCGCCCAGCGAACTTGCGATTACATTCGACGGATAAGCGGATACTTCCCGGATAAAATCAGTAATTAATTCAACGTAAAGATCGGCCGAGTAAGGGGCAGTCGCGGGCTTATCAGAAAAGCCAAATCCGAGAAGGTCGAGGGCATAAACGTGAAAGTGGTTTGCCAACTCGTCAAAGTTTTTGCGCCACATGAAGCTGGAGGAGCCAGCACCTATCCCGTGAATGAAAACTAAGGGCATTCCGGAGTTTCCAGCTCCCGAACTCTTATAGAAAACCCGGCCATGCTTCCAGCGAAAGAAGTGGGCATCGCCGCCAAGAGCGCTGTTGTCGGGCTCACTTGCGTTGCGCCTAATGGCCGCATTAAGCGCGGCCAAGGCAGCAACGCCCGCGCCGCCTGCCAGCATGGTTTTCCAGATGTTTTCCAGTTTGCCCATTACGGATAGAAGTCAGAGAACAGAGGTCCGAGGTCAAAGATCAGCGGCCAGAGCATCGGCGATCGTCTGACCCCCGACTTCTGATCGCCGACCTCTGTCTTATCAGATAAACGCAAAATCAAACTGTTCCTGATGCACCGCCTGATCGCTGTTGATATCCACCGGTCCCAGGTATTCCTCGATTTCATTCAGCACGTCTCGTTCGGTGCTGCGCAAAGCTCGCGCTACTTCAGGATGAATACGCAAAGTCGCCTGCTTATTGGCTTTGTCTCCATTCATTGCCCTGCCGAGTGTGCGAGCTTGCTCGAGAAGTTCGTAACAAACAGTCTGCGGAGACTTGATCAACCCCGCGCCTTGACAGTACTGGCAGGGTGCACACAGGGTTCGCTCCAGCGACTGCTTGACGCGCTTCCGGGTCATGATAACCAACCCGAAATCGTTGAAAGAGAGAACCTTTGTGGGCGACTTATCCCCACGCAGCGCGTCTTGCAACGCGCCCATTACCCTGGCCCGATTCCGACGGTCTTCCATGTCGATCAAGTCGAGCACGATGATGCCGCCGAGATCGCGAAGCCGAATTTGACGTACGATCTCGTCGACGGCCTCGAGGTTGGTTCGGGTAATCGTATCTTCCAGACGACCACTCCCACGACCGACAAACTTTCCGGTATTGACGTCAATCGCCACCAGCGCTTCGGTCTGATTAATAACCAGGTAGCCGCCCGATCTGAGCCAAACTCGCGGCTTGATCGCTTTATCAATCTCAGCTTGCACGCCATAACTCTCGAGAATTGGTTGGTCGCGCGTGTAAAGCTTGACGCGTCTTACCATGCGCGGCTGGATGCGATTTATGAATTCGACTATGTTCTGGTACTCCTCCTCGGAATCGACCCGGATGGCGGCAAAGTCTTCCGACAACTGATCGCGAAGGATACGCTGAACCAGATCGAGGTCTTTGTGTACCAGCGTTGCCGGTTTCGTTTTCTCGGCCGCGGCGCGAATGTCGAGCCATGTACGCACTAGATATCGCACGTCTTCGCGCAAGTCCGCTTCGCTAATTCCCACCCCCGCAGTCCGAACAATAAAACCGCCCGACGGAATATCTTCGCTGCCCCGGATGAGCGTGATTAGTTTGCGCAGACGTTGACGTTCACTATCGGATTCGATTTTTCTCGAAACGCCTACATGTTCCACGGTTGGCATGTACACCAAAAAACGGCCGGGCAGAGCGATATGAGAAGTAATACGGGCGCCTTTTTTAGCGATTGGTTCCTTGGCAATCTGAACCAGAATTTCCTGTCCCTCCTTCAGCAAATCCGTGATGGTGGGTTGCTGACGATCCCTTGACGAACCCCTTTGATTGCGTCCCCGAGTATCGCGACCTCGATCACGAGAGTCGCGAGGCCCTCGCGAATCTCGTGAATCTCGTGAATCTCGTGAATCTCGCGAGTCGCGCGCCGGTGGGGCCGCCACGGGAGCTGGAGGGGCTTCAATGATTTCCTCAATCGGAGCTACTTCAACCGCAACCTCCGGTTCGTTATCCTCGTCGGTTGAAACTATTGTCTCATCCGCGGACGCGTCAGCGGTCGCGTCTGTTGCACCCTGTTTGGTGGGACGCCTCCGCCGCCTCCCGCCACGCCGGGTCGCAAATTCAGCGCGTGAACGAGCCTCATCCAGACTAGCTTCCGCATCAGCATAACTACTTTCCACGGCAGCGTTGTCTGCTCCGCCAGTTGTCTCCGCTTCATCCGCTACTACAGCCGCTATAGCTTCCTTCGCCGGCTTTTTAGTTGAGGATCGTTTGCTGGTTGCTTTCTTCTTTGCGCCAAGGCTGCTCAGAAGTTTTCCCATTTTGGATTTCTTGGTGCTGGCCCGTTCTGCAGGTTGCTTTGTCACCGGCTCATCAGTCAACTCGGCTTTGGCGTTGTCGGCTGGAGGTTCGGCTTCCGATTCGTCATCACTCACGCGTTCAAAACTTACGCGTTGTAATGTGCTGTCATCAACGTCGTCAACGAAGCTTTCAATGTGCGCTTCGACAGGCCCGCGAGTCCGTGGCGCCGGAGCTTCCACGGATTCGGACGCTTCACCGTCGTCAACGCGCTGGAACGAGCCATCGCGATAGTCCACGGTAGACATCACCGAGCCCACTTCCGCCGTGCGGAAGTCCTCATCGAGATTGAATTCGCTCGCATGGATCTGATCGAAGAGCCGCTCCTGAAGACGTGCATCCTTAAACATCTCGCCGGTCGCTGCAGTCTCGTCTTCATCGATAATTCTCTGAATCGAAGGATCCGCCGCAACAAAGGGGGTATCAATGTCTTCTGTCTTTATCCGCTCATCGCCTGGAACGGGCCTCGCGGCAAATTCTTCTGAGCCTTCGGTGCTGCGGCCGCGGCGACGCCCGCGCCGGCTGCGTCGCTTCCCGGCGTCGCTAGTCTCGCTTGACTGCGCTGCCAGCTGTTCAGCGGGTTCAGTGGATTCAGAGATCAGCTCATCTTCACTAGTTTCGTCCTGATCGGCCTCCGCCAGAGGTTCTACCCGTTCCTGCGTGGCTTCGATATGTCGTTCGCGTTCGACTCGCCCGAGGGCAATCTGCTCGGCCGCAGCCTTCTGGGCCTCAGCCACGTCAACTTTCTGCGACTTGTCGATCACGATTCGCTCAAACTCTTCTTCCTCGTCGAAAAAGTCGGACACGTAAAGAAACGCATCGCGCTCCAGTCCGATGTCTACGAAGGCTGACTGCATTCCGGGCAACACGCGCATGACGCGCCCTTTGTAAATGTTGCCGACGATCCCAGAGTTGCCCTCGCCGCGTTCGATATAAAACTCGGTCACCTTTTCGTTTTCGATGATCGCGATCTTCTTTTCACGTCCGTTGACGCTTACGATTAGTTCTTTAGCCATTGTCTAAATGATGCTCCTTGAACGCCTGTTACAAAGTGTGGACCGATTGCCCATGTTCGACAGGCTTCCGAGCCTGCACGGATGAAATGAGGAATTGGGTCCTGAGATGTTGAGACGTTGGTAAAAATCCTGGATTGGCGCAGGCGGGCTTCGAGCTGAATAGCGAGGCGCGCCGAGGGCCGGGTAGCGGGACGGCTACACGTCGCGCTGTTAATTGATTCGATGGAAATTACCGGCGGATGTTCAGGCGAGGGCGTGAATAGTATGCCCCCTGACCGGTTTTGGATGGATTGTCGGTCGCGTGTGGATTGACTTGAGTCTGGATGCTCTTTGTCCAGGACGCGACGGTCGGTAGAACTATTCAAAAGAACCCTAACTAGCCGCTTCGCGCATTCTAGTGGGACAAGGTGCAACAGGGAACGCGTTTACTCCGAAACAGCGCTGGCATTAGAACACCCGAAGCTTGCCGGATATGTTCGCGGACCTGTTGATCCTTCGACTGGATGTCAACGGAACTTACGTTCCCGACTCAATCGTTTTCCTGGCCTCGTGGCCTGCGTGCGGCTACGGTAAAAAGGTGAATGATACGTCCGAATGCATGGACGACCGGTAAAAATCTCGACTCGCTTGTCGGGAGCACGCACTCTCGATCGAGTGTCCTCCGTGCTGCTTGTTTCAAAGGCATCGATGCCGAAACCAAACTCCGTTGGGGCGAGCTATCGAGGAGTATAAACCGAAGCCGCGGTAAACGCGAAACGTAAAGCAAACTGTTAGTTTGCGTTCGTGGCGAATCAGAAGCTTGGGTGACCGAGTCCGCAAACCAACAGTTTGCTTTACGGCGACTAGTTGACGAATCTCCTTAGCTGAACGCTGATGGCGAAACCGATGGCGATAAACGTCGCGATGAGTGACGCCAGGCCGGCACTCATTAGCGGCAACGGCACGCCGATTACAGGCAGGATCCCCAACTCCATACCGATGTTAATAAAGATTTGACAGGTGAGACCGCCCACGATGGCCATGATCACCAGCATGCCCATCCGGTCCGGAGCGCGTCTGGCACCCGCGACCAACCTGAAGAGCAAGAGACCATAGGCGAGGAGCACCATAATACAGCCGACGAATCCCGCATGACCCGCCGTTACCGCAAAAATGAAATCCGTATGAGGCTCTGGCAGAAACTTGAGGCTGCTTTGAGAGTGTCCCTGGGATGTGTCGGCACCCAGAAGTCCGCCTTCGCCAATCGTCAGAATCGATTGCCAAGTGTTGTATCCAAAGCCACGGCGATCTGCGTTTTCCGGATCGAGGATTACATTGATCCGTTCCTGCTGGTAGTTCTTCACCAGGTGAGTCTTTACCCCAACCCAGTAAGCAACGGGCAGCAGTACGATTCCCAGGACTGCGGCGGCAACCACATAACGTATCTTGATCCCCGAGAGGAAGAGAACAATGACGAGTATGGGCAGGTAGGTAATAACTGAACCGACGTCGTGTTCGAGCAGGATCAAAGCGATCGGCAAACCCAGAATTACGCAGCCCACGGCCACTTCTTTAAGAGTCAGAGTTCCGGCGCGATGCCTGCCAAAGTAGCGCGCCAGCATCATCGCAGTGGTTACTTTGACAAATTCCGAAGGCTGAAACTGGCCAATTCCCGGCACTCTGATCCAGGCTCGCTGGCCGTTTATCTTTAAGCCAATACCGGGAATAAGAACGATCACCAGGAGCAGAAGGCCAAACACATAGAAAGCAGGGGCGATGTTGATGAGCTTTCTATAATCATTGAACGCCACCAGAAGCATTGCCACCAGAGCAATCCCAAGACCGATGAGCTGTTTTACCCAGTAGTTCTGCGTCGGTTGTGCATAGCGAATCTGGATGGTGCCAAAACACACGAGGCCGATCGCTAGAAACGTCAGCAGCCAGTCGAAGTCACGCAGCCCTCTTTTGGGAATCCTTGCTACCATATTTCTTAGTACTGAGTTCTAAGTCCTGAGTCCTGGGTCCTGAGCGGTTGAGAGTGATGAGTGATGAGTAATGAGTGATGAGTAACTGGACGCAAACTGTTATTTCATCTCGGTCACTCATCACTCATGACTCATCACTTTCCTATTGAACGCGGGCGATGTCGGGGTTCGGTTTCGTTGGTTGGGGTTGGGGTTTGCCTGCCTTAGGTGTCTTAGCCACTGGTGCCACTGCTCCAGGCGGCTGCTCATTTCGAGTCTTGCGGTAATAAACATCGTAGACGGCGCGCACTGAGGGTGCCCCAAATCGTGAGCCCAATCCGGCGTTTTCGATCAAGGCCACCACGGCTATCTCCGGCTTGTAAGCCGGTGCATAGGAGACGAACCATGAATGGTCTTTGTTTACTCCGACGTCTTTGCCCAGACTGACGACCTGAGCGGTGCCGGTTTTCCCGGCGATATCAAACCCAGCCATCCTGATCCCGGTGGCCGTGCCAGACTCATTGACAACTGACCACATCGCTTTTACCACCGTCTCATTTTGATCGTGGGGAATCCTAAGATCCTTTGGTTCGGGATGGTCGAAACCCCTGGCCAGCCGAGCCGGGCGGTAGTCGAGACTGGTTGGATCACTACCCACCTCACGGACTGGGCGCAATTCCTTGAGCAGGTGTGGCACGTACAATTTTCCGCCCATGCCAATCGCTGCATGTGCGCGAATAAGAGCTATCGGCGTGAGCACATCCATACCCTGTCCAAACGATGAATAAACCGTATCAATGTCTTTCCATTCCGGATCACCCGGAAAAGATTTAGCCTTCTGTTCGCGGGATGGCGTTGTGCTGATCACTTCCTGAGGCAGGTCGATGCCTGAACGCTTGTTGAGATCAAACTCCTCCACCATTGCCTGAATGCCTTCGAGTTTCATCTTCAAGCCCAAGCGGTAGAAATAGCCGTCACAGGATTTCATGATGGCAAAGTGGACGCCGGGAGAACCATGGTTGCCTCCCATGCAGCGAGTAAACTTGTTGCCGATGGTTATGCCCCCGCCGCAAACCAGATTGGAATCGTCAATACTGATTGCGCCCTGTTGTAGTCCGGCAATAGCCATCAATGGTTTCCAGGTCGAACCAGGCGGAAAGCGTCCCTGGATCGCTCGGTTAATTAGCGGCTTCTTCGGATCATTCAGAAGGGCCGCATATTCCGCCCGCCCCTCTTTGGTCCCAATTCGTTGCGAGAACAGATTTGGATCAAACGTCGGGTATGACGCCATCGCCAGAATCTCACCGTTGTTGGGATCCATTGAGATGATGACGCCGCGACCGTGTGGCGACTTTGCCAACTCTTCTTCCGCCGCCTGCTGCAGATCGATATCGATGGTCGAAACCAGGTCCTGGCCAGGCTGCGGCAGCACCGTTTCGATCTCGTCCTGGATTCGGCCACGACTATCCACCACTACTTTTCTATAGCCGTCCTTACCACGCAGGTAGTCGTCGTAAGATTGCTCAAGTCCGCTTTGTCCAATCACGTCGCCTGGCTTCAAGCCCTTATCCCTGTACGAAGCCTGCTTCAACTGCTCTGGTCCAATTTCCGATACATAGCCCAGGACGTGGGCCAGGAAACCATTAGCCGGATAGCGTCGCTGCGGCTGTTGTTCTACTCGCAGCTCTGGATACTCAAGCTCATGTGCTTCGACCCATGAAATATCTCCCGGGTTGGCGTCTTGCTTCACTAAAATAGACTCAAACGCCGGTTGGGAGCTAATTTGTTCGAAGCGCTCACGGAGTATTTCCGAGTCGACCCCCAGCGCGTCTGACAACGGATTGACCAGCAAAAGTAGATTGCGATTCTTCATGTCTTCGCGGGAAAGAATCACGTTGTAGATGGGGCGAGAGTCGACTAGCGGATGGCCGTTGCGATCAAATATCACCCCGCGCGGCGCGCTGATAGGCAAGAGTCTGATGCGCTGGTTCTGCGCGATCTCGGCATAGTGCTGCCCGCGCACCAGTTGGATGTAATAGAGCCTGACTCCGAGAATAGCCAGCAGGAGCACCACAAAGATCTGTACGGCCCAGAGTCTACCGCGGATGTTTTGCGATGTGTCTTCAAATTTCATGATCTAAGAACCTGAGGGCCGACCGATGACGGCCGACCGATGAATCAACGATTAGAGTTAGTCCCCGATGACGATGGTCGCCCGTCTTTCGTCCGCTAGGTCACCTGCGTGCGCTCGGTCCTCGTCGCGCGCCCTTGCGACGAGAAGCAAACGTTCGTCGTTGACGAGCGCGTTCGGTAAACACTGAATCGAGCAGATAAAAGGCGAAGGTGCCCACGACGGTGGTACCGATCAGCCTATACGACATCGTTTGCACAAAAGGTGCGCTTAACCCCATTCCCAATGACTTGTGCCAGAATACATAAATCGCTGAATCGATCACAGTAGCTGTAGCCAGTACCGGAATCCTCATAAGCGCGTTTTCAAGGTTAATCTTTGTGGCCGCGAAGTAAATTATGTACGCAGTTAAGGTCTTGGAAAAGCCGCCAGCACCAATCAACCCTCCGCTGGGAGCGTCAATGGCCAGACCGGCGATGGTGCCCACAATCAGCGCGTGCCAGGCATGGCGCTGTAAGGCGATATAAACAACCACAACCAGGGGAAAGTCAATATAGGAGAGAGGACTCCAAACCGCCCCCAATGACAACTGAAGGATAATTGCGACCAGGAGAACGACCGCGATCTTAAGCTGAGGCATGGGAAAAGTGAATGAGTGATGAGTAATGAGTGATGAGTTAATGAGGACTCCAGGCTTGTCTCATCACTCATAACTCATTACTCATAACTTCTTAGTCTTGTCTACGTTTGGTAGTGCCTGATCCGGTGCAGGACGTTGTGGCGGACGATATAACAGCACCGCAACTTTCTCCAGTTGATCTAATTTTGCTCCCGGCCTGATGAATATCTGATGAGCCTGGGTCGCGGTTCCAAGCTTCACCTCGATTACTTGACCTACATTCAAACCCGATGGATAGATGCCGTCTTGACCGGTGGTCACAATGGAATCGCCGATCTCAACTTTTTGTAACCCGGAAACATAACGCATCTCAATCAGGCCACTTTCACCAAGCCCGGTTACTGAGCCAAGTGCTCCGGATCCGCCGAGCTGTCCCACGATCGCGCCGGCGGCGGCCTTTTCGTCTGTTACCATCATCACCTGGGCAGTGACGGGGCTCACTGCAATGACTCTTCCGACTATTCCACCAGTCGTCACCACGGGCATGTTCAGGCCTACGCCGGAAGAACTACCGCGATTAATCGTCACGGTATTGAACCAGACTGAAGAATCGCGGGCGATCACCGTCGCCGCCACCTGACCGTAACCAGTCTGTTCCTTAAGATTGAGCAGGCCCTTGAGGCGCTCGTTTTCTTCGGTCGCGAACCGGGCATTCTGTAGTTCAAGCTCATTGCGCGACAGTCGCTCTCTCAATAGCTCGTTTTCAAGGGCAGTGCTGCGAAAGTTAACTATCTGCTTGATCAGGTTCGAGCCAGTACTGCCTGCCTTGGAGGATATTGTCTGTGCTGGAGATGCAGCAGCCTGAATCCAAACCCTGAACATGCGCTGCTTGGTAGTGCTGTCGCGAGCGTCAAAGGCCATGATCGCGAGATTCGAAAATAGCAACATCGCGAGCCAGATGGGCGCGCGCTGACGAATCTCTCTTTGTGTGCGAATGGCTGCCATCGAGGTAAATAGTAAATGGTCAATGGTGAGTAGTGGTTGAGTAGCGGAACAGCGCTTCTATTTACTATTCATCATTTGCCGTTCACCCGCTTTCCTACATTCCGCTGGTCATCGTGTTTTCCCACTTCACTCGTTTGAGGAGATCAAAGTCGG
>JANNJZ010000169.1:0-2988 GCA_031396065.1 Pyrinomonadaceae bacterium | reverse complement strand
GTCCGCAGGGATGTGCAGCGGAGCCAACTCTTTCAAGGCGCGGAGTTCGTCAAGCACAGAAGCTGTGACGCGCGTCGGCTTCACCAGCCTGGCGCCGCCATGCACAACGCGACATCCGACAGCATCAATCGCCGTCGGTGTTTGGGTGTTCTCGCCGAGATAGGCAAGAAGGCGACGGATGATTTGTTCCACACCTTGCACCAGCGTGGACGCTTCAACCGGCTCGATGATGGGCTTCTGCGCAGCAACAGACATTTTCAATTCGGATTGCGGTGATCCGATAGGCTCGACGATCCCGCTCGCCAGGACCGTTGCCGGATCCGTTGGGGCAGATGCCTTGCTCAAGTCGGGCATCTGATAAAAGGCGAACTTCAGCGTGGCGCTGCCGGGGTTGAGAACGAGAATATTCATTCCATTAAATCTCTATGCTATCGGTTCATGAGAGTAAGTGCGCCGTTAACTCGCTGATACCCGATGCTGGCTAGTACGGCCACTTCCAGTCGCGAATCTCAGGCATGTCATCACCGTATTTACGAATGTACTGCTTATGTTCAAGAAGCTTATCGCGCATCGCCTGCTTGACGTGCGCAAACTTTGATCCCAGCTTCGGTACGCGATCAATTACATCCTCAACCAGGTGGAAGCGGTCGAGATCGTTTAGCACCGTCATGTCGAACGGTGTAGTGGTCGTTCCCTCTTCTTTGTATCCGCGTACATGAAGGTTCAGGTGGTTCGTCCGGCGATAGGTGAGCCGATGAATCAACCACGGGTAGCCGTGAAAGGCGAAGATAACGGGCTTGTCGGTCGTGAAAAGAGAATCAAAGTCTGTGTCAGACAATCCGTGCGGATGTTCGCTGGCGGGTTGGAGCGTCATCAAATCAACGACATTAACCACCCGAACCTTCAAATCCGGAAAATGCTGGCGGAGAAGATCCACGGCGGCCAGTGTTTCCAGCGTCGGCACGTCTCCCGCACAGGCCATCACCACGTCTGGCTCGCCTCCTTGATCATTGCTCGCCCAACACCACATGCCGATCCCGGCAGTGCTGTGAATGATCGCCGCATCCATGTCCAGATACTGCAACGAGGGTTGTTTGCCCGCGACGATTACATTGACGTAATTGCGGCTCCGCAGACAGTGATCGGTCACGGACAGCAGGGTGTTTGCATCGGGCGGCAAGTACACGCGCACGATTTCGGCTTTCTTGTTGAGGACATGATCGATGAAGCCTGGGTCTTGATGGCTGAAGCCGTTGTGATCCTGCCGCCAAACGTGAGACGTAAGCAGATAGTTCAGTGAAGCGATTGGCCGCCTCCAGGGAATCTGACGAGTTACTTTCAACCATTTCGCATGCTGGTTGAACATCGAATCAATGATGTGAATGAATGCCTCGTAGCAGGAGAAGAAACCGTGCCGACCGGTTAGTAAATAACCTTCGAGCCAGCCCTTACACATGTGCTCGCTTAGAATCTCCATCACGCGGCCATCGGGCGAGACATGATCGTCTGTGGGCAGGATCGTGGCTGTAGAAACCCGGTCGGTCACTTCAAAGAGAGCGTTGAGTCTGTTTGAATTAGTCTCGTCCGGCCCCATCACTCGGAAATTCCGCGAGTCTTCGTTGCGCTTCATCACATCGCGCAAGAATTGTCCCATCACACGCGTCGCTTCCCCCTCGACCGTCCCCGGCTTGGGAACGTCGACGGCGTACTCACGAAAATCAGGCAGCCTCAGGTCTTTGAGCAGCAGTCCCCCGTTGGCATGTGGGTTTGCTCCCATACGCCGTTCGCCTTTCGGGGCCAGTTCAGCCAACTCCCGAATCAATGTTCCCGTCTCATCGAAAAGTTCTTCGGGTTTGTAGCTTCGCAGCCACTCTTCGAGCTGCCGCAAATGTTCGGGATTGCTTGCTAATTTATCCAACGGCACCTGATGCGAGCGGAATGAGTTTTCAGCCGGCAAACCATCGACAAACTTCGGCCCCGTCCAGCCTTTCGGAGAGCGCAGAATGATCATCGGCCACGCTGGGCGATGCGAAAAGCCGTTCTCACGCGCGTCTTTCTGAATCGATTGAATCTCGGTGATCACACTATCGAGCGTTGCCGCCATGAGCTGATGCATCGTTTCGGGATCGTCCCCTTCAACAAAGTAGGGTTTGTATCCGTAGCCGACAAAGAGGCTCGCCAGTTCATCATGGCTGATGCGCGCCAGCACCGTTGGGTTGGCGATTTTGTAGCCATTCAGATGCAGGATTGGGAGCACCGCGCCGTCACGCGCCGGATTCAGGAATTTATTGGAGTGCCAGCTTGTCGCCAGCGGTCCAGTTTCCGCCTCGCCGTCGCCAACGACGCAGACTGCCAGTAGATCTGGATTGTCGAACACAGCGCCGTAAGCGTGAACGAGCGCGTAGCCTAGTTCCGCTCCTTCGTGGATTGAACCGGGCGTCTCGGGAGCGGCATGGCTCGGGATGCCACCGGGGAATGAGAACTGTTTGAACAACTTCTTCAAGCCTTCGGCATCCTGCGAAATGTCCGGGTAGAACTCGCTGTAAGTTCCTTCCAGGTAAGTGTTCGCGACGACGCCGGGTCCGCCATGTCCCGGGCCGGCGAGATAGATCGCGTTTAGATCATGCTTCTTAATCAGGCGATTGATATGCACGTAGATAAAGTTCAGCCCCGGCGTCGTGCCCCAGTGACCGAGCAGCCTTCGCTTGACGTGCTCGATCTTCAGCGGACCGCGCAGCAGCGGATTATCGAATAGGTAAATCTGCCCGACAGAGAGATAGTTTGCAGCACGCCAGTAAGCATTGATCAGTCGGACTTCTTCTGCAGACAGCGGTAGTGTTTCTTTCGTTTCACCTGTAGTCATTTTTCGTTTCAATTTTCTAAGGTCTGGAAGCGACCTGTTTCATGCGTTCATCGTTACAGGTTTAGATTTGTTATCCTCGACAGACGTCTTAACCCAACCTCCAGCAAAACCCGCTCGCCGCAAGC
>JANNJZ010000165.1:0-1527 GCA_031396065.1 Pyrinomonadaceae bacterium | reverse complement strand
CAAAGCGACCAGGATCTGTTGGGTCTCGATAGTTTTGCGGTCTCATCTTTTGGAGTCTTCTATGGAGTTACAGACAAGCTTTACGTCAGCGCGTATCGTTCGCCGATCTGCCAACCCGGATTGTGCAAAACGGTCGAATTTGGCATTGGGTATCACTTGCTGGACGAGCGCGGGCGCTCTCCGGTTGCGCTTTCGACCTACGCGAGCATTGAAGGCGACGACAACTTTAAGAAGGATTACACCTATAACCTCCAGCTCATGGTGGCCAGAAGTGCCTCAAAATACGTACACCTGTTCTTTTCCCCTGCGCTGCACCTGAACGCTAACGGACGACGTCGTTTCGATCCCAGGGCCGAAGATTTCTTTCCACGAGAACCGCTGGCGGAGCAGTTCAGTCAGGACCAGCATGGAGCGTCGTTCGGCTTTGGCGCTAGCGCGCGGATCAGGCCCACCATTTCTCTTATGTTTGAATACACGCCGCGCGTGGGTTTCAAGCTGGGCCGGGTTGACTCCGTCTTTGCGCCCGGCTCTCATCGAATTACTGGCTTCAGAAATGATTCTGAGGCTGAACTGGGCTTTGGTGTGGAAAAGGACGTCGGCCGCCATACGTTCTCCCTGACTTTCTCTAACTCGCAGATGACAACGACCAGCCGGTACAACTCCAGCAATCTGGTGTTGCCGCCAACTCGTTTCATAATCGGCTTCAACCTGTACCGGAGGTTTTTAAGATGAGACGCCTCCCCTGATTTGCATTGAGGGCAACTGCCCACAGACAACAGGCAAGATTGTTTTGACCAGGCTTTAGTAACCCGTGGAGGTTCATGTGATTCGACTAACGCTTCGACTATCTCTAGTTCTCGCGGCGGTAATGCTGTTAGCCATTCCGCTAAGCGAACGGCCCCAAACCGCAGCTGCTGACACAGGGTCTGATCGCGAAGAGTCGGCCCTTTGTGTCAGCGTTGTCCGACAGGTACCGGTACCGGGGAGTTGGATAACAACCTTCGGCTCCGGCCAGCTTATGTTCACCGGACAACCTGAGATTACTAACAGCCTTCCCTGGAAAGCCATCTTCCATAGCAACGCAGTTGCTTCAGGCGGTGGGTTTGGTCTTGGTACGGATCGCTTCAACAGTTCTGCACCTCTGATCTCAGGACTCCCGGCAGAAAGCGCGCCACTTGCGGCGCGGTCTTTACCAGCGCAGGCTCAGACTGTTGATGTCAGTGTCATAAACAATTCCTTCAATCCAAGGACAGTCCGCATCTCGGTTGGTGATACAGTTCGATGGACCTGGAATGGGTCCCCCCACTCGGTAACAAGCGGCGAGTGCTGCGACCCCGATAATGCCTTCTGTTCGCCATTTGATTCTAATTGTTCGTCGGCCCCGGCCTCCGGGCAAGGTGCGATCTACTCACATCAGTTCAATACACCGGGCTCGTTTCCCTACTATTGCAATGTTCATTTCGGGACTATGACCGGTACGGTGATTGTGGAAGGTTCAGCGCCCTCACCGTCGCCCTCACCGTCACC
>JANNJZ010000163.1:0-3120 GCA_031396065.1 Pyrinomonadaceae bacterium | reverse complement strand
CGCAACAGAGAGAGTGCCGTGGAGCGGGCCAGCTGCGCTTCGTATTGGCCTGAAAGTTTCTGGTAGGTTGTTCCGGCCGCTTCATCCTGTTCCGACTGCCTTAAAGTCAGGCGGGCGAGATCAAAATTGCATTCATCCGCGGCTGCATCGATATGCTTGTCGCGCAGTTCACCGCTAAGCATCGAACCGGTAACAGTGAGCTTTATGTAGTGGCCATCGGCCAGTGCAGGATCCGAATACGGGTAGCGTAATGCCAGATGTTCCAGGGAAGATCCGGACAACCTGCCGACTGCGACGCTATCCCCGCCAAATATGCCTGAGAAAGTGTTCAGTTCATAATCAATGCTGATAACCAGAGAAATCGGGTGCCGTCCACGCATACCGCCGCATGCTTTGCCGGAGGTTGTCACGACATCCAGATTCCCGACGTAAAGACGCAAATCAGCCCGCGCGGAAACCGGCAGCAGCGCTGACACGAACAGGGCTGCATGGAAGATGAGTGGATGTAACCGCATGAAATGTCAGTTCAAGGTTTGATATATGCGTTCAGCCCGATAGTGACAGGCTTGCCGTCCACCATGGCGGTGGTAACAGCATTCCCCCGCGAGCTGGCCACCACCAGGGTTTTACCGGATGACGATGGTGTTGGTTTCTCCAGGTCAATTTCTATGCAGAGTTTATTGTTTTTGATTTCAACTGTCATTGCCATGATGTTGTTCTCCTTTTTAACGTGACTTTGTGGTTTGACTTATGAGATTTCATCCAAGGCTTCCCTTCCTTATTTCTTTCTCAAGCCGCTCAAGAGTTTCAGTATCATTGTTTGCTTTGAGTTCTTCAAGCCAAGAGCTGAAAACTTCTTCTGGCTCTTCAGCCTCTGGGGTCTCAGGTAAGTAACGCCAGCGTTTTTGAAGCCAGCCATATTAAAACGTATCCACCGCAAGCCACACCCGGCCAAAGCCGCCACGGTTGAGCAGTTTTTCGATACGGTAGGTTTCACCGAGTATTTCACCGTTCTCTTACACCTCCCTTGCCACCACAGTATCGTATAAACCGTAGTGCGTCAGTTCCACGTGGCTCTCGATACCCGTATAGCGGAGCGACGCGTCTTCGTAGCGTCGGAACGCAAAGACAGCCTGGTTCATCTGCTCGGTGTTGAATACCTTCAGACGCACAAGCAGGTGGAAGTCCTTCACTGTCAGACCGGTGACAGCCAAAAACAAATCCGGTTCAAGCTTGGTGATGACATCCTGGAGAGTGTTCTCACGAAAGTCAGTCAGGTACATAAAAGCGGGGATACGCGTCGCGAATTTGATCAGCTTCTCCTGAACAAGTTTGCGCTTTGATTTGTACTCCTTCTCCTCGTCGGAAAGCTGCTTCTTTTCCTTCGCCGTCAGCGAACCATCCTTAGCCTTATTCTTGAGTTTTTTGACCTTGTCGCTCTTGTTGATGATCATCTCGATGATGTTGTCACCAAGCGAGCGCCACCCCTCGATGCGCTCCACGGCGGCCATCGCTTCGGGATTGTCCATGACGCGGCGCAGGGTATCGTTATCCACGTTCACCAGTAGCGCGGACTGCCACTTGCGCGCCAGGAGCGTGGCGGAAGTGCCCGCCATCGCGATATCGAGGATGCCGCCAGCGTCGATCTGCGTCATATTGGCGCCGTCGTAGGCGAGTACGGGCAGGAAGGATACGAGGTCTTTGACGGCGTTCTCCGGATTCGGCTCGCCTGGAGAGAGACCAATCCCGTACTCGGACAGTTGCCGCAGCGCGCGGGTGGGCGCGAAGTCGAACACGAAGCAGACCGGCTTGAGGATCTCCTCTTCGTGCGGGTTGTCGCCATTGGGGTTCTTGATGGACCAGGGGGACTGCACCCGGAAGGCGGCCTGAAAGTAGGTCTCGGGCGATTTGAGATTGCGGAGCATCAGGATCGAAGACCACTGAGGTACGGTAACGCCGGTCGTGAGCTTTCCGCACGACAGTGTGATCGTCTTTGTATCGAATCCGCTCCCGATGGCAGAACGCACGGGGGGCAGCGCATCAAGCCCGATGCCCGCCGATGCACCAGCCGCAACTACAACCTTATAGCCGCGCCAGAAGGTATTGTGCTTTTCAGCCAGCAGGTTCGCCATCGCCTGACAGGCGGCAACGTTAGGCAAAAACCAAAACGCGTGTTGGAGGTACGGCAGAAGGCGCACATCCGAATACGGAAACGGCGGCCGTGTTCCGGTTTTGAGGCTCTCCACCGTTTGCGGCGCGTACGATCCCCGAATGATCTCCAGCCACTTCTGCACATCGCTCTTGTGCTTGAACTGCGCGCCAAAAGGATTCTGGGGACATGACCCGAATTCGCCGTTTGGATTCGGGATCGTGTCCCCAGAATTCGCTGCAAAGAACTCGTTGAGATCAAACTCGTCGAACTCTCCACCGCTCGCAACCGCCAGCAGTTCGTCCGGCATTTGATACGTGAGCAGGCGTAACTGCGGCAGAGCACCGTAGGGATTCCACTTTCCTGGGTTCCTTTCAGCAAACTCTTCCTTGGCGCGCTGCTCGTCGGTATAGGTCCAGTTGAAAATCTGCTCCTTTATGAACTCCCCCGTAGCCAGTGCCTTGAACGGCGTACCGGAAAGGTAAAGATACGCCCTGGTCGTAATCGGAAGGAACTCGCTTTCCTTCTCCGAAAGCACGCTAAGGTCTTCGTTCATCCCTTCCAAGCCGGCGGCATATTCGAGCTTGGCTTCCTTTTTAGCGACAGCATCGTCCTCACCCTCGAACAGCTCCTTGGCTGTCTCCCGCCACGCCCCGAAGTGGTACTCGTCGAACACCACGAGGTCCCAGTTCACCGTGTGGAGCCACTCATTCTTTGGCTTGATATTCCCTGCATCGTCGCGGCCGAGCAGGTCCTGAAAGGAGCCGAAATATACTACCGGCTTCTTGCGGTCAATCTGCGTAGGGTCGCTGCCGGTCGAGCGCGAGAGGTACTGCCAGCCATTAAAGTCAGCATGCGACTCAAGATCCGTCCGCCAGGCATCCTCGACCGCAGGCTTGAAGGTCAGCACAAGCACCCGCCTGGCCTCAAGCTTCTTTGCCAACTGATAGGTGGTGAAGGTCTTGCCGTAG
>JANNJZ010000095.1:0-3395 GCA_031396065.1 Pyrinomonadaceae bacterium | reverse complement strand
CCACATTGGACCCGGAATATTGTTTCAGTCGATAATGTTTCCGACGACACATACGTGCATACAACACGCAAGTAACAAATATGTGAACTTGTAGATCGCCGGACCCGATTGGTAGTTGGCGATCATGCCCAGCACCGCATTCGAGGCGGGCTTGGTGTAGAGTTCCTTCGGGAAGGCATAGGGGAAATAGATAATGCCGTTGGCTTCGGCGACCGGGCGCACGGCTGCAGCCCCGTCGTCAACATTCGGCCCGACCACATAGTGGATGCCTTCCTGAACCATCTTTTCCATACCGGCGATGGCGCGCTTTGGGTCCTTCTGGTCGTCGAAGGTCACGATGTTGATGTCATAAGTGGTGTCGCCGATCTTGACGCCGCCGATCTCGTTAATCCATGCGGCGCGAGTCTGCATCGAACGCACGTTCGACGTGCCCCAGGCCGCCGCGGGTCCGCTGGTGACGCCGACGAAACCGATCTTGAGTTCCTTGTTGGCCGCTAGGCCCGATACGGACATGGCCGCGAGTGCAGCGACGCCAACGGCTCCGAGCAGAACGCGGCGAGTAACATTAGGGATGTTGCGCATGATGTGTCTCCTGGTCTGACAACGTTTCTTCCCATTACAGCATGCGGACTGCTTGGCCCCGTATTCCGCGGGCTTCTCGGGACAGCCCGTTCTGAGATAATTCTGGACGAAATTAGGACATTATGCAATAGAAAAAACAATATTGTATACAATATGTCCGAGATGGCCGGTCCGGGCAGGAAGCAGATCCCGCGCAGGCGTTCAGAGGTTCACATGCGGATCAAGGTGATAAACCCCAACACGACCGCTTCGATGACGGGAACCATCGAAATGGCGGCAAAGGCCGTTGCTTCTCCCGGAACTGAAATCGTCGTTGCAACTTCCAGAAACGGCGCGTCATCCATTGAAGGACATTACGATGAGGCGATGAGCATCATCGGCCTTGTTGATGAAATCCGCGAGGGAGAGGCCAACGGAATCGACGCCTATGTGATCGCCTGTTTCGGCGACCCGGGGCTTCTGGCCGCGCGCGAAATCGCGTCCGGTCCGGTGCTCGGTATCGCAGAAGCCGCAATGCACGCCGCGACATTTGTCGCCACCGGCTTTTCAATCGTTACGACACTAGAACGGACCCGCATCATCGCTGAACATCTGGTGCGCAGCTATGGCATGGAGCATCATTGCCGGCGCGTGCGTGCGATCGATCTGCCCGTTCTGGAGCTGGACAATCCGGGATCGAATGCGCGGAAGCTGATTCTCGCCGAATGCGAAAGGGCGATCTCCGAAGACAAATCTGGCGCTATTGTGCTTGGCTGCGCCGGAATGGCCGATCTTGCCCATTTTCTTGAGCAGCGCCTGCATGTGCCGGTGATCGATGGTGTGGTGGCTGCTGTAAAGTTCGCCGAGGCGCTGGTTGGCTTGCGCCTGAAGACAAGCAAGCGTGGCGACCTGGCCTATCCGCTGCCAAAAACCTACAAAGGAATGCTGGCAAGCTATGCGCCGTCCAATCAGGCCATCAGTTCTGACGGCGCGATGGCGCTCCTCTAGACGGGTCTCTTGAACAAGGACTGAAAGTCAACCCTGCCGTAGGTTTCCGAGAGTTCTATTTGGGTCTCAATGTGATGGAGGTGATGATCCATATATTGAGCGGCTTTCTTCGCGTCACGGCGCTTGAGCGCATCTACAATTTCCATATGCTCACCGTGGGAACACGGAACGGCGCCTGGGGACTCGTAGAGGGCGATGATGAGCGATGTGCGGGAAACGAGTTCATTCAGGAAATTGCCGAGCACTTCGTTTCCCGCCAATAGTGCAAGCTGGCGGTGAAAGTCGCCTGAAAGCTTGAGCCGCACATGTTTGTTTCCCGTCTCAAAGGCGGTTTTTTCCGCGCGCACGAGCTGGCCCAACTCATCAATGCGATCATCCGCGGCATTGGCCGCAACCCGCTCGATGATGATGCGCTCAACGACCCGCCTTGCATCGAAAACCTGCCGCGCCTCTTCCGCAGACGGCTTGGCAACAGATGCTCCTTTGTTCGGAACCAGGTCGACCAGGCGTTCATGCGAAAGCCTTTGCAGGACTTTCCGGATGATAGTCCGGCTCACGCCGAAGGCCGAGGCGAGTGCATCTTCCTGAAGCGCGGTTCCCGGCGGAATGCGGTGATCAGTAATGGCGCTCGACATTTCCTCGTGGATTGTCTCGCTCGCTTGGCCGTTGTGCCTCATTGCCTTCGTGGCTGCTGCGACTCTTGATGACCGATCTGGAATCGGGCGGCGAGGCATGTAGTTCCTTTGCGTAGAGTTGCTTCCATGATCCACATTACTTCATGATGGGCCTTGTGGGAATGATGGGCCTTGTGGGGGCGAAACGAAGGCGAAGTGCCGGCCGGCCGGATGTGATCAGATTGCAATCGACGAGCTATAAGCATGCGGGCACGGATGCTGGACGCTTGGGGTTGTTTTTGGGGATGAGCACAGCAAGTGCGACGAGATTGAATGTATCTTCTGACCCGAAGACTCATGTGCGGCGTAAACGCTCAGTCGGCTATTGCGCGGGTTTCGCAATCCGGCACGGCTGCGTTCCCAGGGACCGGTGGTATGCATGATGGCGAAAGACGAAGTCCTAGAAGGGATGAGTGGTGTCTATCAGGATGGGCACTGGCGCCGGCAGATCGAGAACACATCCTCCTTGGACCAATTCTTGATCGCCATAAAGCGCCGGGAACAGTGTATCGGCAGTGACTATCGCAACGCAATCACGAATCGGTAGGCGGCTGATCCCGACCTCATTCCGTGTAGGGCGTGAACTCATAATCAGGCGGTTGGACGCCGTGCCAGAGTCCGCTTTTGAAGCGAAAGCAGCCATCAAACGCGGCGGGCGGCACTTCCGGGATGGGCCATAAGCGGCTGTCGGCTTGAGCCGACAGCTGATTAGTGCCTACCCTCCGACCAGCGGGTGTGCTCCTGGAGGGCGATCTATTGAAGGGACTTGCGCCGGCCGCAAGCATTGCTGGCAGTCTACAACCGGGACCGCCGTTGAGCCGGACCCTGCGCAAGGGCGAGAAGCAGGGCTTGCCGCAGTTCGGCGTCGGTGTACGGCTTCCGCAAGACAACGGCGTTGCTGAGGCCGTGCGTAAAATCGGACTGCGCAAGGCCGGATGCCAGGACGAAGGGCGTGCCGCGAGCGACAAGCATTTCGACAACGGGGTCGATACTTCCGTCGGCGAGCATTGCGTCAAGCACGGCGACATCGAAGGGGTGGCTCGCGACAAAAGCGAGAGCTTCTGTCACCCGCATGGCGGTGCCAACCACCTTACATCCCAGTTCGCCCAAAACGTCTTCAAGAACCAACAATAGTATAGGTTCGTCTTCGGC
>JANNJZ010000083.1:0-3517 GCA_031396065.1 Pyrinomonadaceae bacterium | reverse complement strand
ACTTCCCACATGGCGCCGCGCGGACGCTCCAGTTCCAGCATCAGGTCTGCGGTGACGTTGAGCGCCGTTATGCCTTCGCTGGCGCGGATGAAGGCGATGCGCGAGTTACGACTGAAAGCTGCCAATACCTCATCGCGCGAGGCATCGCGCGCGAGTTCAACTGTCCAGTAATGAAGGTGGCCGATATTCTCCGGGGCCATCACAGCCATCGTCACCACATCCAGGTCGGGCGCTACTGTCTTGGCGTCCGGTCCCTGATGACTCGGAATCTTATTCTCCGGCACCATCGTGTTGATGATGCCGTGCAGATGACTCTCCCACGGATCGGTAGCGCGCCGGATGAGCACGCCGCGCGCCTTCTTAAGCAAGCCGGCATCGCGCAACGCCGTGAGCGTGCGGACGGTCGCGGTCGTGTTGCAGGAGACAACGCGTGTCGAGTTGCGCCAGACGGCGGATTCATAGTTAGCCGAAGCGACGAAGCTGTGCCCGGTCAACTCATGCTTCGCACCGCCTTGAAAAATGAACTTCACGTTCGCGCTCTCGTAGAGGGGTTTGTTCCTGGCATCAATGCCTTTGGGCGTGCAGTCCACGACTACCTCCGCCACCTTGAGCAGATCGTCGAGCGTGCCGCGCACGTCGATGCTTGCTTCCTTCATGTCGTCCTGCTTCTCGGCGAGTGCGGTGTAGATGGCAAACCCGCGCGCCTGCGCCTGGCGCAAGCGATAGTCGCCCACAACATCGGCGATGCCGACCATCTCCATATCTTCCTGGAGCGCTACCGCATCAACCACGCGCCGCCCGATCACGCCGTATCCATTAACGGCAACCCTTATCTTGCCCATCAATTCACCTCTGCAATCTTTGGCTCGCGGAAACTCTGCTTCCCTGGGAACCCACCGAGATTTCTGAATCTGAGGTGAAGATAGATGAGGAGACTCAAGATCGCTGCGAAGAAGCACCAGATCGAGACCAGGGCCATGACGTGAACGAGGTAAGCGGCGATGAAGGACAACAACGCCAACACACCGAACAGCTTCACGAACCCGTGACTCGAGAAGAAGCAGCTGACACACGTCGCCGCCAGGTAGAACACCATCACCGGCATCAGATAGAAATGTGGCGACACGTAGACGATGTGACTGCCGACGACCTCAGCGACCACCGGAAGGGTCACGATGAAATAGAGCAGGTACAGACCCACCCCGACCCCCGCGACCTCGAATGCAAAGATCGCCCTCTTTCGCCAGCGCACTGCTTCAAGGATGCCCACAGCGAACGGTACGTAAATTGGCCACAGCACATGCGAGAATCCCGAATACAGATACGTCATCGTCTGCTTGAGGAGCGGCAAGTCATTTGTGAATGTCAGCCAGACGACGCCTTCGATCAGCTGCTGGACCCCGAACATCAGCGGAATCATCGCGAGCGGTAGCTCGCTTTTCGCTTCTGTTCTTTTGATCGTGGCCACGCCGACCGCACATAGCGTAGTGCCGGCGATGAAACTGGCTGAGGCTGAAAAACACATTGGAGATGATTCCTTTCGTTGTATGCAGTCGTTCCGGGCTGCTAGTGTTAGGGCTCACGATCCGATAAACGCCGGTTCACTACCTTGTGCGAGGTCCTTACCGGCACTTGGGCCTCAATGCTGGACCTGCCAGTCCCAAGCAATAGACGCGATGCGGCGAGCACCGAGGGCACATAGTTCGTGGTCTCTTGTGGCAGCAGACCGCGATCAGCCATGGTCCAGAAATCGCGGATGCCGGTTCGTTTAATGACTCTCGCAATGCGACCTTCGCCCCAGTTGTAAGCCGCTAACGCCAGCGGCCAGTCTCCAAAGAGCGCGTGCAGATCGCGGAGGTACCGGGCCGCGGCGCGCGTGGATTTCTCGGGACTTTCTCTTTCATCCGTCCAAGCCGTCCGTCGTAGTCCATAGCGATCACCTGTTCCGGGTATGAACTGCCAGATACCGTGGGCCTGCGCTGGTGAGTGTGCTGACGAGTTGTAAGTGCTTTCTACGAAGCCGACGCCAATCAACCATTCAGGCACGCCCTCTTGCCGAAAGATTTGCGCCATCATTGGCCGGTACGAAGCTAATCGAGCTTGTCCGATTAGCAGCCGCGTTCGCCCTCGACCCTGGAAATAGTTAAGGAAAGCAGCGACTCGCGGTTGTGCTGCGTAACTGCCGCCGGCAAAGCTTCCGTCAACTGATAACGAGGAAGAAGTTGCGTCCGGCGAGTCCAGATCGACCAACTCCTTCGTGATCTCTCGCAGATATTCGCGGAGCAGAGGATCTTCTCGCTTGATGTCTCCATCAGGGGCCGCCGCGGCAATCACTTCGCCTGCTTGGCGGAGCAAGGCGCGCCCTTCGTCGCGACGTCCAGCTTTTAGCTTTTGGCTTGCTTCAGTTCGATACTTGTCAGCCTCCCTGATTACACCGGCTGCATCTCCCGCGATCACAGCCTTGGAGATTAGGCGATCCAGGTAACTCTCTATATTCATGCTTCCAGTTTTGTCCTGTTCGCCATCCTTCCGAATGTTCGACTCGACGATCTGGCTCTGCGCACTTGAAGCCATCAACAAGAACGCGCCGAGCAGCGTTGAGAGATGCCAGTTAGCCCGCCTTCGAAACAGACGACGCACTCGACGGAAGCAACCTAATGCCGCAGCTCCACCGATACTTTCTGTTGTCTTGTTAAGCTTCTCCGTCATTTGAATCACCAAACCCTTGCTGTCAGAACCGCAATGACCGCGACAATCCTTGTTGCTCAGTAACTCCACCATCCACCCTAATCAGCGGAGTTGGACGAAACACGCGACTCCAGATGAAGTCATAGGTCTTATCCAGTAATGGCTCCTTCAGAATGAAGTTGAAACTCCGTTTTGGTCCGCCCGTCTGAGGTTCAAACGTCAGCACTTCGAAACGATCAACGTCTGGGCGGCCCACTGCTCTGATATCCGTCCAGCGCCAACTCCTCGAGTCGTGCCCGTCCTGTGCGTCATATACCAGCCGATCTGCATAGACCCTTAGAACTCCCTGGCATCCGCTCCACCGATGCAGATGCTTGACAGGTATTTCCGCCAGCGGCGCACTCTCGGTGTCCTCTTTGGTAAATGAAGTTACCAGTGGGCGAGCGCTGCGATCTCTAAGAAAGTCACTAACTTTCTGATCGATTTCTCCGTCGATGATCTTGAAGGTCAGGCTTTCTTCCTGGCCCAGCTGCAGCTTTCGATTTTGATAGGTCCAGATGCGTACGCGCGTTGAAGATAAAATTTCAAAGAGTTTGATGTCGGTGTAGGTCCACACGCGGCTGTCCTTCGCCTGCTTGGCGCGGAACTCGACACCCGTAGTCGAAATGATCAGCTCACCATCGCGGTGGCCCCTGAATCGATCCTGCTGAACCTTGTATGAGAACTCTTGCGCCCTCGCTGATTGGGTTAGAGTCAAGAGGAGTAGAGCAGCGAGCACCAAAAGACTGGGATGGCTGGCTTTCATATGACTGACTTGTCTCTGTTGAAC
>JANNJZ010000069.1:0-1617 GCA_031396065.1 Pyrinomonadaceae bacterium | reverse complement strand
TGATAGGCCAGTTCTGAGCGTGCCATGCTCGGAAATCCAGGCTGACCACCACGGATTCCATTTGTTGTTGTCGTCGCTCAGCGATAGGTCTCCGTTAGCCCTCCCGGGTGTTCTTCATCTTCGGCTCGATCAGCACGTCCGTGCCATAGCGGTGGTTGAACGAGCGCACGATCTCGCGCGCAAACTCAATATGTGGCGCCTGGTCGATGCCAACCGGCACAATATCCGTTTTATAAAGGACGATGTCCGCAGTCATCAAAACCGGGTAGCCAACCAGCCCATAATTAATATTTTCAGGCTGCTGGCGGATCTTTTCCTTGAAAGTCGGCAGGTCGGTCAGCTTGCCCAACTGGGTCACCATTGAAAGATAGGTATGCAATTCCATCACCTGCGGGACATGCGACTGAACGAACAGGATCGAATCTTCGGGCCGGATCCCCGCAGCAAGCCAGTCAAGGGTCATTTCTAAGGTGTTTTGCTTCAATTCCTGGGTGGTCTCAACTGTTGTCAACGCGTGGACGTCCACAATGCAGTACACACATTCGTAATCTGCCTGCATCGCTACATAATTCTTCATCGCGCCCAAATAATTGCCGAGATGCTGGCGACCTGTGGGGCGCGCACCCGAAAATACTCTGCCTTTTTTCGCCATTATTTATCCTTCGACCATTTTATGAATCAGATTCAGTATCTCGCCCGCCTCAGCGTGCCGTTTTGTCTTTAATTTTGAATAGATCAACTCACCGTTCACGCTGACCTCGAACCTGCCCTCGTCCAAGGGAAATAAGGCCGCTGATTCGATCAAATGCTCGTAATTCTTCAGTAATTCGTCCACCAGGCTCACGGCCCGATTGGTGTAATGTCAGACCGCGCAATAGATAATTTCGATTTTTAACATGAGAATCTCCGTAATATTGTTAGAAAATTATAACATGCCGCGTCTGAGACTTGTCACACCTCAGCTTGCACGCTATAATCCCTGAACAAGTTGTTTCTGAACGAAATGCAAGGAGAGTACTAAATGCCAGTTTATACCTATCGATGTGAAGCCTGCGGCGTGCAATTCGAACGCCATCAATCCTTCACCGACGCACCCTTAAAGACCTGCCCTGAATGCCGCAAGAAGGCGCTCAAAAAAGTGATTACCCCAACCAAGATCATATTTAAAGGTTCAGGCTTTTACGCTACCGATCATAAGTCTCCTTCAGGAGCTCCTTCCAACAACAAGAAGGCAGACAAGGAAGATAAAAAAGAGAGTCCCACGAAAGAAAGCTCATCTTCTGAAAGCAAGCCCGTGGAAAGTAAATCCACAAAAGGCGAGAGCTCGGAATAAAACGGCGTCGCGAACAAGGACTCCCGCTTCCCGTTCGCGGTGCGCAACGCGACGACGGGAGGAAGCCTGGTGCCCCAGGGGAAGCGATTCTCCCTGGGACTGTCGATCGCCCCGACGTTCTATGGATTCTTCCCGGGGTTCGCCGGCCTCGCCCAGATCCGGCACAGCATCTCGCCGAGCCTGACCTACAATTATTCACCGGCGGCGTCGGTGCCGGAGGAGTTTGCCCGCGCCGTCGCGCTGCCGGGCCAGCCGGCGCTCCTCCGAACGCCCGCGACGCAAGG
>JANNJZ010000057.1:0-2099 GCA_031396065.1 Pyrinomonadaceae bacterium | reverse complement strand
GCCGTGTGTGAACGACCACTGGTTATTGCAATGCTAGTGTGAGCCGCGCAAAAACTGATCTGCCCGGAATGAAGGTCGGGTTGTTGAAGTCCGTCCCTTGATATTGGAAGCGGCGATCGAACAGATTCGCGGCCCCCACCGCGATAAAACCATAGCGTTTAGGGAGGCGGTAAGTGATCCCCGCATCTACGAGCCAAAAATCTGTACGTCCGGATTCGCAGCACATGCCAGCGCGCGTGAACTCACCGCTCTGCTTTACGTAGGTCGTCTTCACGCCCAATGACACTCCTGTCGGATCGAAGTATCTCAGCCCAAGCGGTACCTCATGGGTGGTGGCGGCCTTTAGGCCGAAATTTACGGAATCAGCGCTGCGCTCGAAACGCTCGTACTGATACACGGCGCTTGCCGCCAGACGCTTATGGAACGCCCAAAACAGATAAGGACGCACCAAGAATTCGCGCCAGGCTCGCGTCAGTAGGGTGGTTTGCGGCGGGAAAACAGTAGCGTCGGTCAATACAACCGGTACTCTCAAATCGCGACGTGAAAGCGCCACCCCGCCAAACAGTGATTCGGAGAATTTCTGATCGGCAGCCACACCGTAATGCCAAGCACCCGTGCCCTCGATGTCGTCATAGAACTGATTGAAGCCCGCAACTTGGGTGGGTTCCAAAGTCTGGTTTGTGATGAGTGATCGCTTCAAGGTTCGGAACGCAGCAGCACGAAGAGTCGTGCGTGGTACAGGATTCCAGGTCACTCCCAGCTTCGGGGTTGAATTGGCCGATCGAAAGTGAGGTCGCGGTAATCGTGGGGGCCGGGAAGGCAAGAAAATCGGTGGTCGTCCCCGGCGAGCGGTAAGAATCGCGGCTAGCTCCAAGGGTGAGCGTCACGCTATCAAGAGCATTCAAATAAGAGTAGAGATACAGATTATTGTGCCGCACGCTGGCATCGCGTTGTTCTTGTACGAAAAGAAAGCCGCCGAAATCGAGCTTCGTATCCTGTTGCCTGTCCAACTTGTAGTAACCGGCGCCACCCGTGAGACTCAATCGCGCGGAACGGAATAGGTACTGAATTTCCCCGCCAGCCGCGCTCGTGCTTGGTTCGTTAACGTCAAAGATCACAAACGGATCGGTTAAGTCGGTTGACCGCCGCTCGTCGTCTTGATATTGAAGCGATGCCAGAACAACCGACCCCGGCGCGAAGGAATGCCGGAATCCGAGCCGATAGTTGTCGGTCTCGGCCCTCGTCCTAAGCCCCGTCTTGGCATCTTCGGGGAAGAAACGGAGATTTAGATCTCCTGTCTTCGTTTCCCGGTAACGATACTCGAACTGTAGACCTGTATCAGGTGTAGGCTGCGCCTGAAGGAACGCGTTAGCGATCGAGTCATGCTGATCAGAATTGACCCGCCACCCGTCAGAATTGAAACGGAAGCCGCCAACACTGAAGGCATACTTGTCGAAAATTCCGGAAATTACTGCCTCGCCTCCGTTTGTGTGGTTGCCCGCTAAACCGCTGGCCTGCAAACTGAGTTGATCGCGCGCGAAGAGTTGGTTGAACTCGTTGAACGACAACGCCCCCGGGCCCCCGGCGCTGATCAGAAACAAGTTGCTCTCGCCTAGCCGCGGTTGGATGGGCGTCAGGCTGAGCGGTTGCAATAATTGCGATTGAAGCAACTCGCTCACACGAGCGATCTCGTGGCGAGGCACGCTGGAGTAGGAATCGGCCAGCAGGCGGTGCGGGGAGAAACTCGCCGGATCGGTATTGACCGACTTCCATCCTTCAACCAAAGCGAGGTGTTCAAATCCAAGATCGCTATAAATCCGGCCCAAACTTGCACCCCGCGCAGCTTGGTCCGCGTCGAGAAGAAGGCGCGATCGGTAGACCGCGCGGTTGTCATTGCGCTCGACGGCTTGTTGTAGATCCGCCAACGCGGCGACCGGCCGGTTCTCGGTTTGATGGCGTATCGCATCATAAAACCACGGGGTGGGATCCTTCGGATCGAGATCCTTGGCGATGCCGAACTGACGCGCCGCCAGTTCATCGCGCTTCTCTTCGAAATAGGCCTTGCCCAGATAACTGCGTATGAGCGAATGATTGGGATC